>JAZQRZ010000036.1:0-2283 GCA_045629845.1 Eggerthellaceae bacterium | reverse complement strand
CGACACTTCTTTCACGACCAAGAGAACTGCGCCGATGCCCAGGAAAACCGAAAACGCTATGCGAAGTTGCCGTTCGGGCACGCGCGAGACCAGCCGCGCACCTAGATAAGCACCTGGAATAGTACCAACAGCTGTAGCTATGCCTACTAAGTAGTCAATGTTTCCCAGAACGCCCTGGGTAATTGCGCCTGGTATCGCAAGCAGCATAACAGCTAGCAGCGATGTTCCTGCCGTCTGTTTCATGGGGATGTTCAGCCAAACCAGCATAAGCGGCACCATAAGGAAGCCGCCACCCAAACCGACATAACCCGACGCGATGCCCGCGATAAGGCCAATGACAAATCCAGCGACGAGCTGTTTAGTGGTAATGGTTGGCACTTCAAGCGCATTTGGGGCGGTTTTGCTTGTGGTGAGGTCGTTGGCAGCGTTAATAGCGGAACTGCCAGCAGTGGCGCTGCCAGCCGCCTTCAAATCGACCCGAGAGCCATCCTTAGGCAACTCTCGCACCTTCTTAAGCATGTTGTAGGCCGAATAGCCAATGGCCAGCGCCGTCGCGCACATAACCGCCCAGCTCGGCGAGTTATTTGCAAGAAGCACGCCAAGCGGTGAAGTACACGCGCCGCCAATACCCAAAACAAGACCAAGCTTAGGAATGCACGTCTTCCTGCGAAGATGAGAAATAACCCCTGATAATGAGGTCGGAATAACCGTAAACAGCGACGTACCGGTTGACGCGAAAGCACTCAGCCCGAAGACAAGGCGAAACATAGGCACCATGACCGTTCCACCGCCAACGCCAAGAAGGCCCGAAAACAGGCCTATGAAGACACCAAGTGCCGCTGCTGCAATAAAAGTGATGAACATGGGGTCATTTTAGCAACAAAAAGGGCGGCCGAAGCCGCCCTACAAGAAGCTAATGTTTGCTCACGCTACGAAGCGGAAGACGAGCTAGCGGATGCGCTGCTAGCGGCACCTTCGCTGGAAGCAACTTCAGCGCCAGCGCTTGCAGCAGAGTCGCTGGCGGCAGCCCAGCCGCTAGAAGCGGCGGCATCACTGCTGGCAGCTTCAGCAGAAGCGGAAGTAGCAGAAGCAGACGCATCAGTAGCGGCAGGGCTGCTGGAAGTTTCGTACTTGCTCATGTCAACGTTGTAGGGAACGTTTGCTGGCATGTCGTTGATAACGATGTCAGCGCTTTCACGCAGACCTTCCAGCCACTCGTTGTAATCGTTGTTGGCCTTCACGGACTTCGCCATGCTCTTAATCGTTTCGCGGAATTCTTCCGGCAGCTGATCAAGGCTGGTGACCTCTTCAGGAGCCTTGTACACTTCGGTGCACTTGATGATATGAATGCCATACTGAGTTTCAACCAAGCCGCTGACCTGATCGAGTTCCAAGCCGTCGAGCGCCGTCTGATATTCAGTCACAAACGTGGAAGTGCGATCCCAACCCACGTCGCCGCCCTTTTCAGCAGACGTATCATCGGAATTCTGCTTGGCCATCTCGGCAAAATCAGCACCAGCATTAATCTGGTTCAGAACGCCCTGGGCCTTTTCGCGAGCAGCAGCCATAGCTGCTTCGTCGCTGGTATTTTCAACCTTGAACAGGATGTGCGAAGAACGCTTTGCACCATCGTAATAAGAAGCATAGGTCTTGGCCGATTCAAGTGCATCAGCATCGGTTGGTTCGGCCTTGTCTTCGAAGTAGGTGCCCACACCCTGCGTCAGCAGCGATTCTTCAATGCTTTCGCGATAGCTTTCCTCGGTGAAGCCTGCGCCAGACAAAGCTTCCTTCCAGGCATCATCGCTGTCGAAGTTTGCCTTCATGGATTCGACGTAGGTATCGACCTCAGAGCTGTCGACCGTAACACCCAGATCCTTGGCGCCCTGCTTCACAAGTTCCTGATTAACGTACGAGTCGATAATTTGCTCGCGCACACTTTCGGGCGTCATATCGTTGGAAGCCAGGAATTCACCCCAAGCATCCTCGGTCTCAAGACCCGATTGCGTACGCACCGTTTGAATTGTGTTGGTGACTTCTTCCTCGGGAATCGCAACGCCATTGACTGTTGCTGCTGTCCCACCTGCTGGACTGCTGTTGTTTTGGCAGGCAACCAGACCGAACGAACACGCTGCTACAACACCGATTGCAGCAATAGTCTTCAAGAACTTAGATTTGTTCATGTGTGCTCCTCGTACGAGATTGACAGTCGTATTTTCGCAAAAGCGCATTTAGACCGCCACGTCCCGCACAATATGGACACGTACGCTTCACGAAGGCGTAAAA
>JAZQRZ010000035.1:0-17555 GCA_045629845.1 Eggerthellaceae bacterium | reverse complement strand
CTACCAGTAATGGCATCAAGAAACTCTGCCATTTCGCCTGCTGTATACATAGGAAACAGGAAATCGCCCTGCTGAATATACAGGCCAAACATCCAAGAGAATTCGGCAAGAACGTTAATCCCAGGTGCATGAAGCCACGGAAGAAGCATGCAAATAAAGGCGCACACAGCAGTAACACGAGCAGCCACACCCCAGCCAGTAATCTTTAAGCGCAAAACCTTCTTACGCTTTTGCGGGGCTTCAGGGCGCAAAGCTAAATCAGCATCGTCTTTACGCGTGCCCTTCTTTGCCATGCGCGTTCACCTGCCTCCCCTGCATCAGAAGCGCTACTTCGTCGTTTTCCAACAAGCGCCACTTGCCCGGCTTCAGCGTTCCAAGTTCAAGCGGTCCAAACGATTCACGATGTAAGGCCACAACTTCGTTATCAACCGCTTCAAACATGCGCTTTACTTGATGATAGCGCCCTTCATGCACAGTTATATGCACAAGTTTACGATTCGTTTCCTCGAAAGCAACTTCAGCTGGCTGCGTAGGACCATCGTCAAGCAAAACACCCGCACGCAATTGGTCAGCCGCCTTATCTGAAAGAGGCCGCCGCAAACGTGCTTGATAGGTTTTTGCCACATGTCGACTTGGGTGTAATAGCTCGTTTCCTAATGCCCCATCGGTCGAAAACAACAGGAGGCCTGTTGTGTCAGCATCAAGCCGACCAATAGGATACAAGCCAGGATATTCATCAGTTGGCACAAGGTCAGCCACGATGGGCTTGTTCGACTGAGCCTTCATCGTGGTAATAACGCCCGCTGGCTTATGAAGCATAATCGTGACGGGCGAATCAGATAGCACAACCACCTTGCCATCTACCGCCACTTCATCAACCAAAGGATCAACCTTGGCGCCAAGTTCGCTGACCACTTCCCCATTCACGGTGACACGACCCGCAGTCATTAAGTTCTCGGAAGCGCGACGCGAAGCCACCCCTGCGCGCGCAAGGAACTTCTGAAGACGCATGGGAACCACCTTGCCACCATTCCCGTCATCTGGTCGATCTTCGAAAGCAATCATGACTGCGCAGTCTCCAAAACGCGGAAAAGGACTGACCCTTCCCTCTTATTCGTCGTCGGTATTGAAGGTAAGCTGGTCAAAATCAATTTTGTCTACAACACCCAACAGACTGGCTTGCGCATCGGCAACCATCTGTTCAGGTGATGGCAAATCACGTTCGTCAGGAATCTGAGTACCCTGAGCAGGCGCACCCAAACGTTCGCGAATAAGCTGCGCCGTTTTCTCGTCGGGAGCAAACTCTTCCAAATCGGGCAAATCAGCTGGCGAGCGCAAACCGTACTTTTCAAGGAAGGTGCGCGTTGTAGCGTACAGCGTTGGGTTGCCTGGTGTTTCTGCCACACCCGCTTCGCGAACGTAGCCGCGCTCGACCAAAGTGTTCAGCGGACCATCAGACGTAACGCCGCGAATTGCAGAAATCTGTGCACGAGTAACAGGCTGCGAATACGCCACAATTGCTAACACTTCAAGAGCCGCGTTCGACATACGACGCGTATCCCACGACAGCACGTACTTTTCGATAAGTTCGTGATAAGCAGGATGCGTGTACAAACGCCAGCCACCCGCAACTTCACGCAGCTGAATACCACGCGCATCGTTTTCAAGGCTTTGCTGCAGCGATTCAAGCGCCAATTCAATCTCTTCAACGTTTTCGTCAAGCATGTTCGCAAGCGTTAGAGCAGTAACCGGCTCGTCGGTAACAAACAGCAAAGCCTCAAGCGCTGCTGGTAAATGCTCTAAATCGATTCCTTCAAACATGTTCGCTCCTCGTATCGTGCTTTAAGCACCATGCGCAACTAAACGCTATTCTAATTCGTCATCTTTCGAAAACACCAGATTGCCCGAGCCTTCGATGTAATCAATTTCGATATCGCCAAACTGTTCGCTTTGACGCACACGCACCATTGAACGCTTGTAAAGCTCAAGCACTGCCAAAAACGTAACCACCACAACGGGCGTAGGGGTTGAGTTATCAACCAATTCCGAAAAACGCAAACGCTTGCGATTCATAATGCGTGAATGCAGCGCACGTACATGTACTTCAACGGGAATTGGCTTAGCAGCAATATGCTCGGATTCAAGCAACACGGTTTCGCGACGCGCATATGCTTCTGCTGCCAACTGAGCCAAGGCATCCAGTGATACATCACGCAAAAAGTCAGGCATAGCCTGTGTAAAGATTGGATCTGGACCGAAAGGACGGAAGTGCAAACGTGCTTGCGCCTGTTCGCGCCCTTCCAGCATAGCAGCCGCATTCTTGAACTTCTTGTATTCCAACAGACGCTGAACCAGAATATCGCGCGCCTCGTTCGGCGCAAGTTCAGCAATTTCGTCGTCTGCTATATCGCGATCACGCGGAATAAGACTGGCTGCCTTAATTTCGAGCAGCGTTGACGCAACCAGCAGAAAGTCACTTGCTACATCTAGGTCGACAATGCGCACACGCGAGATTTCTTCCAAATACTGGTCAGCAATATCGGCAATGTTGATAGAGCCAATATCGACACGCTGCCTGCTAACCAGGTACAGCAAAATGTCGAAAGGGCCTTCGAAATTATCTGTGCGCACACGATACGACATAGTTCACCTAAAACGGGAAGATAAGGTTAAACACGTTATAGGCGGTGACATTTAGATATGCGCCGATGGGATCGATATTAAAGAGCTGCGGAACCAGAATTACGATAACCAAAAAGATAGGCAGAGCGTACTGCTGAATCTTGTAATAGGTTGGCAGGTACTTCACAGGGCAGAAAAAGGCAAATATCGAAGAGCCATCAAGCGGTGGAATCGGCAAGATGTTAAAGAACATCAAGAACAGGTTGATAAGCACGTAGTACGGCAAGAAGTACAACATGAAATAGCCCAGGATATCGGTTGAGCCAGTGGTCATCAGTAATGAGTAACTATGCTGAACGGCCGCATGCGCACCACCCCACACGGCCCAGGCAATACCAGTTCCAACCGCTGCCTGCAGCAAGTTTGCCGCAGGGCCCGCTAAGCCAACAATAAGATCGCCTTTGCGTGGGTTCTCGAAATAGCGCGGGTTATACGGAACCGGCTTTGCATAGCCAAAAATAGGCATGTTCATAAGCATGAGCATAAGCGGCATAAGCACCGTGCCAAACGGATCGATGTGCTTTAAAGGGTTAAAGGACAAACGACCCTGGGATTTCGCGGTAGGGTCACCCAGCTTATACGCTGCAAAGGCATGCCCCATTTCGTGCAGCACAAGTGCTGGCACAAACGCAAGAATGGAACATATGACATATGGAATAGAAACGCTGCCCATAGCCTACCGACGATACTTCACTTCGTTGAACGCCGTATGGCAAGGCACGCCATGAGTGGCGGCAACCTTCGAAACAGATTCATGCATTGCAGACATTACCTTGGTAAGCTCTTCGTAATCCCAATACAGGAAGTCGTCGTGAACGACAGCAGCCACCACGTTTCTCTGTGCACCCTTTTCGATGGGAAGGCGCAGACTGACACCAATGATACGCATTTCAAGATCGACACGACTTTGTGCCCACACGCTGTGCTTACGTTCTTCCTGCGGCACTAACGCATGAAATTCGGTTAAGCATTCTTCTTCGACTTGTTCCTTTAATGCGCGAGCGCGTTCGATAGTCGCGTCGCCTTCACCACGTGGAGTATCCTCATCAAAGGGAATGACGAAGAACACGCAGAACTCCATCATGAGTGATTCCTTCCCTCGAATTATTCTTACTAAGCCATTATAGCGTCATATTGTACGAGCATAGTTTTTTCAGATGTAGAAAAGCAGCTGATGCTTTACTACATTCAGGAATAAAAAAGTGGCAGGTACTGGGTACCTGCCACTTAAGTTGCGTTACGAAAGGCGTTTCTTACTTGAAGAAGCCGTCGTAGTTGTGCATCTTCAACTGGCTTTCAACCTTGGTCATGGTGTCGAGCGCAACGCCAATCATAATGAGGATTGACGTGCCACCAAAGGCCTGAATCAGCTGGTTGCCCGTGAAGAAAAACAGGATGGAAGGCACAACCGCGATAAGCGCGATGTACAAACCACCTGGCAACGTAATACGACGCATAACGTTGCGAATGTAGTCAGTCGTAGCCTTACCCGGACGAATGCCAGGAATAAAGCCGCCCTGCTTACGAATGTTATCGCTGGTTTCTTCAGGATTGAACACCATAGAGGTGTAGAAGTACGCGAAGAATACGATAAGAGCAACCGTAAGAATCCAGTTCAGCCAACCGGTAGAAACCGCATCAGCAAATACGTTCAGCCAACCCACATTAAACAGAGCCGCCAGCTGCGCCGGGAAGTAAATCAGGCAGCTTGCGAAGATGATGGGAATAACGCCAGCCGCATTCACCTTCAGCGGAATGTAGGTATTCTGACCGCCCATCATGCGACGACCCTGAACACGCTTTGCGTAGTTAACAGGGATACGACGCTGAGCGCGCTCCATGAAGATGATAGCCGGGATGCAAGCCAGCACCACAATAAGAATAAGAGCCGTGATGGCAATGCCCATACCCGTATCAGCCGTCAGGTTAATGGAGCTGAAGATGGCCGACGGAACACGCGACACGATGCTGATGAAGATGATGAGCGACATACCGTTGCCCACACCGCGCTGCGTAATAAGTTCGCCCATCCACATGATGAAAGCAGTACCTGCTACCAGGGTGAACACGATTACGATGCTGGTCAGCCAATGCGGAACCGCATCGGTGAACACAACGCCGTACTGCGTAGACTGGAAAAGCAGCAGGTAACCAATGGCGTTGATAAGACCAAGGACCAACGTAAGGTAACGGGTAATCTGCGTGATACGACGACGACCCGTTTCGCCTTCTTTGGCCCAACGACCAACCGCCGGGATAACTCCCTGCATTAACTGCATGATGATTGATGCAGTAATGTAGGGCATGATGCCGAGTGAGAACACCGAGAAGTTAGACAAAGCACCACCGGTGAACAAGTCCAGCATTGTCATTGAAACGCCGCCTGCATTCGTCTGGTTCGTATCCATGAACGCCGTAGCGAACTGGTTGAACGGGATGCCCGGAACAGGCAAGTAAGCGCCCACGCGATACAGAGCCAAAATGGCAAGCGTGAACAGAATCTTCTTGCGGAGTTCCGGTACCTTGAATGCGTCGATGATCGAACTTAGCAAGGCTCTTCAACCTTTCCACCTGCAGCCTCGATCTTGGCCTGGGCCGTCTTCGAGACCTTGTCGACCTTAACCGTGAGAGCTTTGGTCAGCTCGCCGTCGCCGAGCACCTTGACCAGCTTCTCGTACTTCTTGATGACGTTCTTTTCGATGAGGCTGTCGCGGTCGACAACATCGCCGGCCTCGAAGCGCTCTTCAAGAGTCTTTACATTAACCGGCACATATTCAACGCGGTTGATGTTGGTGAAGCCAGGCAGCTTCGGAAGACGACGAGCCAGAGGAGTCTGACCGCCTTCGAAGCCAGCACGCTTACCGCCACCAGCACGAGAAAGCTGACCGTTTTCACCACGGCCTGCAGTCTTGCCCTTGCCGGAACCAGGACCACGGCCTACACGCTTCTTTGCGTGACGCGAACCAGGTGCTGGGTAAAGATCTTTAAGTTCCATGTTTCTCTCCTTTTTTCGCTATACGGGACATGGGTCCCGTGCTGGCAGCTCGCTCGCCAGCAAACTCCTATGGCATTATAGCCAAATGTGACAGGAGGAAAAACTCCTGTCACATTTAGTTCTAAAGCTCCTCAACAGTGATGAGATGCTTCACTTTGAAAATCATACCACGCACGCTTTCGTTATCAACGATGTCATGCGTCTTGCCGATACGGCCCAGGCCCAGCGACTTCAGCGTCTGTTCCTGATCGTACTTGCGGCCAATCTGGCTTTTAACCTGCGTTAAACGCAGCATCTTCTGCTGTGCCATTATTCGGCCTCCTTAACCTTCTCGGTCGTATCGACCGCGGCGGCCTTGCCTTCTTTGCGGCCCCAGATGTAGTCGACGGAAACGCCGCGGCGCTCTGCGACCTGTTCAGGGCTCTGCATGTTCTTCAGGCCTTCAGCCGTAGCCTTCACGATGTTCATGGCGTTGTTCGTGCCAAGCGACTTCGTGATAACGTCGGTGACACCAGCGAGCTCCATGACCGCACGAACCGGGCCGCCGGCCTTAACACCGGTACCACGAATAGCGGGCTTGATGAGCACGCGACCTGCACCAAATTCGCCCATGATGTCATGAGGAACGGTGCCTTCGGGCGTCAGTGCCACGTGGAACATGTTCTTCTTTGCGTCCTCGACGCCCTTAGAAATGGCGGTGGGGACTTCCTTGGACTTACCCAGGCCAACACCAACGTTGCCCTGGCCATCGCCAACGACCACGAGTGCGGTCAGCTGCATGCGGCGGCCGCCCTTAACAGTCTTGGCGACACGCTTGATGGTAACGACGCGTTCCTGAAGCTCGGGAACGTTCGATTCCTGCTGTTTCTGATTACGAGGCATATCGCATTCCCTTTCTAGAACTTCAGTCCTGCTTCGCGGGCGGCATCAGCCACGGCCTTCACGCGGCCATGGTACAGATGACCACCGCGGTCGAACACGATTTCGGTGATGCCGGCCTCGACGGCCTTCTTGCCAATGATTTCGCCGAGTGCAGCAGCGCCTTCGACAGTACCGCTCTTC
Source organism: Eggerthellaceae bacterium (assembly GCA_045629845.1). Classification (GTDB taxonomy): domain Bacteria; phylum Actinomycetota; class Coriobacteriia; order Coriobacteriales; family Eggerthellaceae; genus UBA9715. The sequence goes on along the minus strand of JAZQRZ010000035.1, from coordinate 10,816 downwards.
TTGCCCGTTGCCTTGAATTCAGCACCAAGGGTGGACGCGCCGAGCAGCGTCTTGTGCGCTACGTCGTCGATAATCTGGACATACACGTTATTGTTAGAACGCGTCACACACATGCGGGGACGCGCAGCGGTGCCGGAAATCTTGCCGCGGACACGACGATGGCGGCGAACAAGACCGGTCTCCCTCTTTCTTGCATTCTGAGTTTTCATTGCTTAATCCCTTCGACGGTTAGGTGTTATTCGCCCTTGGCTGCCTTGCCGAGCTTACGACGGACATATTCGCCTTCGTAACGGATACCCTTACCCTTGTAAGGTTCAGGCTTACGCCACTTGCGGATGTCGGCGGCCACCTGGCCAACCTGTTCCTTGCTCGGACCAGTAACAACGATTTCGGTTGGCTGCGGGCACTCGAACGTGATGCCTTCAGGGCACTTCACGAGAACCGGGTGCGAATAGCCGAGCTGCATTTCCAGATCCTTGCCCTTCAGCGAAGCACGATAACCAACGCCGATGAGCTGAAGCTTCTTGGTGAAGCCCGTGGAAACACCTTCGACCATGTTTGCAACAAGCGTACGGACCAGACCGTGCTGAGCCTTAGCGTCGCGAGAATCGTCGATGCGGTTAACAGTAATGGTGTCGCCATCCTGTTCGATGGTGACAAACGGGCGGAACGTCCTGCTGAGTTCGCCCTTGGGGCCCTTGGCGGTAACAGAAGTGCCGTCAATGGTAACAGTAACGCCGGCAGGAACGGTGATGGGCATTTTGCCAATACGAGACATAGCTTATCGCTCCTTTCCTACCAAACGTACGCGATGACTTCGCCGCCAACGCCCGCCTTGCGTGCGTCGCGGTCACACATCACGCCCTTGCTCGTCGAAATGATGGCAGTGCCAAGACCACCGAGCACGCGAGGCAGCTCGTCCTTGCCAGCGTAAATACGCAGGCCGGGCTTACTGATGCGCTTGATGCCGCGGATTGTCTTAGCCTTCTTTTCGCCGTACTTGAGGGTGATCTCAAGCGTACCGCGGGGGTCGCCGTCGATGACCTCATAGCGAGTGATATAGCCTTCTTCGGCCATCACGCGTGCGATTTCGACAAGCTTCTTGCTCGTCGGCATCGACACCGTGTCTTTGCCCACCGTGTTCGCGTTGCGAATGCGCGTGAGCATGTCTGCAATGGGATCGCCCAATGTCATTTGCTTTTCTCCTTAGTCCTTGATGAACCTTGTCGCTCTGGTTCACAGACGCCCTTAGCGCCTATGCCTTAAGCGGAGGCACACCCGTCGTCACTTGTTCCTACCAGGAAGCCTTCGTCACGCCGGGGAGTTCGCCCTTGTTAGCAAGCTCGCGCAGGCACACGCGGCACAGGCCGAACTTGCGATAGTAAGCACGCGGACGTCCGCAACGCGTGCCGCGGTTGTGCTGGCGCGTCGAGAACTTCGGCTCGCGCTTAGACTTGGCGATCATCGATTTCTTTGCCATGTACGTCCTTCTTTCCTAATTCTCTGATTACTCTTGCAATCAGTTTTCACCCAATTGGTTCGTTTGAATTACTGGTCCTTACGCACTTTGAACGGGAAGCCCAGCGCCTTCAGCAGCGCAAAAGCCTGCTCGTCATCTTCAGCGGTGGTGACCACCGTGATATCCATGCCGCGCGTGCGGTCGATCTTGTCGTAGTCGATCTCCGGGAAGATCAGCTGCTCGGTGATGCCCAGCGAATAGTTGCCACGGCCATCGAAGCTGTCAGGGTTGATGCCACGGAAGTCGCGAACGCGAGGAAGAGCAGTGGACAGCAGACGGTCCATGAATTCCCACATGCGGTCGCCACGCAGCGTAACCTTGCAACCAATAGCCATGCCCTCGCGGATATGGAAACCAGCGATGGACTTCTTCGCGCGGCAGATCATCGGCTGCTGGCCGGTGATGACACGCATATCAGCGACGGCACCGTCGAGCACCTTCGCATCGGCAGCCGCAGCGCCAACACCCATGTTCACAACGATCTTGGTGACACGCGGAACCTGGTTGATGTTAGCGATGTTCAGCTCTTTTTCGAGCTGCGGCACAATCTCGGTCTTGTAACGTTCCTTCAAACGAGGAGTCATATCTTTTCAGTCCTTTCCGATGAATTAAACCCGGGATTTCTGACCCCAGGTCCCTCGGGTTTCCCCGAGGGCCATTTCAAACATTGAATTAATCAATGTCCTTGTTGCACTTCTTGCACACGCGGTGCTTCTTGCCAGCTTCATCAACACGATGAGCGACACGGGTCGGGGCCTTGCAGCTTGGGCACACCAACATGACGTTGGAAGCATCGATAGGAGCCTCCATCGACATGATGCCACCCTGCGGGTTGGCCTGAGTCGGGCGCTGCGCCTTCTTTACGATGTTGACCTTCTCAACGACGACGCGGCCCTTGCTCGGCAGAGCGCGGATGACTTCGCCTTCCTTGCCCTTATCCTTGCCAGCAATAACCTTTACGGTATCGCCCTTCTTTACATTCAAACCTGCCATTTGCTTGACACCCCCCTTACAGCGTTTCCGGTGCCAGAGACACGATCTTCATGTACTTCTTTTCGCGCAGCTCGCGGGCAACCGGCCCGAAGATACGCGTGCCACGGGGGCTGCCGTCCTCGTTGATGAGAACAGCGGCGTTCTGGTCGAACTTGATGTAGCTACCATCGTTGCGGCGAACTTCCTTCTTCACACGCACGATGACGCAACGTACGACGTCGCCTTTCTTGACGCCCGCGTTGGGGATAGCTTCCTTCACCGAGCAAATGATGACGTCACCAAGGCCTGCATAACGGCGGCCCGTGCCACCCAGAACCTTGATGCACTGCACCTTGCGGGCGCCGGAGTTATCGGCAACTGCGAGCATGGATTGCATCTGAATCATTGCTGTACCTAACTTTCTTCCGTCGCCGCACTATTTCGCGCGCTCGACGATTTCGAGCAAACGCCAACGCTTCATCTTAGACAGCGGACGCGTTTCCATGATGCGTACGGTGTCGCCGATGTGCGCCTCGTTGTTCTCGTCGTGAGCGTGGAACTTCTTGGTGCTGGTCATCATCTTCTTATAAATTGGATGAGCTTTACGCTCTTTGATCTGCACAACGATGGTCTTGTCGTTGACGTCGCTGACGACAACGCCCTGACGAACCTTGCGCAAATTGCGAGTTTCTTCTGCCATTATCTTCCTCCCCGTCTTAGTTCAGAGCACGCAGCTCACGCGCGCGCATCTCGGTTTGGATACGGGCGATGTCTTTCTTGACCTGACGGACGCGAGCCGTATTGTCGAGCTGGCTCGTCGCCATTTGGAAGCGCAGGTTAAACAATTCCTCGCGCGCTTCCTTGAGCTTCGCGTTCAGATCTTCCGCGGAAAGCTCGCGAATCTCTGCAGGTTTCATTATTGCTGCCCCTCGCTTTCACGGTTCACAATCTTGCACTTGATGGGCAACTTGTTGATAGCCAGACGCAGAGCTTCTTTAGCTACTTCGTCATCAACGCCGGCGATCTCGAACATGATGCGGCCAGGCTTAACAACTGCTACCCAGCCCTCAGGATTGCCCTTGCCCGAGCCCATGCGGGTCTCAGCAGGCTTCTTGGTGATCGGCTTGTCGGGGAAGATGGTAATCCACACCTTACCGCCACGCTTCATCTGACGAGTCATAGCAACACGAGCAGCCTCGATCTGGCGGTTGGTGATCCATGCGGCTTCAAGAGCCTGGATACCCCACTCGCCGTTATTGAGTTTGGTGCCACCCTTGGCCTTACCCTTCATAGAGCCACGCTGCACCTTGCGGTGCTTTACACGCTTAGGACTAAGCATCTATTTCGCCCCCCTTTCGTTGCGTTCGTTGCGGTCGCGGCGATCGCGACGCGGACGGGACGGACGGGACGTGCCTTCCAGCTGCGGCTGCGGAGCCTTCTGGCCCGGCAGCACTTCGCCGTGGTAAATCCAGACCTGCACGCCGATGGAACCCATCGTCGTGGCAGCCGTGGCAAACCCGAAGTCAATCTTTGCACGCAGCGTGTGGCGAGGAACACGGCCCTCGGCGTACCACTCGCGGCGGCACATCTCGGCGCCACCCAGGCGGCCCGAGCACTGAATACGGATGCCTTCGCAGCCGCTCTTACGAGCAGACTGAACAGCCTTGCGCATAGCGCGACGGAAAGCAACGCGGCCTTCCAGCTGCTCAGCAACAGACTGCGCAACGAGCGATGCATCGAGTTCGGGGCGCTTAACCTCGACAACTTCGATAGAAACGGTGCCCGTAGCAACCTCTTGCAGCTTCTTGCGAAGAGCGTCGATTTCTGCGCCCTTCTTACCAATTACGACACCCGGACGGGCAGTCGTGATGATGACCTTGGTCTTGTCGCCAGCACGCTCGATTTCGACGCGAGCAACGGCGGCACGTGCGAGTTCCTTATCGAGGAACTTGCGGATGGCCAGGTCGTTTTCGAGGTTAGCGGCGTAGTCCTTGCCTGCATACCAGCGGCTGCGCCAATCCTCGGTGATGCCCAGACGGAAACCGGTGGGGCTTACTTTCTGACCCATAAGGCTTTATGCCTCCTCTCGCGTTGCAACGATAATCGTGATATGGCTGGTGCGCTTACGAATGCGCGATGCGGAACCCTTTGCGCGCGGACGAATGCGCTTCATGGTGGGACCTTCGTCGACGAAGCACGTCTTCACATACAGCGAATCGGCATCGACGTGATACTTGTTTTCAGCGTTTGCGACAGCCGAGTTCAGCGCCTTTTCGACGGTTTCGGCAATTGCGCGATTGGTGAAAGCAAGGATTTCGCGGGCGGCCGGCACGGACTTGCCGCGAACCAGGTCGACGACCACGCGTGCCTTACGGGGCGAAACGCGGACGTAGCGTGCGATTGCTTTAGCTTCCATTATTCACCCCTCCTATTTCTTCTTGTCGCCAGCATGGCCACGGAAGGTACGCGTAGGAGCGAACTCTCCGAGCTTATGGCCGACCATAGATTCGGTTACGTAAACGGGCACATGCTTGCGACCATCATGAACGGCGATCGTGTGACCAACCATTTCAGGGAAGATGGTGGATGCGCGCGACCAAGTCTTCACGACTTCCTTCTCGTTCTTTTCGTTCATGGCCACAATGCGGCCGAGAAGGCGCGGCTCGACGTAAGGCCCTTTCTTCAGACTTCTGCTCACTGTTTCTCCTTACTCGCCGCTACTTCTTGCGCCTGCGGATGATCAGGCGGCTCGAAGCCTTCTTCGGATTACGGGTACGATGGCCCTTGGTGGGAACACCCCACGGGCTGACCGGGTGACGACCCGAGGACTTGTTCTTGCCCTCGCCGCCGCCATGCGGGTGGTCAATCGGGTTCATGACGGTACCACGAACGGTCGGACGGATGCCCTTCCAGCGGCTACGACCGGCCTTACCGATCTTGATGTTGGAGTGCTCTGCATTGCCAACTTCGCCGACGGTTGCGCGGCAAGTGAGCAGCACGCGACGCATTTCAGAAGACGGCATACGCAGGATGGCGTACTTGCCTTCCTTAGCCATGAGCTGAATGCTGGTGCCAGCGGAACGAGCCAGAGCAGCGCCCTTACCAGGCTGCAGCTCGACTGCGTGGATGAGCGTACCAACAGGGATGTTAGCCAGCGGCAATGCGTTGCCGGGCTTGATGTCAGCATCGGGACCGGAAACGACGATATGGCCAACCTTCAGGCCCTTCGGATGCAGAATGTAGCGCTTTTCGCCATCAGCGTAGTGCAGCAGCGCAATGCGAGCCGTGCGGTTCGGGTCGTATTCGATGGTTGCGACCTTGGCGGGCACGCCGTCCTTGTTGCGCTTGAAGTCAATGATGCGATAACGACGCTTATGACCGCCGCCCTGGTGACGGGTAGTGATGCGGCCATTGTTGTTGCGCCCTGCATGCTTATGCAGCGGCGCGAGCAGCGACTTCTCTGGCGTGCTCGTGGTGATTTCCGCAAAGTCGGAAACCATCATGAAGCGACGACCAGGGGATGTCGGCTTGTACTGCTTGACTCCCATGTCTTTCTCTTCCTACTCTTGAAAGCTTCCCCGCAGCGGCAGGAGCTTTCCTAACCTAGACCCTTGTTCGCACGCCTCGTCGTACACCAAGGGCCCCTACACTTCGTGGATCGCGATTGCCAGATGACATTTGAGGAGGCAAATGTCCTGACTCCGTAATCCACGCGCCCGGGTGTGTCTATACACAGTCAGACGCAAAGAAACATTATAGGTAGGGCAAGACAAGACTTCAAGAACTGTTTTTCCGTCCACAACCTGCCCACACTTTTATGAAGAGGGCTCAAAAAATGGACCGAGGAATACTCCTCTGTTACAAAAATCTTCATTGCTTAAAAAGAAATGTGGCAAAGGATTTAGTCCTTCGCCACATTTTTATCGCAATTATGTTGCGCGTGCGCTTGCGTTAGTTCTGATTGGGGACTTCTTTTTCTTCGATTTCAGCCGTTTCAATCAGGCGCTTGCAAGCACGCAGACGTTCAGCAGCTTCACGCAGTGCGTAGCCCAGGCCGTTCTTTTCCATCTGCTTACGGACAAACTTCGGATCACGCGGGTTGATCTGGAAGCAAGCTTCGTTCAGATCTTCTTCGGTGTAAGACAGCTTCTCGTGACGATAGTAAGCATCAAGCGCATAGCCCTGAACCAGGTTCTGACGCATGGAAACCATGAGCATCATAGAAACCTGCTGTTCGCCACCCTGCTGCTCAAGGATCTGTTCCCACGTCATGCCCGTCTGAGCAACCTGCTGACGCAGCGTCTTGTGTTCGTCGCGCATAGCGCCTTCGTACACTTCGTCAGGAATGTTGCCTTCAAAGCGTTCAGCCAGCTTCTTGGCGGCGCAGTTGCGGCGATAATCCTCGTAGAAACGACGGCGCTCTTTGTTGATTTCAGCGCCAATCTTTTCGCGCATGTCGGCAACGTCCTTATACATGGGCATGTTCTTCTTTACCCATTCGTCGTCAACAACTGGCACGATTTCCTTCTGGTTTTCCAGAATGGTGATTGTGGTTTCATAGGTTTCCATAATCTCGTTGAAGTTTTCGTCGAGACCAGGACCTTGGAAGGTGAAGGTACGGGTTTCGCCAACCTGCATGCCATCGATGCCTTCGTCGAAGCCCTTCGGCATAAGATCCTGACCCAGCGTGTAGCTGCGCTCTTCGAAGGTAAGGCCGGGGATTTCCTGACCGTCCTTCTTGGTGACCATCTTCATTTTGCAGCTATCGCCCGCATGGATGGGCTTTTCTTCGGCAGGAATGAAGGCCATGTATTCCTTGGCCATAAGACCAATCTGACGGTCGACTTCTTCTTCATCAGGAGTGAACGGTTCAACCTTAATAGACACAGAGCTGTAATCGCTTAGTTCGAAGCTAGGCTTCGGCAGTACCTTCAAGATGAACTGGAATGCGCGACCGCGCTTCAGCGGCACGCTGGCTTCCATATCGGGCGTAAATGCAGGCACGATGCCCTGCTTATCGATGGCGCGCGGGATAAGCATCTCGGCAGCCTGAGCCGCGATGACGGAATCGAGATCCTTGATGCCAAGGCGCTCGGAGACAACCTGTGCAGGCGTCTTGCCCGGCACGGGGGTGATACCCATGCTGGCGCAGAACTGCTCGGACGCCTGGTTCAGCGCCTGGCTGACTTCCTGCGTGGTCGCCGTGACGTCGTACTGCAAGTACCCGTCTTCAAGCGGCTTCTTTACAACCTTCATTATTTCCTCCCTTAAGACACGGGGTTTAAACACGCAAGGAGCCATTGTAGCGCATTCTGAGAAAAATTGAACCGCGCCTGCACGTGGAAGCAGGTTTGCGCTTTTATTCGTTGGACTTAAGGGATTCGACCATATTGACGCGCGCAAGCTTAGGAAGCATAAGCAACATAGAAGCCGCCGAGAACACCAGCGTCAATACGAAACCAGCAATGAAGCTAAACGTATGAATAGTGCGTCCAAACATGACTTGATCGACTTCAGCGGTAGTTACCACGAAGTTTTCTAAGGGAATACCAATAACCAAACCGATAAGACAACCAATAATAGAAAGCAGCGCAACCTCACGGAAGATGTAGGCGTTCGTTTCTCGGCGCGTGAAACCCAACACCTTCAACGTGGCGATTTCGCGGACGCGCTCTTCTATATTAATGTTAGTCAGGTTGTACAGCACAATGAACGCAAGAGCAGCCGCCGAAACCACCAGCACCACCACGATAAGATCGACGCTACGCAGCATCGTGCGATACGTTTCGATAGTCTCATCGTTGTAGGCAACGGTACGCACGCCCTGAATGGCACCCATTTGCTCGTCAAGGTTCTTACGCTCGGTAGCATCGTTGGTAACGTTTGCAAAATACGTTGTGTATTCAGGCGCCTTGCCCGTTGCCTGCTCGTACGTGTTGGCGTTCATGAATACGAAGTTGTAGATGTACACCTCGGTTAAGCCAGTTACCGTGAAGGCATAGCTTGTCGAAGTGGCATTACCCATGGCATCTTGCTCGGCAAGGATGAAGGTATCGCCCACCGAAAGCCCTAAATCAATTGCTAGCTTTTCATTAATGATTACTTCCCCATCGGTAAGACTGAGTGGCTCATGCCCCGTGCGCGTACGAAGAGTCATCATGTCTGCGAAAGCTTCTGGGTCTTCGGGCACCATAAGATCAGCCCGCTTGTCGGTTGTGCGAGGACCACTGGCAAGCATGGTTTCGGCATAGACACGCGTTGTAGATTGCACCAACGCATCGTCAGCAATGACTGCATCTATTGCATGCTGGTCAGCTGGTTCAACATCCTTTTCAACCGTAATGGTTGCGTTGTGATGCACGATATCGGTGTACTGCACATCAATGATGTCGTTGATAGCGTCGTGCAAACCTAAGCCCGTAAGCAAAAGCGCCGTACATCCCGCAATACCAATAAGCGTCATGACAAAGCGCTTCTTGTAGCGGAACAAGTTGCGGCACGTTACCTTCCAAGAGAAGGACAAACGGCGCCAAAGCGGCCCCACCCTTTCAAGCAGAATGCGCTTGCCTTTAGCGGGCGCTGGTGGCAACAACAATGCTGCAGGCCTTTCATGCAAGGTGCGCGCCACTGAAAACCACGTAGCAAGCAACGTAATGCCAATACTAAGACCCGCCGAAAGAAGCGCCAACGGAATATCAAGCGGATAACCTGCTGCAGGCACCCAGTACATAATTGAATAGGCATTCATGATGATAGCTGGCAAGAAATGGCCCAGCACCGTAATGCCAGTAAGTGCCCCTAAACCACTGCCTAGCAATGCGTAACCTACGTACTTTCCCGTAATGCGACGACGTGAATAACCAAGGGCCTTATACGTGCCGATAAGCAGACGCTCTTCGTCAACCATACGCGTCATGGTGGTAAGCGCTACCAAAGCAGCAACCAGGAAGAATACGAAGGGAAAAACGCTGGCGATATGGTCAACCCGTTCGGCGTCGGAAGTAAAGCTGACCATGCCCGTATTCTTGTCACGGTCCATGACCAGCCATTCGCATTTGTCGATGTCTTGGCGCGACGAACGTGGGTTTTCTAACCCGAATTCCAGCAGGTCAAGCGCACCTGAATAGGTTGTAATGTCGTCATGAAAGCGCAGCGATGATAGGCTGCTCAACGAATCAAGACGCGCCTGTTCACGTTCGTCCGCAATAGCATTGATGTTGTCCTTAACCTGCGAAACGGTATTCCAATACGCAGGACTATCGTTAAATTCAGCCTTGGCACCCTGCACGGTAATAAAGGCTTCCGTATACGGAACCGTACGCTTGAAGTCAGTCGCAGGAACATAAACATACTGCTGCACAATACCCGAGCCAATAGAACTGGTGCCCAAGCTGACTTGAGACACGTAATGAGGCGAACGGATGAGGCCAACCACGGTATAGGTATGATGCTGAAGGAAGCTTGATGCGTTGCCTTCACTGGTATCAACTTCTATAGTATCGCCCACCGCAAAAGGCGCGTCCAAAATACGATCTGCGCAGATAAGGCATTCGTTGTCAGCGCTTGGCCACTGCCCTTCTGCTAACACCAGCTGATTAATACCTTCGGTTTCAGTGGCAGTAAGCGAATGGAAACGCATGGTGTAATCAGTGCCGTTTAGCGCTGCTTTTACGTCGCATTCAAAGGCACCCACAACATCTTCGACGCCATCAACTTCGTTTAATGCCTGCAGGTCATCGTCGGTTAAACCCAGCGTTGAAACCACACGAATGTCGTAAGCATTTGTATCGTCAAGATAGTGATCAAGCGCCAAATTCATATCGGGCGACGTCATGCGCAAGCCTGCGTAAAAACCCGCGCCCAACGCCACAATAGCAAGCAGCGCCAAAAACCGCCCCGGCTTGCGGGTTATCGTTCGCAGGAATTCTTTCGCAAATGCACTCATCTTGAAGGCGACTAAATAATGTGACGAGAGCCTAGCTTCTTATCACATTTGACTACCATTCCAAGGTTTCGGCGGAAACAGGATGTTCGTTGGTAATGATTTCGTCCGCACGACCTTCACGTACGTGAATGACACGATCAGCAATAGAGGTGAAGGCTTGGTTATGCGTAATAAGGACCACCGTTTTACCTGTGTCATAGCACGTGGTTTGCAGCAAGCGCAAGATTGCCTTACCAGTGTTGTAGTCAAGCGCGCCAGTAGGTTCGTCGCACAACAGCAGCTTAGGATTCTTCGCCAAAGCACGCGCAATAGCTACGCGCTGCTGTTCGCCACCCGAAAGCTGCGCAGGGAAATTATCAAGGCGATGACCCAGGCCAACC
>JAZQRZ010000034.1:0-11049 GCA_045629845.1 Eggerthellaceae bacterium | reverse complement strand
TCCGACTACAGCGGAGGCCATGCGCAGAATAGAGTCTTCGAATAGTTCTTGGTCGCCGCGTTTGCGTTGGCGTACTTGTTCGTCAAAAATGCCCATGTCCTCACCTCCTAGTCGTTAGAAACAAGGTCGGCATAGATGCCGCCTTTTGCGTATAGTTCGTCGTGAGTGCCGCGCTCAACGACATGACCATGGTCAAGCACAATAATCTCGTCGCAATCTCGAATGGTTGAAAGCCTGTGAGCGATGATGATGCAGGTTACGCCGCGGTTTCTAACAGCACGTACAACTTCGAATTCTGTTTTGGCGTCAAGGGCGCTTGTTGCTTCGTCCATGACAATAACGTGGGGGTCGGCAGCAAGAACGCGTGCAATTTCTAGGCGCTGACGCTGACCGCCTGAAAGGTCGCGGCCACCTTCGATAATCTTGCCTGAATAGCCGCCTTCGCGTGCCATGATGTCATCGTGAATCTGTGCATCACGTGCGGCAAGGATAATTTCAAAGTCTTCGATGGACTCATCCCACATGCTTATGTTGTTCGCGATGGTGTCTTCGAACAGGATGATGTCTTGATCAACTACGGAAACCGAACTGGTAAACACGCTACGGTCAATCTCTGATGCTGGTTTTCCGTCAAAGAGTACTTCGCCGCTCCAAGGTTGGTACAGACCAGCAATAAGTTTTGAAAGGGTTGACTTGCCGCAACCAGAAGCGCCAACAAATGCCACGCTTGCGCCTGGTTCAACAGTCATAGAGAAGTTTGCGATGACGGGATCGCCCAAACGCGCATAGCCAAAGGTGACGTTCTTCAGTTCAACTTTGCCACGAAGCTTGCCGTAGTCGGCTTCTTCGCTAAGGGGTTCGTCGCGGTAATTTGGATCGATGGGATACTCCATAACATCTTCGATGCGTTCCATTTGAGTACGCATTTCTTGAAGGGTTTGGGTTGCTCTGATTGTGGTCATGGCAGGGTTCATGAACAGCTGAATGTAGCCCTGAAAGCCCATAACCATGCCCAGCGAGAATTGCCCTTGCATGACCAGGAAAACGCCAATAACAATGACAGAATAATTGGCCAGGCTGGCTAGGAAGTTCGGAACCATACCGAGGTACAGGTTAAGGTTGGCAAAGCGAGTGGTAGCTGTGTTAACCGAAGCTTGATAGCCTGCCCACTTGGCGAAATAGCCATTTTCTGCACCCGAAGCTTTAATTGTTTCAATCATCTGAATACCTGAAACAGTTGATGATTCAAGCTTGCCAGTATCGCGCATTTGAACACGGGTGATATTCACACGCTTGCGTGAGATATAGCTGGCAAGCAGTGAGTTAATCACAATAGCGGCTATACCAACGGCGGTTAGCAAGACCGAGTAGCGAATCATAACGACTAGGTAAAACACCATCATGACAACGTTAAGCAACAGGGGGGTTAAGGTGTTTACCAGCGTTCCTGCGATAACAGCATTGGTGGTTTTGCGTTGCTGAATATCGCCGGCTCTGCGTTGCGAGAAGAATTCCATGGGCATGCGAAGTACTTGCCACATGAAGGTAGAAGAGCCTACAACGGCCATCTTGCCGTTAATCTTCAGCGAGTAGATAGTATTAATCGCGGTCACGATTACTTGCAGTATTGCGACGCCAGAAAGAAGTCCAATGAAGGGCATCAGTAATTCGGAGTTTTCACCCGTTAAAAGGTGATCCATGAAGAAGCGCGAGAAAGCGGGGGTCAGTGTCTCGAATAGGTAGCCTACAAGTGTTGTAATCGCAACGAAAGCAACGGCAGCGCGGGCCCCTTGCAAACGGTTCTTGGCAAATTCGAATGTGCTTTTACGTTTCCCGCCTGGAACAAACTCGTCTGTTGGTTCGAAGGTTAAGCAGACGCCCCCGTACAAGCGCGAGAATTCTTCGATACTTATCTTGTTCGAGCCTTTTGCAGGGTCGTTGATAAACGCATAATCGCCCGAAAACCCGCAGCATACGGCATAATCGGTATTCCAGGTAATGATGCAAGGGAACGGCCCTTCATTTCGCAGCGCTTCGATACCACGCTGAAAGCCTTCAACTTTAAGCCCGTAGCTTTGAGCAGCTTTGGCGATATTGGTTATGCTTGCACCATCACGCGATACGCCACAGTCGACGCGAATCTGCTCAAGAGGCATCCATTTGCCGTAATACGCCAGAATCATAGCTAATGCAGCGGCGCCACATTCAAGCGTCTCCATCTGCATGACCTGGGGTACTTTGGCCACACCCTTTGTTATTGGCTGGTTCGTCTTTGCCACAGTTTTGCCTCGTTAGTTAAGTAACATCGACATAACTTGCGTGGTTTTGTAGCCCACCCGTACATCATAGGACCCATCGGGAATATTGACGCGGGCTGATGCTATTGTGTTGCCTTCTTCGTCGGTGCCGACGGTAAGAACTTCAGTTAGAACATCGCCAACTTCCATTTCCATGCCAGCCTGGACTTTGCTTGCTTTGGCGGGGTCATCGAAAGTTACTGTTAGCTCACCGCCAACAGCGCGCGCGGTGCCCGTAGCGTAGCTTTCGATAGTGGTGAAGCTACTCCAAAGCAGCAGGCCTGCGACCAACAAAACAATGGCTGAAAGAACAACCCAGATTCTTGGGTTCGTAACCTTCAAGTAGTCATTCAGTTGTTCGGGCGAGGACAATCTGCGATTGTCTTGCAATTCTTCGTTGTTGCCGCTCATATACATCCCTTTCCCTGAGATGAATGACCGTCGTGCAATGAAAAAAGACGTTACTTATAGTTACCCAATATTGTATCCGTAAAAGCTACTTGATTGCGTATAAATGGCTTATGAGTCGTGTAGAACCGCTAAGAGAAATGCTGAACGGAGCAAAATACTGCTATTGGTGACTACTTGTTGACAATTTTGCTTTACATTACAGCAGCTAACTGGTCTTTTGTAGTATACAATCGTGTTGCGAGCATTGTATCTACCAAGGGAACTATGAGACCAAGGGGACGGCAATGGCGGAAGAGAACAAGAATCTCGAATCACCCGAGCTTGATCAGCTCGACGAAATTGAAGACAAGCTAAAAAATCTTGATGCAGCTGAACGCGCAATTGACAATGCGTATAGCACGGGGAAAGTTGAACGTGCAAAGATTACGCAGTCTGCGCAGTACGACGCCGCAGAAGCTGTTGCCATGGTTGGCATTGCCATGGAAGCTGATATCGAAGCTGACGAAGCTTTGCGTATTAGCGTGATTGCCGAAAACTCAGGCGATCGCAAGCGCGCCAAAGAAGCGCGCAAGCGCGAACGTGAAGCACGAAAGAAGGCTAAGCAAGATCATAAGGCTGCAACGAAGTCTGCCCGTCAAGCCTATGATGCCATCAGGTTTAGTGCGCCTAACAAAATGGGCTTCATGCGCGCGGTACAGGTTCTTTTTGCTCTCCATATTGCGACGTGTCTTTTGTGGCTCATGCTTACTTCGCGCGACGCGATGACCTACGATGTGTCGTCAATGCTTGACTGGGTAATGGTCGTTCTTGAAGGCGTGGCCTTCTGGATGTTTATTAACCGCTACAAGATAGGCCGCCCTTTTGTTATTGCGATGGCTGTCATTGGTTTAGTTGTGCCAGCGGTGTACGACATTTTTACGAATCAATTCAACATCCTTGTGGTATTCAGTAATGGCGCCTTCTATATCTTCCTTATCCTTTACTTTACGTTCTCAAAGCGTGTTAAGGCTACGCTTGTTAATGACTTTTCGAAGCGTGCAGGCGAATACGAAAAGGAAGACTTTGTCGTTAATCGTCGCGGCTGGCCTTTTGTTCGTAACCTCATTATCTATTTCATCGTGTTTTCCATCGTGGGGCACTGGATGGAAATGGGTATGTGCCAGTTCATTATTCTTGGTGTTGTTCAGGGTGAATACGATCCTTCAAACACCATGTTGTGGCGCGACTGGCTGTATCCCTTCCCGATGGAGGGCGCTGCTGTCGTAGTAATTGCTTTAGTGCTGTACCCGTTCTTCCTTTGGCTGAAGAAAAAGTTCCCAGGCAAGAAGGTCATTATTGCCTACATTATTAGTTTCTTTGCAGGCGCTCTGCTGTGTACGATTATCGAATTCTCGATGGGCTTGCTGGTTAATGCTAATTACGAGCTTTGGGACTATCGTGATAACTTCGGCAACATTATGGGGCAGGTGTGTCTGCAGAATACAACGGCGTTTGGTGTGGTTGCAGGCATTATTACTTGGTGGGTTTATCCGCTTATGGAACGCTGGATTGCTCGTGTGCCGCGCGACATCATGAACATAGCATTCGTGGTCATTGCAATCTTTGGCGCTATTGTTTGGTCGCTGTATCTGATTAATCCTCCAGGGGTTGATGATGCTAACTTGCCAGCTAATAAGGAAAATCAAGAGCTTGTTCAGCAGGAATACGATAAGCGTATGGTGGCGTCAAAGTTGGCGAATGTTGATTCGGCTATCACTCAATTGGAATACTCCATCGATAAGACTACTCAGCTTGATAAAGAAAAGCTGAAGGCAGAAGCGGAAGAAATCCGCGCAGAGGCTAAGAGTATGCTTAACGAGGGGCTGGGACTAACTGATTATCCAGGCGCCTACGAGCGAGTGCTTGATGCGGTTTCTGATTTTAATAAAGCCAAGGAAAACGCTGCTACGTAGGATAGGAGTTACAGAGTTAAACAAGAAACGGGCTCGCCTTTTCTGGCGAGCCCGTTTGTTTTGCTTTGACGCGGTTGTTTAGCGGTAGTTCACGTATTGCAGCGGTTGACCGTAATCTTGCGCCTTCAAGAACGAGATTACTTCTTGCAGGGTGTCGCGCGATGCAGAGCTAACACGCAGCTGGTCGCCTTCGATTTGCACCTTAACCTTCAGCTTTTGAGCCTTGATGTCTTTGTTGATCTTACCTGCCGTGTCGCGATCGATGCCCTGAACGATTTCGCCAACACGTACAACAGAGCCACCTGCAGCATCCTGAGCGTTGCCCCACTTGACCGAAGCCAGATCGACGCCGCGCTTGACCAGCTTCGAGCCAATGATGTCGATAACCTGGCCGGCTACGAAGTCGCTTGGAGCAGAAACGGTGAATTTGCCCGCTGCTTTATCCAGGTCGATTTTTGCATTCGAGTCTTTCAGGTCATAGCGCTGGGTCAGTTCCTTCTTCGACTGCTGATAAGCGTTGTCGACTTCCTGCATATCGACGCTTGAAACGATATCAAAGCTTGATTCTTTTGCCATTATTCCACCTTTCGGGGTGCTGTCATTACGGGCACTGATTCTACCATCTGAATTGGCGACATTTGGGTGAACAATGCAGATGAGCAAGGGTAAACAGGGCGATTACATAAGCTTGCTCTAAGCAGTCAAAAAAGAATCTTATATCCTGACAAATTTCCTTTGAATTACGTATAGGCTGCGCTATTATTCACAGTGAGAGAAGATAAGTTTTCTCGTAAAAAACGAACGCTTTGCTTGTGTAACGATACGGAAATGGCAACCGTGTGGTTGCCGAATAGGGAAGGGGTTCGACATGACTGATTTCGCCAATATCCTTGTTCCGTTTGATGGTTCCAATGCTGCTCGTCGTGCACTTGATGCTGCGCTTGGCGTTGCTGCTGACAAGGCTGTAATTACACTGCTGCAAGCAGCTGACCAGCCTGCCGTCGCTGATCCCACCACGGTTGTTGCTGAACGTATGGCTGGCGTGGTCCGCAGCGAAGATGAAATGCAGCAAGAAGTGGCGCAGTACTGGGAAAACATTGATGAGGCGCTCTCGCAAATTGCCAAGGAAGCAGCCGCTGAAAGCAGCAAAGATCTTGAAATGCGCTGCGTTGTAAAAGAAGGCAATCCGGCAACGGTTATTACGAACTATGCCAAGAACAACGACATCGACATCATTGTCATGGGTCGTCGTGGATTAGGCTCGGTTCGTGCCGCTTTCGGTAGTGTTTCACAGCGCGTTGCCCACGAAACCGACTTGCCCTTGCTTCTGGTTAAGTAAGTCATTTAACGGGTGCTGGAATAGGGCTAAACGAACTATCTGAGGCTGTGACGAGCGAAGGCGAGGCGGGAGCGAGGAACGGTTAGCCAAAGCTTGTTCGTGCGGCCCTATCCCAGTGAAAAAGTAGTTATTCTTGGGCGTCGATGGTACGACCAGTTTCGTGCCAATTGTTCCAGTCAAGGGCATTGCCATCGATAAGGTATTCGCGGAACTGCACTTCGGTTAAGTCTGGTTCGCTATCGGTGGTGAGGTAATAGCGCTTGCGATTGGGGTCGATATAGCCAAACATCGAATAGCCGGCCCATTCGTCACGCGACGAATATTCACTGAAATCAAGCCCCATTGCGTCAAGGATAGTGGCCTGTAAATCAAGGTGACTTACAGGCTTTTCATCAGTAATAAGCGGCTGAGCATCAGCTTCGGCGCTTTGCTCGGGCTTAACATACATGACAGGCGTTGAGGTTTCCTCGATTGGATCAAGCGTAATGGTCCAATAGCCATGATCAGCAGTAATGATGATAGTCGTATTCTCGTAGACACCAAGCTTCTTAAGCTGGTCGATGTATTCGTACACAATATGCATCGCACCTTGTGTTTGTCTAAAGACGTTAGATTCGTCATCACCAATGAAATTAGCTTCTTCGTCGTAGCTAAACGGATAGTGCGAGCCAAGCAAATGAATGAAGCGATAGGCGCCGTCGTAGTTGCCTTCTTCAAAGCTAAGGCCAAACTCGCACAGGCGGTTGTAGTACTTCACGTCATCCATGATGTAAATGGTTTCGTCAGGCGCAGTGTCTTCATCGCTTTGAACCAGCGAGCGATTAATCTCATCGGTGTAATACCAGAACGCCCATTTGAAAGGCCACAACACATCACGGTACTGCCCCATTTGATAAAGGGAATACAAACATCCTGAATAGTTCATCATGCTATTTGGCAAGGGATGCATGTTGACTGTCTTACTGGTGATAGATGCCTGCTCTTCGCCAGAAAGAGTACTAATGCGCAAAGAGTCGGTATAAAGACCGATAGAATAGTTGGCATCGTAAATGTTTTCAAGAAAGTCGCTTCGCGCGTAACGCTCTTCCTTATAGGTAGAAAAGGGCTCGTCGAAACTGGGCATTTGGCCCGTCATCATTTCAGGAATAGCAAAGCGCGTTGGGATCATTGCTGCCGTAGCGTTTTCGTAATTTGTAAAGCCAGTTAACCCATCAAGAATATGAGCATTGAAGTCTCGTTCAATACGCTTTAGATAGGCGGTATCAAAAGTATCAAGCACGAAGACAACAACGTTATGATTGGGATTAACGGTATACATCTGATCTTCAGTCAAAACAACTTTTGCATCAGATGCTTCGGACTGACCACTTGCTGAAGGAGTAAATGCAAGACTAATAAGACCTACTCCTTGCACGATAACCAAGCAAACCGATACCAGTGCAATAACACCCTGAGAACGCTTGCTGCGAAGAACGCCAAACACAAGCATTGCAGCCAGAATGGCAACCCAAACAATAGTTGAAATAATCTGCATAGGCATATGGTCAGCCCAAACAATGGTTGAACCATCAGCCGCAGGTAAGCCAGAATTCAGGAACAGTGCCTGAACATATGCACATAACCCGATTGAAAACACCAGAGCAAGGACTACATTAAACGCCTTACCACGCACCAGAGTGATTAGAAGCACAAGGCCTGCAACGATAGCCAAATCAGGCAAGACAAGTACCCACCAAACATCACTCATGGAATAGACGAGATCACTTGATGCGCCCGCCACAATTTCGAGAGGCGCAACAAAATAAATGGTGAAGACCGTAAAGAAAGCAGCAATAACGCCATAAAGCAGGCGTTCCTTCCATAAAGGCTTATGCGTTAAGCTGCGCTTCTCTGAAGGCTTATCTTCAACAGTACTTTCTACCTTTGCATGCGCTGGAACATGTTCGTGTGTTAATTCAGATAATCGATGAACATCGGGTTCGTATTCCTTCTTTGAGTTTTCATCAATATCCAGAATACGCATGAACACCTTGCGACCGCGACGAAGCGCCACGCCTGCAACTGCCGACAAAGCAACCGCTACACCAGCAACTGCTTGGATGGTGTAGGTCATAACCGATGGATCAATATAAGCATACGCAGGAGAAATAAAGGCGAATGACAGAATAAAGGCGCACAACAGTGCGGCAACACCGTCATATGCTGCTATAACAAGGCGTTTTGCCACGAAATACATTCCTTAAAAAATCAATTCTCAAATGTGATAGGTTCTGTAACACACATAATGCCTGTTACAGAACCTACTACATTTTGAAGGGCTGTACCATAATCAGCACAGCCCCTATACAATCATTTGTAAGCTACATCTCAAATGGACGCGAGCTTAAAACTGCTACCGAATTGAAATCCTTAGCTTGCAGAGGAAGAAGAAGCGGAAGCAGAAGATGCGGATGCAGACTCAGAAGCTGCAGAAGCAGAAGCGGCTGAAGCAGACGCGGATTCTGCAGAAGCGGAAGCAGCTGCAGACGAAGAGCTACGTGCTTCGCCCTTTGCAAAGGTAAGCTTAGAACCATTCTGTTCCATGGTCAGCTTGCCATCAGCAATCTTCATATCAACCTTTTGACCTTCAAGCGTAAAGGTACCTTCGGTAGCGCTCTTGGCTTCCCACGTGCCATCCATCGATTCGCCGAACAGCACCAGCGAACCTGTGCCGTCCTGGTTCATTTCAAGATAAACATCCAGACCAAGGCTCCTCAGCATTTCAAGATCTTCGGAACCGGTGACTTCACCGTTTTCTTCCATCTCGACGAGGTCCCACGTGCCAACCCACGCAGCCTTAACGTCGCCACCCGAGCCACTGCCACCGCAGCCAACAAGCGACAGACTGAGAGCGAATACGCAGGCCAGTAACGCAATTATCCCCTTCTTCATGCATCTCCCTTTCTCTCAACTATTCGCTGATAAAACAGCTTGTACTTATGATACCTGAGAATAGAGCATTCACTCAACCCAGCGAGTAATTGACTGCAGTTGAATACCATCCTTATCGCAAGTCAATTCAATACGATAGCCTTCGCAGTTACCCACCAACCATTCCCAGTACTTTTTCGAAGAATCGTGAGCGTAACGGTCAAGAAAAGCCATCATAGTACCGCCGTGAGCAACCATAATTAGCTGCTGTTCGCCACGAGAAGCAGCTTCGCGTAAAAGTGTTTCAAGAGCCGCACAAACGCGGTTGCTGAACTGAAGCTGTGATTCACCTTCAGGGCATTGTCCAACGCATTCACCATCAACCCAGGCACGATAATCCGCATCTTCAACCATTTCATCAGGAGAACGACCCGCAAACAGGCCAAAGTCCATCTCTTGAATGCCTTCAACAACAACCTGGGTAGCGCAAGGGAACATAAGCGCAGCTGTTTCGTGAGTGCGTCGCATGGTGGATACATACACGCGCTTTACCTGGTCATGAGCACCCGCAGCAGTTGCTTGCGCGCGTCCATTTTCGCTTAACGGCTGATCAATGACGCCAACGTATTGCTTTGCTTCATTGCCAGGTGTTTGCCCATGGCGAATGATAACTAATTCCATGAATCACCTTTTAATACAACAGGAATACCGCAAACCATGCGCACCACTACGTCGGCATGTTCAGCAAGGGCGCACGACAATCGCCCAACGCGTTCACGATAAGCACGCTCGCCCGCATCAAGTGGAACAATACCACTACCTACTTCTACACAGGTCACAAGCTGCATGTTTTCAAGCCGATTAATCATTTCCTCGTCGTAGTTCGATGTCCTTACCAAGGTATGAACATCAAAAGCGCACGCTTCTTCAGGCAAGCCCAACTGCATAGCAAAAGCACGTTTTCCCGAAGCTATTCCACCAGTTACGAATATCATAGCCCGACCACCTTTGCGCTAATAACGATACAGATCAGCAGAATGAGTTCACATACCTGCAAGAAGAAACCTGCAACATCGCCGCTCATGCCGCCAAAATTGCGCTGAGCAAACCAGTTAAGCCACACAAGAAGAACCGCTTCGCATACAACCATAAGAATGCCGCACAACGGCGAAAGGACAACTGCAACAACGCCAACAACAATAAATATGAAAGTAACAATAGCAACGGTTATGCGCACATCAACGCTATCGCGAAACGATGCCAACATACCACCAGTGCCGTTTCCAAAGAATATCGTTGAAGCAAACGCGGAGCCACAACGAGATAAAACAGGTACGCAGGCAAGAAGAAGCGCTACACGACACCCTTCAGGAAGCTCGGTTGCAAGAGCGAAATACGCCACAACATATATAGCAACACCCATTGCTGCAAAAGCACCAATATGCGAGTCTTTCAATATTTCGCGCTTGCGATGAGGTTCTGCATTGCTTGCCATTGCATCAATAACGTCAGCAAAGCCATCAAGATGAAAACCACCAGTAATCAATAGCGGAATAAGTGCAGCACCAGCTGCCTTCAGCACGATTCCAAAGCCAGCCACTTCTGCGACAAGCCACCAAGCGGCCACTACAAGACCAATAATCAAGCCAACAAAGGGAAACCAAGCGAGCATAAAACGCATGTTGTCAGAATCCCATTCCATCTTTGGCATAGGAATTCGAGAAAAGCAGGAGAACGTCAAAGCAAGCGATTTCAGCATTCGCACGGAAGCTCCCCTTTCACAACATACGGAATGCCTGACACTACCTCGACCACCACATCGCTTTGAGCCGCCAACCTGCATGCCAAGGCCCCCAGCGAATTGATGTATTCCATTGTGAAATCATCATAGCTGATACCGTCGCAACCAACCTCGTTCGCAACGATTACCACGTTCTGATAGGCAAATACATCCTGAAGCTTATCTTCCAGCCCATTAGCTACCAGATTGCCCAAGTCTTCAAGTAAAGCCGTCCCCGTCAAAGCTGATGAACCCGAACGCACGACGAGCTCTTCGCAGGCTGTGACGAGTGAAGGCGAGGCGGAAGCGAGGACTGTTTGAGCCTGCGAAGCAGGCGAGTTCCGCAGCTGCCGAGCCGAG
>JAZQRZ010000033.1:0-1751 GCA_045629845.1 Eggerthellaceae bacterium | reverse complement strand
TAAGAAGGGTACTAGGAAACAGGTGAAAGGCATAGCTCTAGCGCTGTGGCAAAAAAATGAAGCAAAGGGTCAGACCCTTTGCCACATCGCGTGAATTATTACTTTGTGAAGTAATTACTTTGCGTCGTATTGAGGAATGGGGGTTTCATCCACTTCGTCGAGATTCTTGTCGTAGACGTAATGCTGCGTATCCTTTGCAATAACAGCTGAAAGACCAAGAACCGCAATACAGTTCGGCACCGCCATAAGAGCATTGCTGATATCGGACAAGTTCCAAACCAGATCGCCGCCGCCGATGCAGCCCCAAAATACGAAGAGCAAGAAACCGACCTGATACGGACGAATGCCCTTCTTACCAAACAGGTATGCCACCGCGCGGTTGCCATACTGTGCCCAACCAAGCATCGTGGAATAGGTGAACAAAATCATACCGACCGACAAAACCACAGGGCCAAGCACGGGGATCTCTGAAAAAGCTGCAGTGGTCAGCTGTGCAGCAGCTGTAATTTCACCAGAAAGAATACCGGCCTGAATTTCGGGATTAGCCAGCATGGTAGACACCAGCATGATACCCGTAATAGCACACACGATAACGGTATCCCAGAACGTACCTGTCATAGAAACAAGAGCCTGACGGGCAGGATTCTTTGTCGTAGCATTTGCTGCCACAAGCGGAGCAGAACCCAAGCCCGATTCGTTACTGAACAAGCCACGCTTAAAACCAAACTGCAAAGCAAGAGCAACGCTGCTACCTACAGCGCCACCAAAAGCAGCTTCACCCGTAAACGCACACGTTACGATAAGACCGATGGCTTCAGCAACGAATTCGCCGTTCATACCGATAATTACGATACAGCCAGCAACATACAAAGCAGCCATTAGCGGTACAAGCTTCGTAGTTACCTTCGTTACAGACTTAATGCCGCCCATAATGACAACACCAACCAGAATCATGAGCACAACGCCGATCATGATTGAGGTTGCAAGCATCTGGTTTTCGGAGCCATACAGCGGCGAAATGTACGAAGTGATAACACCCGACAGCGCATTAGACTGCACCGATGCACCAATACCAAAGCTTGCAATAAACGCAAACAGAGCAAACAGCATACCCAGAATTTTGCCGAGCTTCTTATTCTTGAAACCGCGTTCCAAAGCATACATGGCGCCACCAAGCATTTCGCCGTTGTGATCTTTGACGCGATATTTAACACCGACGTACGTCTCAGCGTACTTGGTCGCAATACCAAACACGCCAGTGATCCACATCCAGAAAATCGCGCCAGGACCACCCATAAACAGACCAGTTGCAACACCAACAATATTGCCCGTACCAATCGTTGCTGCAAGCGCTGTGGTCAAAGCACCAAACTGCGAAACATCGCCTTCTGCTTCATCATCAGAACGCGAAATTGAAAGCTTAATAGCCGTACCAAGCTTTCGCTGAATAAACTTCGTTCGAATGGTCATGAACAGATGTGTACCCAAAAGCAGCACAATCATAGCCCAGCCCCATACAAATGAATCGACCGCGTCAACCGCATTAGCAATCGGCGAGCCTGAAGCAAACATCGCAGCTATTGTGTCCATACATACCCCCTTGGCGTGCTTTCCTTCTCAGCGTTTTGGAGGATTGTACGGGCAACGTCAATAAGTTCGCATGTCAAACATGTTAAAACTTGGCGAACGGCTTTAGGTTAGATATAACGGGCATGCGCTTAAAGGTGCATTATGCCTGCTAATTCAACACA
>JAZQRZ010000032.1:0-12409 GCA_045629845.1 Eggerthellaceae bacterium | reverse complement strand
TCTTGATAATCAGCCATTATTTGACTTCCTTTTCTTCTTAGACTGCAACGACAAAAGTCCTCATCAGTCTTCCCAGAGAGCAAACATTTTCTTCTTCTGGGTATAAGCAATTGTTACTAGGATGAGGGAAACAGCAATAATGCCTACGCCTGCAAAAAACGAAATATCGAAACGCCCAGTCGCGTCATACACAAAGCCAATTGCGCTCGAGCCAAACGCAGCAAAGCAACCTGACATGCGCATATACGACAACTTCTGAGCGTAGTCTTTCTTTCCAAAGAGATCAGAAATAATCGTTGGCACCGAAATCGTAATGATTACCGAATTCATACCAAACAAAAACGCCGTCACAGCAAGAGGTACCTCTGTTCTAAATACACCAAATCCGACAAGAGCCAATCCTGTAATAACCAAAGTTAGGTACGTCGGTATTCTTGCTCCTATACGGTCAACAAGCCATCCAATAAAAATGGTTGCAAAGACATACCCAAGCTGAGCAAGCGACAACATATACGATCCAAACATGTCGCCAAGACCAATAGAAATAGCGTATCCAGGAATGTTTGTGTTGTAGCCCGACATAAGCGCTTCGACGCCGCCATAGAAAAAGACACACCAAAATGCCAGCGTACCAATCATTTTCTTGGAAGGCACACCTGGATACACATGATCAACGTCACCCGCATCAACGCTCTCGTCATAACCATAAGGAAGCAACCCCATGTCTGCTGGCTTAAATTTGAACACCTTAGCTGTCCACGGAATAACAACGATAGCGCTAACCACAGCAAAGATGACATAAGTCCAACGCCAACCAACCATCCCGATTAGCGCTGTGCCAACAACAGGAAACACCGCGCCACCAATGCCTGACATACACTGAGTAATACCAAGCGCAAGGCCACGACGTTTATGAAACCAATTCTGAATAAGCGTTGTTGCAGGTACGACAAAAATGAACGCTCCTGCAAAACCATAAATAGCGCCAGATATATACCAATGCCACGCTTCGGTATAGGTACCCATCAACGCCTGCCCCGCGCATAAAGCTAGGAAAGCAACCGTTAATACGACATTGATATTCTTTGTGGGTAAAATCTTTGCAACAAGCGGGTATGAAAATGTCGTCACAAAGAAATACACCGTTAAATACAACGCCAGCGGTCCAAGACCAATACCTAAATCCTCACAAACCGGCATATAAAAAATGCCTGCTGCATTCATCATGTTTCCCAAGCCAAACGCTTGAAGGAAACAACATCCAACGACTATCCACCAGCCGTAGAATATCTTCCCCTTCGGTTTTTGTTGCTCCGTATGCATGGTCGCCCCCTTCGACCGGGCGCCCCACAACAGGGAGCGCCCGATTATGCAACGTTATGCAGCTTTCGCTTCTTCGAGTTCTATATGACGCTCAGTCTCGACTTCTTCGACACCCTCCCAATGCGCCGCATGCAACTTCTTAACTGGTACGAACGACAACAATACGAGCACAAGGTCAACAGCAGCAACAACAGCTCCGATAAGGAACGCATTACTATAAGATCCAGCGGTTGCAAAAACGAAGGCGATGACAGGAGCACCCATCGAGCCCATAAGACCAATGGCCATCATGCAGTACGAAAGAACCTTGTCGTAAGCCTTTTGCCCAAAGTGATGGCGAACAAGCATAGGCACCATGATGGTGACGGCGGCATTATTCATACCAAAGAAGAACGCTGTAGCAACCATTGCAGCAGGTGCACTAACGAACGACCACAGAGCAAACGTAATAATCGTAATAACAAGAATCAGAATGGAGTACAGCTTGATGCCAAACTTATCAATAAAGAAACCGCCAAGACCCGACGCAATGATATAGCCAAGCTGCAGATAAATCATGATGGATGCAGCAAATGCATCATTGCCCGGACCAAGTACCTCAAGGGCGTTAGCCTGGAGATAAGAATTGTAGCTGCCCGGGAAAGCGCACAGCATAGCTGCGAAGAACAGAATCCAGAACACTGCACTACTAATGCAGAATTTAAGAGGCACACCAGAAACTGCGGTATTAGCACTTTCATCAACCGCGTAATCAGCAGGGTTGTCGCCGTTGTACTGAATCAAACCATGTTTCTCAGGATGCACTGAAAACACCGTGAGCGAGAAGGCAAGCAGTAGCAGAATAAGAATAGCGTTCAGATAGTACACAGACTGCCAGGAGGCATTTACGAAAACCTGAGTAAAAATCTGAGGCCAAAGAGCACCGCCGATGCCAGAAAACAAATTAGCAATACCTAGGTAGCGGCCCATAACCTTTTTGCCAAACCATGCACCAATAAGTACTGGGCAGGCATAGATAAAGTACTGACCACCAAACAAACCAAGTATCACACCAAGTACGATAAAGTGCATTGCAGTCCATTCTGGCGTCATGAATGTAAATGCAAACATGACAAGTGCGGATACGATAATGTCTACGGATAGCACCAGCTTTGCACCAAACTTCGGAATAAGAATGCCTGCTAAAAACGTACCCACCAAAGCCGCAATGCCATAAAAAGTAATCCACGTCGAGAAAGTCACGATGTACATCGGATTATCAGGAGCAACCATGGCTGGAACATAGGCAAAATACGCCGATGACGAATTGAGCACGGTTCCAAGGGCGCACATCTGCATCAGACAACAACCAACGAAGACAAGCATTGCTCGTTTCTTGCTCTTTGCAATTAAAGCCTTATCCATTTGAAACCCTCCTTAGTCTGCGCTAAAAGGCATCAGCGCTTCTTACTTGTTTTCCCCTTGTGTATACAAAGCCCAACGAGTCTTGCCATCCATCTTTTTAACCAGATCTTCTAGTTCGCCGTGATACATACACCAAGCTTGGCAATGCTGAACACACATGGGCATCTTTCCTTCAGCAACACGGTCTTCGCACATGTCACAAGCCTTCGTAATTACAGGATTCCAAGCCCATTCCCACTTACCTGCCAGGTCTCCTGTTTGATACTGATAGGGGCCTGTTTCGGAAAGCTTTATGCCGAATTCCCCCTTGTCTAACCCTAAATGCTTTTTGCAGGCCACCTCGCATGAATGGCAGCCAGTGCAATATTCATAATTAATAAGAATTCCTTTGGTCATTACAATTCACTCCTCTTGGTATTAGTCACTCATACCTAATTTGCATCACTAGCTAAACAAGTCTCAATTACGGCTGATTAGGCTGATAATCATCGCGCCAACCGCCGCGATTAACGATTTGCTCACCCGGCATAACTTCGCTGTTTTCGGGCGTCGCCTTATAAATGCGACAACGAGTGCACTTAATCGGAGAACCGATACCGCCTGGCCCCGCTTGAAAATTGCGCGTTAGATTATTGGGGTTGTAGTCAAAGCAGTGATTCAACACTGGCGCTGCTGCCTCTGCTTCAGGCTTCCACCAACCATGTTCAGCAGAAACACAATCATCAGGAATTCCCTCGAAAACCTGTACCTTTTGAATGCAGCGACCTTCATGGTTTTCCATCCAAAGCCAATCACCATCGCGAAGATCATAATCTGCGGCAGTTTTTGGCGAAACCTTAACAAGAGGTTCGGGGTGGAATTCACGCATGGTTTCAGCTTGACGATGTTCAGTATGGAAAAACTCATAAGAACGCGCCCCGCTTATCATATAGAAAGGTAATTCTTCCATGATTTCAGGCGTTGTCTCCCATGTTTCTGGTGCCGGCGTATAGACCGGATAAGGAGGAATCCCCCATGACGTAAAGATGCTCGGAATCAATTCAATTCGACCAGACGGGGTATTAAAACCAACTCCACCATCAGGGCGCAACAAGCCCTTCTCATGCTTGTTGTACGTAGCGTTCCACGGATCATACGAATGACCCTGGACATCTTCTACAAGCTGTTTAAACGTAAACGGACATTTCGTCTTAATAGAAACATCTTCATCAGTAACCGATGTATGACCCCAATCTTCATCGGTTGCAGCTGAGAAATTCGCTTTCTTCACCTTGCCATCTTCACCGACAACCGCCAAGTCAGTAAGCAAGTAATCGTTGATAAAGTCTTCGGTAGAATCCCAGCGTACAAACAGTTCGGGATTAAGCCGCTTACCCAACATAAGAGCAATCTCTTCGTCAGATTTTGCCTCGTAGAAACTTGATACCTTCTTCATCGCGCGCAGAGGCGTCCACCACGTACGAGCAGAATCACGCTCAACTGACATAGCTACCGGCAGAATAAGGTCTGCGATGGCGGTCATTGTCGGAGTAATAAAAGGATCTGCATACACTATAAAAGGAATCTCTTTCATATATTTGTATGCACGCGGTGCAGCGCCCTCATGTCCTGAAAACGCATTGCAACTCTGAGCCCAAAGCATCTTAATTTCATAGGGGTCGCCTGTTGCAGGAATTTTGCCAGCTTCAAGAACAGAAGCCATAGCATCACAATTTGACATACCTACGAAATCAAGACCCTCGTCACCGACCATCCATTTACGGAATTTACGCTGATAAGCAATTGGGTCCGCGTAAAGGTCAACTGACGAATAACCAGCATTAATATCGTAGGAATTGTGCACAAGAACATGGGTCCCTGGCTTCTCAATGTTGCCACAAATAGCCATAAGATCACAAACAGCTTCGGTCCAATGCATTGCTGACGACGTGCCCGCATCAAAGACAAGTCCCCACTGAATAGCGCCACGTTCGGCATTTGCATACAGCCGAGCTGACCCAACAATATCCTCAACAGGAATGGTGGTGATTTCAGATGCCCACTCAGGCGTAAATTGAGCTACGTGCTCTTTTAACTCATCGTAATATGCGCACCAGCGTTCAACGAATTCATGATCAATAAGGTCTTCTTGCGTAATTACATTAAGCCACGCTAAGGACAAAGCCGCATCAGTTCCAGGATGCGGGCGAAGCCAATAATCAGCACGAGCACCCCACCAAGTAAGAACGGGGTCAATTGAGATGATTTTGGTTCCCATCTGGACGCATACATTCAGCCAATGACCAAGATAACCATCACCGTTCGACTTTAACGGTTCATTGCCCCAGACAACAAGGACCTCAGGTGGCTGCCAGTCAGGATTCGCATAGCGATCAGGCAATGTTTCTGATGCGTCGACAATTGGATAGTCACCCAACGGTCCAGCAGCACCGCATACGCGAGGCATGTAGCACCACCATCCAGAAAAATAAATGCCGCCCACGTTGGCGGTCCTAAAACAAGCACCTGCAATAAAAGGCACTTGCCAATTAATATTGCGACCAGTGCCATGGCCAACCAAAATCGATTCTCGACCTAGTCCCTTTTCATCAATTTCGGTCTTAATGTAGTCCTCAATCATATCGAGAGCTTCATCCCAAGAAATACGCTCCCACTTACCTTCTCCACGTTCGCCAACTCGCTTCATGGGGTACTTCAATCGCTTGTCGTTATTGACCATCTCTGTAAGGTCGAGACAGCGCATACACAACTTACCGTTTGCGTACGGATCAAGCGGATCGCCTTCAACCCTTTCGAGTTTTCCGTCCTTGACGTAGAGCAAGACGCCACACGAATCATGACAACCAGGGGCAGAATAGTTATACGTACGCGTGACGGTATAACCATCCTCTTCCCACTGCCACTCTCCTTCGTGATACGCCTTGCGGTCAATGCTGTCTAGGAACTCCTGATAATTGACCATAAGCTAAACCCTCCTCATCTTGCTTTTTTGCAAAGCCCTAAAGGAAAGGTATGCTAGACAGCCTCATTCGCCATCTACCTAAGCTAGGTGTTTACCTAAATACTTAAAAATTAATGAGGCTGTTGAACAGGCATTATTCGAAAAATGACACCATGGCTTCCAATTTATTAATCTTCACCATACAGCTTCACGTCTTCAATCATATCTATGAGTTCTTGGCGTGAATGCACATCGAGCTTCTGATAAATGTTGCGGATGTGTGTTTGAGCGGTACTTACTGAAATGGTAAGTGTGTTTGCTACATATTCCGCATTGCGACCCTGTGCAATAAGACACAAAACTTCGAATTGGCGCGTGCTAAGACCATACTGCTCACTCGCTTCAAAACAGCGTTCTCGCAAGAACCCCTTATCCTGAGCTGGAACAGCAATGATGCTTCCATCTGATTTTAATGTAGTATCAGGGAAACGCGGACGATGGAAAAATGAGGCAATGATTGCATAAGCTAGAGCTACAACAACTGTTAGCTGAATAGCAGCAAGCTCGCTTAAACCATGAGCGTAGCCTGCAGCAAAACCAAGAGCAAGTCCTACTGTAAGCGCAATGTAGTTAATAATCCGAGCTTTTGCATATGCTCGAACAGGCTCAAGACGCTCAAGAATAACGTGGGTACCAAGAGCAACAGTACCCATAGCCTGGTAGACAACGCACAAGATTGCAATGACACACAACGCCATGACGTGAGCGACATCGCCAAACAAATACAAACAAGCAAATGCAATCACGGTAAGTGGTGTAGTTATCGAAAACAGTGACCTCTCGGTAATTCGAGGTGTTTTCCTAGCAGAGTCAATCGTCAGAACCAACCCCACCGCTATACCGGCAGCCATAATAAAAGGGATGTAGATGCCACCATCCATAAAACTCATCCCAAATAAAAAGCCAATTTGCGCATTAAGAGTCGCCATCATTACATAAGACTCAAACTTGATACGAGAGCGTGAATCAACTGCCTTAGGATCAAACTGAGCTGGTGGAATCTGCGCCTTACGATGTTGATACCATTGCACAAGTGACAAGACACACGAAACACACCAAGAAAGAAGCATCGCAACAGTTCGCACACTGGGGTCGAAAAAACTTAACACTAAAACAATGCCCAAGCCAATACAAAACGCTCCAGCCACATGGGAAAGAGGGTGTCTACGGGGGCGAAGACAGTAATCAACGAACCAGACAAGAATAAGCGATGCAGCTCCCGCACCAGCTACACAGCAGCAAGCAACATGCGCAGCAAAAGGTATTCCTGGCAAAAAAGCACCCAACGAAAATGCCACGACACCAAAACAGCTAAGCGAACACGAGACGAGTTCACCGTTCACTGATGAAAAACGATTAGCTAGGCCAAAAAACAACAAGAAGCCCAACACCATCGCCAAGGCAGTTGCCATCTTTTCAATAATCGTTTGCTCGGATGAAAGAGGAACACTTGAAAAGACAAACAAACCCAAGATTGACGCTACACATGTACCTACACCGATAAATACAAGTAACGGAGAATAATCACGCAGTCCAGACTCGCGGGTTTCCCCCGACTTAACGCTTGCCACCTTTCACCCCCCCCTTGTAACGTGGCATGCAAAAACTAAGGCTCTAGTTTACTCCACGCTAATCGTTTATGGGGGAAAAGGTCATCTTTAGGAGTGATGAATTCACTGGCTATCTGACTTTTTTATTAATCGAATCAATTAATCTTAGTTGTTGTAGGAGAATTGAATGGTTTTTCTTCAGCTATAACGCCTGGTGGCAAGGGGAAAACACAGCCGCAATTATCACAAGCACGCGCATCAGCGGCATTTTTATACCCACATTCTAAACAGGTGCCTAAAGGTGGAAACTTGCCACACTTATTACAATGCGTACAGGGATAGCACACGTTATTACCTACGCAACCTTACTGTCTCCGAGCGCAAGACTAACAAGAAAAGCCTCTACAGGTGCCTCATTATCAAAATCAGCCTGAGTTACAAGAAAGCGCAATGTTGATTTCAGCTTACTCAAGTCCGAAGAATATGACGTAGCAATATAATCCAAAGCACCCTCAGTCAACGAGTTAGCTCGCTGTCCTTGTTGTGCTGAATTACGCAATGCTTCATAAACTACATGCGTAAGCTGCAAGCAACCAGCCTCGTCAAGAGGCGTCAGATTCCATTGCTCATAGTCTCTTAGTAAATCAGCGAGTTCGCCATCTGGAACTCTATCAAGATTTAGAGAAGAGAAAATGACGGTACTCAGATCCTTTTTAAGGCGCTCATTTAGTAGCAGCTCAATAAGCCGAAGTCGAACTCTATCGCCTTCAAGACAGCGCTCAAACCCATCTAAAAGCAAAATGTCAACAAGGCCAACACGTTCGAGAAATTGCTCGCCCACTTCACCTATGCTAAGAAAAGAAGCGAGTTCATCTACATGGCAAAACATAACCTCTTTATTTGAAAGCAAATCTCTTTCACGACCTCGCATTTGGGCGAGTGTTGTTTTACCTGATCCTTGAGGCCCATATATAAACATACGAACAGGATCGGGTTCCTGCGTCACACGCATAACTCGATTGAATAATTCACGATTGGCATCTGTTGGAACAAATTCTTCAATCAAAGGCATAACTATCTCCTTACAGCCAATAGTGCGAAGCAATCCGCTACCCCAATCACACCGATCTATTAAACTCTTCAACACAACTGGGTAACCCTGTGGGAGTTCTGGTAAAAATTCCTATGAACCCTCGTTTGGAGCAAGCGGTGCGGGAGCTTAACCCTTTCAGCAGCTAATGTATGGCTAGGGGACGCCGCCAAAAGAGTCACCGTTTGCCCCAAGCGAAGATTCAGGTCTTGGACATGTTGTCACCAAGGGCTACCCCTGGAGGAGAAAATGCTTTTGTCCCACATTGCTTGCAGACTCCGGACACTGAATCAACCTCACCGCCACAGGCGAAACAAATAATTGCTGCGGGAGGCCGATAGTAGGGGCTATCGGCCTCAAGCTTCCCACAACGGTTACAGTTTCTGCATGCATAGCACATGGCAACAATTCACCGAACGCTTAAAGCCTCGTATCACGTACTGATCATTCAACTGATTCAAGACAGACCCAATAACGCAGATCTTTGCCAGCAAACGGATGATTAAAATCGATGCGCACAGTGTCTTCAGTCTCATCAACAACCCAAGCGGGCATCTTTGAGCCGTCTTCAGGATTTGTGTAAAACAGAACTTCGCCTACATGCAAGTTATAACCATCAGTCATCTTCATTCGAGGATACCAATCAACAAGATGATCTTGATAAATTCCGTATCCCGCTTCAGCTGGAACATCAATTTCTTTTTCATCGCCCGCCTTCATGCCAATGAGGGCGCTTTCAATGCCACGTGGCAACGCCATATTCCCTAGAAGAACACGTAACGGTTCGCCATCTACTCGCACATCAAGCGGCTCTTCACCAACTACCCCTCCCTTATAATGAATCCGGACTATCGATCCTAGTTTTGCTTCTCCAGCCATAGTGACACTCTCTCATTTCTCTATCCTGGCGCATCCTTCAGAGTAGACCAGATTCCATGACTATCTGGCTCTTATAACTCCTATAACTCGCCTAAAGTCAACTAGCCTATTCTTTGGCGAACTCCTCCACGTCACCAACCTTTGTGTCGTGACGATGGACAGCGAAAGCTGCACTGCCCGTTCCTTCAACCTCAACGTGTGCGGCTTTATGCACATTGACCTTCTTTGAAACAAAAGGCTCACGCGCTGCATTAGGGTTGTATTGGGGAACAACAAGAAACTGCTTTGGTTTTTCTTCAAGCTTTTTCGAAAGCTCTTCAACAGTACCGTACGTAATGATGTTCGAAAGGCAATGATGAACACACATTGGCTCTTTGCCTTTACCGACTCGTTCAGCGCACATATCGCATAAGTCAGTAACAATGGGCCAGTGATTAAAGTTCCAGAACTCGTCATCAATCTTCCACGGGCCATCAGTCATCACCTTGATGCCCGTCTTACCAACAGGATAGTTATGTTCTTCCTGGCAAGTAACCTGACATGAGCCGCAGTTCGTGCAGTACTCGTAATCAAATAAAAGTCCATACGTTTCCACGGTTACACCAACTTTCCGAACTTGTCCCAAATCACACTCATGTCGGTGTCGTAGCTTTCCTCAATTGGCTCAACCTTGCACACCAAGCACTTGTTAGGAGCGCCGAAGCCAAGCTTTCCAACATGGGAATTCGGTAGGAGATTATTGATATTTGATCGGAAGTTGCCATAAAGGTTTGGCTCATTTCCGTCTTCTTCGGGGAACCACCAGGCATGTTGAGCATGAATCGTCTTCTCATCAACGATTTCGGTTACTTTCGCCTTAAACACCGCCTCGCCAAAAGGACTACTCAAACGCACCCATTGTCCATTGCCTACGTGATACTTTTGAGCTGTCTTGGGGTTGATTTCACATATCGGATCAGGATTAAGCTGACGCAGGCGTGCAATCTGACGATGTTCTGAATGGAAGAACGCTGTTGTGCGAGCACCCGTAGTTAGAATCATCGGGTATTCCTTCATAAGCTCTGGATCAACCGGCCCAAACTCAGGCTCTTCGTAATAAGGCAGCGGGTCATCACCAAACTGCTGAAATGCTGTACACCAAAGCTCAACACGACCTGTCGGGGTTGCAAATCCAGGCTTGCCATCTGATCGCATTTCACCACGCTCGTACTTGTAGTAATCGACAGGAATCTGGCTATATACCACCTGAGACACCTTATCGAAGTATTCGCCATTTTGGCGTTCACCAAGGCGAAGAGCTTCCATAAATTCCTTTGCGGAACGGAATTTGAATTCATTCTCCCAAAGCTCAGGACGCAGAACACGACCCAGTTCATAGCACAACTCGTAATCCGTCATGCAATCGCCGACTTCAATTGCCTTGTGCATGAAACCAGCTGTGACTGTACACGGTGCATAATGCGTAAACACAGTGCCCTCTCGCTCTGCAACGGTCTTAAGCGGCAAGAAGATGTCACAGGAAGCCTGGATGGATGGGTTCATGAATGTATCGAAGCCGATACAAAACTCAAGCGACTTTACGATTGCATCATGCCAGCGCTTTGGCTCCATCGAAGTGCAGCTCATAAGATTGTTGCCAGCATAAAAACCCATTTTAATCGGATAAGGTTCGCCGGTTTCTAAAGCCTGAAGCATTAAATCAGCATGGGCATTAAGAATAAGCATGCAGTATGCCGGATACTGCTCCAGGCCAATCATCTTCATCTGCAATTCGGCACCAACACCCTTTTCGAAACCAAAGCCAGACTCGTTATGGCCAGCTCCTGTGCCAGGCAAGATTTGTCCACCAGGTGCATCAAGATTGCCAGTAATTGCCATAAGAGCGACGGTTACTTGACCTTGTTGCATGCCGTTAGTCTTCTGGTCAGCCGCAAGGCCCCACTGGATGGCGCCAGGCTTTGCCGCTGCATACATGCGCGCTGCGGCACGAATTTTTTCAGCGGGAATCTGGCAGATTTCGGCTGCTTTTTCAGCGGGCATAGTTGCGCAACGTTCGGCCAGTTCGTCGAAGCCGTAACACCAGTATTCAACGAAATCATGATCGTAAAGATCTTCTTTTACGATAGTATCAATCATTGCCATGCCAAGTGCAGTATCAGTGCCAGCACGCAATTGCAAGTGAAGATCAGCACGTGCTGCAAGCCATGTAACACGAGGATCAATAACAATAAGACGCATTCCTCGACGCATGGCATCAATGACAGCGTGGCCGAAGAAACCATCAGGGTTCGATTCAAGCGGAGCCTTACCCCATACAACCAAAACCTCGGTCATATCAAACCGTTCGTCTTCCCAACGACCAGGCAGTGCGCCCGCATAGTCCCATTCAGGATAGGTAGTTCCAGCAATATAAGCAATTGCGCCAAGACGCGGCGTATAACATGCATAGCCCGACTGGGTGTAACAGAAGTTAGGTGTACCAAAACACATGGTGCTATAGGGGGCAAACGTACCTCCCTCGCGTCCAGTGCCTGCGAAAACAACGATGCTTTCACGGCCATACTGAGAAGTAATCCGATCATATTCGGATTTAATGATGGCAAACGCCTCTTCCCAAGATACTTCTTCCCAAGCATCAGCATTTCCTCGATCTTTTGGATCACGCTTCATGGGATGAAGAATTCGAGCGGGATTATAAATGTAATCCTTCAAGGCAATACATCTTGGACACAGACGTCCCTGTGTCACAGGATTATTCTCGTCACCTTCAACTCGAACAAGCTTTCCTTCGTCATTAACGTACAGCTTTAATCCACAACCAACCGGATGACATCCCGGCGGCGACCATGGGCTGGTACGCGTAACGGTAAGCCCGTCCTCTTCATAGCGCCACGGTTTTCCAATGTCATTTACATCGGAAAGCGTGTCGAGTTTGACAACTGAAGCTGTCTTATAGAACTCGTCTTCGCTCATATCACTCCCCCTCTTCTAAAACTTGCATACGCACGCCCTCTCGGCGCGCCCTCGAAGGGAAGCTATCATTCCAAAAACGCCGTTTCACCATGATGGACTCGGTAAAAACGACAATACTTAATAATTGATGAGGCTAATCATCTGGGCTTTTTCTATTCTGGGCTTTTTTACTTAAAGAGAGCCATGTTT
>JAZQRZ010000031.1:0-7801 GCA_045629845.1 Eggerthellaceae bacterium | reverse complement strand
CCTGTTTCCCTTCTTTCAGTTTTGACTCATCTTGCCAGCATAGTAGCCTATTTTATCACTGAAATATGAGTCACCACGCTTTGCTAAAGAGTGGTTGAAAGCAAGCGACTTAAAAGTGAGGATTCTGTCTAGTCGCGGTCTATCCACTCGAACGTGTCCATCATCGTTTCCGCCGCCTCATCGCATTCCGGGGAGCCGCTGAAGTTCGTCTTGTAGATAAAGGTGTATTCGTAGTCCCTGAAGATGTAGTACTGCGTTATCCGGCAGTCTTCCAGCGCAAAGCTAACGACAAAGGTGAGCTCTCCTTTGTTGGAGTAGAACCCAGCAGCCGAGGTTAATGCAAAGCGCGTCGGGGTACTGCGCGATGAGGCCTCGCAGTGCGTCGGCGAACATGATGGTTCGCGCCACCACGCCCTCGTGGGAGAGGAAGGGGTCGTACTTGCTCACGTCCACGCCGAGCGTTTCGATGATCTCCTTGACTTTCTCGTCCTCGATGCGGTGGTTCTCGCGCGCTGTCTCGCTCGCGCGGATGGCGAGCGTAACGAGCGCCGTCTCCTGTATGTCTCCGAACTGTATGTCCATGGTTGCATTCCGTTCGCTCGCAACCGATGGAGTTAACTAATTCTAACTCTTGCAAAAGCGAATGAATACCCGCATAAGCAAAAAGCGCGAGAGGGCCGCTCGGAGGCAAAGCCTAGGTCGGATTCGCAAAAATCGTTGCGAGCCGCAAGTGCCCCGAGGGGCAGATCAGCATGACGATGAACACGTATGCACACTTCCTGGACGCCGAGGACATCGCCGTCGCAGAGGCGATGGACGACATTCTGAAGCCGAAGGCCAAGTGATACGACTTCTCGGTTAGTATAAAAAGACATGGCTATGTGCGTTATAAATTTATACTAATTGGCATTTTCATATAAATTTATATGTTACAATTCGCAATGAATTTATATTATTTCGTAAATCGGATATATTTGAACACGACGAGGAGAGCCGATGGAGTACAAAGAGCTCTCGAAGCTCTACCACATGGACAAGAGCAGCTCGCGTGACAAAGCTGCCGCCAAAGAGCTTGATGCTCGACGCAACGCCGAGTCCGCATTCTTGACCGGCTTCGATACGCCGAATGGAGAGTTGTTCTTCGCAATCCCCAGAGAACTATCTGTTTTGAGCGAACGCGTTCTTAGGACCGAGCGCAAGGTATCGAACCTGCTCAGAGCGCTTCCCGGAATCGCCCAGAGCGCTGTTTTGCGCAGTATGGTTCTTGACGAGGTCGTTTGCACCAACGCCATCGAGGACATACACAGCACGCGAAGGCAGATCAAAGACGCGCTCGATGCCGCGCAGAACAGCAGCGCAGAGGCAAAGAGGTTCAAGGAGCTTGCCACGCTGTATCTGAGCATTATCGATGGCGTTCGGGAGCTGCCCGAGTCTCCCGCCGACATTCGCGTTATCTACGATAAGGTCACTGCCGGAGAAATGTCCACCGATAAGATTCCCGATGGGCAATACTTCCGCAAAGAGGGTGTCGATATCACGGCTGGCGGCGTTCGAGTCATCCATCGTGGGCTCGAACCAGAGTCAAGAATCATCGAAGCAATGGAAAAGATGCTCGCCCTGACAAAGGATGAAAGTCTTCCAGCCTTGTACAGCGCCATCGCATCGCACTACATCTTCGAATATACCCATCCGTTCTATGACGGAAACGGCAGAACGGGCAGATACCTCCTGTCGCTGTTCTTGAGCGAGCCCCTGTCAGTGCCTACCGCGCTTTCGCTATCGCGTACGATCGCCGAGCATAAGGACACATATTATCGAGCATTCATGACCGTGGAAGACAAGCTGAACCATGCTGAAC
The DNA here is from genome assembly GCA_045629845.1 of Eggerthellaceae bacterium. Classification (GTDB taxonomy): domain Bacteria; phylum Actinomycetota; class Coriobacteriia; order Coriobacteriales; family Eggerthellaceae; genus UBA9715. The sequence goes on along the minus strand of JAZQRZ010000031.1, from coordinate 5,943 downwards.
TCACGTTCTTTATCTATAGCATGCTCGAGCTCATCCGCACCGCTCAGCTTGGCATCATTGAACGGCTCGAAACAAGCGTCAAGACACTTGACGATCTTAAAGGCACTATGGCGAAGATAACGTCCGAGATTGACCTAAAGGATAAGGAAGCGCAAATCGTTTTCCTTCTCCTGCAGTATGAGGCGTTTGGGCTGTTTGGAGATGTTTCTGTACAGGAAATCGCCAGCTTTTTGAGAGTCGGTAAGCAGCAAGCAAGAAAATACATTGCGTCCTTGGAGGACAAGGGGATTTGCCGTAAGCTGAACAGCTACAACCCAGTCACGTTCGGGTTGACCGAGGAATACAGCCCTGACCTCACATCGTGATGCGACCAATCTTGAAAAATGCACTGCTTCCACGTTTAATATAAAAACTCGGCAGTTAGGCCGCGTCGAAAATATACTTATTGGCCCTTTTATATGAATTATCTCGAAAAGCCGAAAGGCTTTGCAGGGCGAGACTGGGAAACTGGTTCCGCTAACCCGATTTCGGGCTTATAGGAGGCTTATAGGACAAAAGTGTGTCCGACTCAATATTGATGTTCATAAAAGCAAACAGGTCAACCACTTTAGTTGGTTGACCTGCATTTTTGGTGGTCGCGGGGGCTGGATTTGAACCAACGACCTTCGGGTTATGAGCCCGACGAGCTACCAGACTGCTCCACCCCGCACTATGTATGTTTGCCGCTTTAGTCGCTAAACCTCTTTCAACGGCGAAGAGACACTTTACAATCCCCAGCTTACAAGCGCAAGACTCGAAAGCGCGCAAACACTACCCCTCCACATTCACACTAAAAGTTAGTCGCAAGAAAAGGGAGACTTCTCGATCGTGCGGTTAACATTTAAGAGCTAGCAACCTATTTCATCCAACAAGGCTTCGCAGCCCCGCAGTACGTCATTCCAAGTTGCATCAAAGTCGCAAGTGTACCAAGGATCAGCCACATCACCCTGTTCGCCAACAAACGAAAGCAGCTTACTAACGCGCCCCATATTTTCAGGACCTAGAATACGCTTTAAGTGGCGCATGTTCTCTTCGTCCATGCACACGATGTAATCCCAACCAGCCTCTTCACCAGCTTGAATGCGTCGCGCACGATGGGGAACGATTGGTACGCCTTTTTCTTTTAGCTTGTCGCGCGCGGGCGGATAAATCGGCATACCAATCTCTTCGTTGGTTGTTGCCGCTGAATCAATAGTGAAGCGATTGCTTAGGCCCTGCTCGTCAACAAGCCATTGCATGACACACTGTGCCATAGTTGACCGGCAAATATTGCCATGACAGACAAACAATATGCGCACGCGATCGTGTTTCATTGGAATTCCCTTCATATGGCTCAAACGCTTTATTTCCCGCAGCACTCGCGATACGTTTTCCCACTGCCACAAGGGCAGCGATCGTCAGCCCCAAGCTTCATCACCGAACCGTCTTCGTTGTAAAACACTTTGCGACCAGTCAACTGCTCGTACAATTCTTGTGGCGACCAGCCATTATTTTCCCAAGATGGCATAGCGTTAAACATATTAGACATCAACACGATAAGTCGATCAGGGTCTGACGAACAGCCTTCCAGACCCAAATCGCTTGCATAGGCAAACAGCGTCTGTAAATTGCCAGACTCAACCGAGGCCAGCACCATTTCGTAGGCCACCGCGTCAGCAAACACAAAGTCGTCCTGGTCGTTGGGCACATGAGCATCAAGAAAATCGCGCAGTCGTACAACATTGGGATTATCCAACAGCTCGCCGATTGCGTCGTTTTCCAAGATAGAACGCGAAAGCGGCTTCATCGGCAAATTGCCCTGTGACTCCACAAGATTACGCTTGTACTGTTCAAGCCACTGCAGCTCAGTTGGAAGGTGCGCTTGTTTCCCCGACGCAGACATCTCCATTGCAAATTCGCCCGTTTCGCTATTCTGCAACACGCCACGAACGGTATTGCGCTGCTGGCGCATATGCTCTTGGGCTACAAAATCGGGTGTCAGCGTGTAATGAACAACGTACGACACGCCATCACATTCCCACGTACCAAAGTTGACCTCAGGAGAAAGCGCCTGACTTTCAATGATTTCGCTAAACGTCTGACGGTCAACCACGTCTGAAACTAGGGCGCAATACTGCGCGTATGCGTCGTCAGCACGGACAACACCACACTGAATCACGCAAGCATCAAGGCAATCAAGCGCCTGACTCCAGCGACGCCACGTAGTGTCATCAAGTTCAGGGTTCACACCATCGCGCCAACGCCCAACAGGATGCAAACACGTGCGGCTTGCACGTTCATCCGCAGGCAAACCTGCAAGTACACCCCGATGAAAGCCTTCGGGCAATTCTTCTTCCGCCGCGCCTTCGCCGTGTGTCGCCGCTTCAACAACACCATTCAGTAATTCGTCCAGCTCTTTATCGCGCTGAGCTGTCAGATATGCTTCGGCACGCTGCATGAAATCGGCGGCCGTAATTGCAATACCTTCATGCGCACAACGATTTTCAAATTCATCCTGAATGTGCTGCAATTCAGATGGAACACCTTCGGGGTCATACGCCTGCATAAAGCCGTCGTAGACAATAAGGTCATCAAAGGGCAACAACACCAGCTCGACATACGCAGGCGCTGGCCCAATTTCGCTATCAAGTTCGAAGGTAACGCCTGCAACAGAAAACACGCCTGCCTCACCCATAAGCACGGCACACCCCGACTGATAACGCACCAGCGTATAAAACCCTGGCAATGCATTTTTCCAGCCAAGCGCCGTATCAAGATGAAGCTGCGAAAGATGGTGTGGATTATCGCGCACAAAGTCATCGATAATCTCGACGTTTTCCCACAAGGTATGCGCAACCAGCGCAGCCTTAACATCATCAAGCGCACTGGTGATATCTAGCGTGAAATCTTCGACCACGCGGAATCGCTGATTGACGTAATACAGAAGCGAATCCATCGTGTCGAAAAAGCGGTCATTTTGCTCATTGTTAAGAATCAAGAATGTCTCTCCCAAAATCGATTTCTGCACCTCATTGTACGCTACAATCGCAGGAACCAAAAAAGGAGACTATATGCCTATCATCGATGCACATGCCCATATCTACCCCGAGAAAATCGCCGCAAAGGCCGTTTCTGCAATCGGCCAGTTTTACGGCGTTGAGGAATCGATGGCAGGCAAGGGGTCAACCGAGGACCTGCTGAGTTATCGCGAAAAGGCGGGCATTACGCACTACATTGTGCATTCGGTTGCCACATCAGCAAAGGCTGTTCCTGTTATCAACGACTTCATTGCCGAACAGTGCGAAGCACACCCCGAGTTCATTGGCTTTGGCACCATGCATCCCGAATTTGACGACATGGAAGCCGAAGTTGAACGCGCACTGGCACTGGGACTGCACGGCTTTAAGCTGCATCCCGACACGCAAAAGGTAAACATGGACGACCCGCGCCTTATGAACTTCTACGAAATCATTGCGGGACGTGTACCATTAGCGGTACATACGGGCGACTATCGCTACGCCTATTCCGACCCGCATCGTTTGGTGCGCATTTTGAAAACGTTCCCTGATTTAGTTGTTGATGCCGCCCATCTTGGCGGCTGGTCAACATATGACATCGGCTTTGATGTGTTGCACGAGGAATTCCTGGGTTTTGACCGCCTGTTCGTCGATGCCTCTAGCGCATTTGCCTGGGTTGGCCGCCGTCACATGCGTGAGCTCATTCGTATGTGGGGTGCCGACCGTGTTATGTTTGGTAGCGATTACCCCATGTGGGATCCCGCTCACGAACTGAATGAAATGCTTCATTGCGAGCTTACCGATGACGAACTTGAAAAGGTGCTTTGGCGCAACGCCGAAGCCTTCAGCGGCGTAAAGGTCAGCTAACAGGCGCACGAAGTACGCCCATCAAGCAAACGCAACAATTACTGAGCGCTTGCTTCAACAGGCGGAATAAGAACGCGAATCTTGTCGATGCGCAGGTTATCCATGTCGACAACCGTAAACGTAACGGTTGTTTCTTCGTCTTCGTCCGTCACGCTAATCGAGTCGCCTTCGTCAGGAATGCGATCAAACAGTGCCAACAACAGACCGCCGGCTGTTTCACATTCAGCCGCTTCGTCGGGAGTAAAACCAATAAGCTGCACCACTTCATCGATAGGCATCGAACCATCGACCAGGTAGTCGCCCGAGGCCAGTTCGACAGGACCACCGTCATCATCGTGGGTATATTCGTCATGAATGCGGCCAACAATCTGTTCCATAACATCGCTCATAGTAACAATGCCTGCCGTGCCGCCATGCTCGTCAACAACCACCGCAATCTTGGTGTGCTTGTCCTGTAAAGTGGACAGTAGCTTTCCTACCGAAATACCTTCAGGTACCGCTTCAATCGAACGAATACGCAGGTCATCAACGCTTTCGATAGACTCAGCCGTATACAAGTCTTTCACGTGTACAAAACCAACAATGCGATCCTTGCTGCCCTGACATACGGGATAACGCGTGAACTTGTAGTTGCGCACGTGCTGCAGATTGTCTTCGAGCGAATCTTCCAAATCCAAGCACACCACATCGGTACGCGGCGTCATGATAGCCTCGGCATCTTTTCCGCTGATGTCGAAAATATTGTCCACGAACTCGTTTTGAACAGGGTCGATAAGACCACTTTCGGTGCTTTCATCGATAAGCAGCTTAATCTCTTCGTCGGTATACACTTCGCGCTCTTGATTGGGGTCGTGGCCAGCCAAGCGCACCGCCCCACGCGTCAACACGTTAAACACCCACATAATAGGGAACGTAACGCGATAGAACACCACCAGCACGCCTGCCGTACGCAGACACCAACGCTCTGTCGAGAAAATAGCAAATGACTTAGGAATCTGCTCACCCACAACCACGTGCAAGGTTGTCATCAGCAAATAGCCAATTGCAACCGAAATCGAAGCGATTGCCGTTTCAGACATTCCCAGCGGCGCAAAGATGGGTCGCACCAGTGCAGAAAAAGCGGGCTCGCCCAACCAGCCCAAAGCCAACGAAGCCAGAGTAATACCCAGCTGGCAAGCAGCCAGGTAAGCATTTACATCTTCAGTAACTGTTTTCGCCGCTTGCGCACCACGCTTGCCTTCTTGCAAGGCCATTTCGATTTGCGAAGGACGCACACGGACCATAGAAAACTCTGCGATGACAAAAAAGGCATTCATCGCCAAAAAGAACGCTACCAGCAAAAACATAACCACTATTGGCATGTAAGACTAATCTCCTAAACCTGTCATATTTCTTAGCGAAAGATTATACTCAACGGTGTACGGCAAACGTGAAGCTACACGTCAACGTCAAGGAAAGGAAACCAATATGGCAGATGACGAGAAAAAAGGCCTCATCGAAGAGTTCAAAGAATTCATCGACAAGGGTAACGCGATGGACATGGCTGTCGGCGTCATCATCGGCGGCGCGTTTACTGCCATTGTCACCGCTCTGACGACTGACATCATCAATCCGCTGATTACGCTGCTTTCGGGTGGTGCAGCAGGTGAAGATGGCGTAGCTATCCCGCTTACGATTGGCGGCTTCAACATTGGGTCGTTCTTGTCGGCTATTATCAACTTCCTGATTGTGGCAATCATTGTCTTCCTTATGGTGAAGTCACTGAACCACATGAAAGACGCTGCTAGCAAGATTGGTAAAAAGGACGAAGGTGAAGCTGAGCCTGAAATGGATCCGCCAACCTGCCCGTTCTGCCTGGAAGAAGTCAAGGAAGGCGCAACTCGCTGCCCGCATTGCGCTGGCGCATTCGACAAGCCTGCCGAGCCTACTCCTGCTGAATAAAAAACTCGGGCGCCCAAAAAGCGCCCGTTACGCAATAGCGACCAAGATGAGACAGGGGGCTAAGGCCCTTGTCTCATTAAATTTTGTACATGATCTGGGA
>JAZQRZ010000030.1:0-2378 GCA_045629845.1 Eggerthellaceae bacterium | reverse complement strand
AAAGTCGAGTACCCCCTGAATACGGAAACACTTCCAACCATCTTCGCGTTCAAGTGTCTGTGCAGGAGTATCGGCCGTCAGACACACAAGCGAAAGCTCCTCATCAGTTTTAGCAACGAAGAAAAACTTGCTATCCAAATTAATGTTGCTCATCGACTGCACTTTGCAGACAGTCAATTCATGTGGCAGCTTCTTTAGTTCCATACTCATATTCGTACTCCTAGGGAGGTTATTGCGGCGCCACCGGGAAAGGCACCTACTGCATCATAGCCTATCGTGTTCGTTTCGACGCTCCTGCGTGCCTGCCTTAATGATTTTGCTTTCGTTCATCCCGGCAAGGCTGATTTTAGCCATGAAAAGGTTGGGGATGGCAAAAGTAGCCTTCACGGGATGGGAATCTGCAAATAGCGGCTTTCACGGGATGAATTACCGACAAAAGTACTACCAAGGCTAGGAAGCCTTTCAATGCAAATGGAATAAAGAGTTGGATCTTGTTATACGCTGGCCATGGCAAGGGTAAGGGCGATGGGGGCCCAAACAGCGAACTTTCGCGGCTCGTTCATAAGCTCGGCAGCTAGTGCGCCAAAGCTAATCCAGCGCGCGTCGCTTGCTTCGGCAGGGTTAAGGTCAAGTTCGCGTGTGCAACGCCCGACAACTACGTGGTCGAATTCGTGTTCGATAAGGCCGTTGTCAAACTCGGCGTGATATACAAACGAGGCCACTTCACGCAGATCAACTGGCTGGTAACCTATCTCTTCGGGAACGCGGCGATAAGCAGCGTCCACCACATCTTCGCCCATGCGTGGATGCGAACAGCACGAGTTAGCCCACAGACCACCCGAGTGATACTTCATCATCGAACGCTTGGCCAACAATAGCTCGGGTCCGTTTTCGCCGTCGCGCACAAGCACGACCGAAAACGCGCGATGCAGCGAGCCATCCACGTGCGCTTGCAGCTTAGTCGCTTCGCCAACCTGGCGATCAAGTCCATCAACCAACATTAGCATGTCATCACGAGCAGGGTCAGCAGCCATGCGCTCGTCAAGGGTCAAGTTCAGTTCAGGCATGTGCGTTCCTCCTGCTGACTTTCGGGCACTGTTTTGCATTTACGTTTCAAGATTATAAGAACTATACGCGCGTAAACGCCCGTCTCATCTCGTTTGTAGCAATTATTTACCTGTTACTAAAAGGCAATATCATGGCGCCGGCGCAGTGCGTAAGCCGTTGTGGTAAGGCTGGCAAGAGCAAGCAGCGCCATCGGAAGCGCGGCGGTGTTGTCGCCCGTTTGGGGCATGCCCTTCGTCGACGTCTTGCACTTATAATAACCCGGCTCGCCGTCGGCCTTCAAATCAACGTCGGTACCTTCGTTGTCATCGGTATCAACGTAGAACACCTTTTCGCCGTCATAAACACCTTCGACTACCTTGCCATTCTTTTCGCCAATAAGCTGAATGCCTTCGCTCGAGTAAACGCGGTACGGAGAGCTGAGTATGTCTTCCTTCGGCTTGGTAACCTTCACATCGGAATGATTAATGGTCATCATACCTTCCGAGGAAACTACACCAGCAATATCGATGACTGATTCGCTAATCAGCATCGTCTTAGCTGCACCAATAAGTGTCACAGCGTCGTTATCGGATGCAATCTTTGAAGTGTCGATAACAAGATCGCTTGCCAGCGCCCCGACCAAGGCTGTCTGGGCGCCTTTCAGGTTTACGGTTACATGATCGATAATAAGCTTGCCGTTAACGGTGACCAGCAATGACGTATCGCTGTCTTCGATGTTAATGGTGTCTTTCATTTGGCAATCAGTACCACGTATTGTGACAGAGGCATTTTCTATGCCACCGATTTCTTCGAAGTCGTTTTCGCCCGTCACGTTAATGGTTACGCTGGCATCGCCCTGGGCTTCGACTTCCTCGAAGCTGTTGTGCCCATCTGCGTTTAGTGTCAGGCTGGCGTTGTCTTGAATGAAGAAGTCTTCAACATTGTTTTCGCCTGTGAAATTGGCTGTGACATCGGCAGAGTCTGTGATGTAAACTTCGCCTATTTCGTTTCCACCGTTGTAATTCACGGTAAGGTCTTGGTCGGTTGTCATGGTGTTGGCAACCACGTTGACCATATCAAGTACCGTGTCGGCTAAGGTTGCTGTGCCGCCGCCGACTGCGTTTTCGCCCTGGTTAATAACGGTGTCGTCAATCTTGACTTCGGCGAATGCCAATGCTGGGAAGGTAAGACCCACCGCTAGGGTAGCCCCAATGACCAAGGCTGCTGCAAATTTGCTTGCTTTTCCTTTGGAACAAAGGCTAGAACTAAGAGCCATACTTAAACCGACCTCCCTCGTTGCTATGTTTCACAAGCGGTCCGTTCAATGTTGC
>JAZQRZ010000029.1:0-2461 GCA_045629845.1 Eggerthellaceae bacterium | reverse complement strand
GTTTCGATTGGCACGTAGCCATTGCTCGCAAACAGATCTGCCACGCGGCGCGCGATGCGTTCACGCTCGGCCGCTTCATCGGCGAGCACATCCCTGAACCCCGACGGTGTCGTGTATTCAGCCATTTCAGCTTGCACCCTTCTTTAAAACGTAGAAAAGGGTTAGACCCTTTTCTACATCAAACGTAATATCTAACGTTGTGTACTTTAGCACAGTAGAGTGATAAAGCATGGCATCTCACATTTTCTGCATTTACCCCAATTTCTTTTCAAGCAATTCGTTAATGAGCTTGGGGTTGCCCTGGCCCTTCATGGCCTTCATGCACTGACCAACAAAGAAGCCAATAAGACCCACCTTGCCACCCTTGTACTGCTCGACCTTGTCGGGGTTGGCAGCCAGAACTTCGTCGACAACAGCTTCGATGGCACCCGTGTCGGACACCTGCTTCATGCCGCGTTCTTCAACAATAGCTGCGGGGTCTTTGTCTTCTTCCAGGACAGCAGCAAAGATTTCTTTAGCCTGCTTGCTCGAAATTTCGTCAGCAGCCAGAAGCGATACCAGCTGCACGCCACGTTCGGGTGTGAACGGCGTTTCAGCAAAGTCAACGCTTTCACCAGCGCTGGACTGCGCATTCACGTATGCCGTGATGTCGTTCAATGCCAGGTTGGCAAGCGGCTTGGCCAAATCAGCCGCGCGATCGCCCGCTGCAGCGCAAGCAGCTTCGAAGAAATCAGCAGTAAAGCGGTGATCAACCAGGTGGCGTGCGTCATAGGACGACAAACCAAAGTCAGCCACAAAGCGCGCAGCCTTCTGGTCGGGCAGTTCAGGAAGCTTGGCACGCACGCGCTCGATGAATTCGTCGGACAAGTCGTACGGCGCCAGATCGGGATCAGGGAACATGCGATAGTCGTCTGCTGTTTCCTTTACGCGCATAACAATAGTGCGCTTCTTCGACGGGTCCCAATGGCGCGTTTCCTGGTAAATCTGGCCGCCCTCTTCCAGCACTTCTGCCTGGCGGCAAATCTCGTATGCCAGGCCATCGTGCAGGTTCTTGAAGGAGTTGATGTTCTTCAGTTCGGTCTTGGTGCCGAATTCGGTAGAGCCGCGGCGACGCAGCGAAATGTTACCGTCGGCGCGCAGACTACCCTCTTCCATCGAGCAGTCGGAAATGCCCAGCGTCAAGAAGTTCTGGCGCAGCTTCTGCATGAATAAGCGCGCTTCTTCGGGCGTGCGCAGGTCGGGCTCGGTAACCAGCTCGATAAGCGGTGTACCAGCACGGTTGTAGTCAACCAGCGAATGAGTAGCACCTGCGATGCGGCCTTCGCCGCCACCGATGTGCACCATCTTGCCGGCGTCTTCTTCCATATGAATACGCGTGATGCCTACGTGTGCTGTGTAGCCATCAGCCGTGCGCGTCATGTTTTCGGATTGTTCGCCTTCAGCCAGGTCGCTCCAGAACAAGCGCTCTTGCGCACCGCGACCATCGACCGCCAGGTCAAGCCAACCGCGCATGCAAAAAGCCTTGGGGCCCTGCGTGGTCTGGAAGTTCTTGGCCATGTCGGGATACATGTAGCCCTTGCGGTAGAACATCGTGTGCTTTTCGATGTCGCAGTTGGTAGCCAGGCCAGCCAGCACGATATTTTCGATAGCGGCCTTGTTGGGCACTGGCAGCGCACCAGGCATACCCAAGCATACGGGGCATGTGTGCGTATTCGGCTCGGCACCGAATTCCAGTTTGCAGCCGCAGAACATCTTGGTCTGCAGTTTCGTTAGCTCGCAGTGGACCTCGAGACCAATAACGGCCTCCCAGTCTTGCAGCACTTCTTCCATCGTTTTCATCGTTGTAGCTCTCTTCTTTCAAAAAGTGAAACGGACCTATTCCCTTTTCACTTTGACTTACGCAAATGCGGGGGCGACAGGCGCCTTACCGTAAACCTGCTCGAGCGCAGCGGCGGCGCGGAACATGTTTTCATCCTTGAACTGCGGCGATTGCAGCTGCACGCCCACAGGAAGGTTGGTATCTGCACCCAAACCAACCGGCATCGACATGCCGCCATTACCTGCAATGTTCAGCGAAATCGTGAACATGTCGGACAGATACATGCTGGTCGGGTCACTGATTTCACCAAACTTGAATGCGGTGCGTGGACTTGCCGGCATAAGAATGACGTCGCACTTTTCGTATGCGCGCGTGTAATCCTGCGTAATCAGCGTGCGCACCTGCTGCGCCGGATAGTAATACTTGTCGTACACGCCAGCCGACAGCAAGTAGCTGCCCAGCATGATGCGGCGGCGAGCCTCGGGACCAAAGCCATTTGCACGGCTGGCCTCGTACTGACCGCCCAAGTCTTTGTGACCCGGGTCGCAATAGCCATAACGTACCGAGGCGAAGCGCGACAAGTTACTAAATGCCTCGCAAGGACCAAGCACGTAATAAGCACTCATGGCTGCCTGAGCGCTG
>JAZQRZ010000028.1:0-3372 GCA_045629845.1 Eggerthellaceae bacterium | reverse complement strand
TGAAATGAAAGGTAACGGTTTGCCCGTTGTGGGGAATACGCCGATGGCACAGCCGATGTTAAGGAATGCCTGGAATACCAACATAATGGTCAGTGCGCCTGCAACCATGGTGCCGAAATCGTCAGCTGCACCACGCGCAATTCGCAGACCTGCCCACAGCAGTACCAAGAAGCCCGCAATTACCAGCAAAGCACCCAGAAGGCCCAGCTCCTCGCCAATAATTGCGAAGATGAAGTCGGTTTCTGATTCGGGCAAATACAAGTATTTTTCGCGGGAATTACCAAGACCTGAACCGAAAATACCACCTTCAGCAAAAGCGTAGTAAGAATGAATGATCTGATAGCCCGCACCCTGACCGCCTTCGCCATCGTTCCAAGGGTTCAGATACAGGAAACGGTCGCCACGATAGCTGGAAAGCAAAACAGCGAAGATTGCAAACAGTACCAGCGCGCCAACAGTAATAAGCATGGTGCGCAGTGGCACTTCGCCCAGCCACATAACGCCAAGCACGCCCACTGCAATAATGGCGGTGGTACCCAGGTCGGACTGCGTAAAGAACAAAAAGCCCGTGGGCGCCACTACAAACAGAAGTATCTGCACGATAAACGTCTGCATATCAACCATGTTTGCACGCAGGTCGGAAAACAGGCGCGCAGCCATCAAGATAAGAGCGATCTTTACGAATTCGGAAGGCTGCAAACTGAAAGGCCCGATGGAAAGCCAACGCTGTGCACCAAGTGCCGTTAAGCCAAGTAAGGCCGTTAGCAGCAATAATACGACGGCAACGCCCCAAATAATCCAAAGCGCAGGACCAGCCCACACGTTATAGGGAATCAGCTTCCACAACACGAAAGCAGCCGCAATGCCGATAACTGCAAAAACCAGCTGGTCAAGCAGATAACTTGCCTGACCTGTTTCTTCGGTAATAGCAGAAATCGACGAAGCTGAATAAATCATGACGAAGCCCAGCAGCGTCAACGCCAAAACGACTAGCAGCATAATAAGCCGCGGACCGTTCGCCGCAGGTGACAGAACGGGACGAGATGTTCGCTCACGCGCCATGCTTATGCCCCTTGCGCTTCGCGACGGGTAGCCACTAACTGTTTGAACACATCACCACGATGTTCGAAGGAACGAAATTCGTCAAACGATGCACACGCTGGCGAAAGCAATACAACATCGCCTGCACGTGCAGCACCAAGCGCTTCGTCAAGCGCATCTTCCATATGCTGCGCCTGAATAACCTGTAGTTCATGACCTGCTGCACGCAGCTGTGCCACCTGTTCCACACTGGTTAAAGCATCGTAAAAACGTGGGCCACCTTCGCCGTAGCACACAGCCACTGCCGCATGCTGGTAGGTAGAAGCCACCAAATCAGCCAGGTCAGTACCCTTGTCGTCGCCGCCCAGCAGGATAACCACACGCTTCCCAGGGAACGCTTCAAGTGCCTTCAGCGTGGCATCAACATTGGTTGCCTTCGAATCGTTATAGCAAGCCACGCCAGCAACGCTGCCGCAAGGCTCGATACGATGTACCAGCGGCTGGAAGCTTTGCAGCGCACTTGCAATTGCTGCATCGTCAGCACCAAGTGCAACTGCAACCGCAGCCGCTGCAAGCGCGTTAGAAGCGTTATGTTCACCCTTAATCTGCAGCGCTGAAGCAGATGTCAACGCATGATCAACGCCGCTAAGCGCCACATGCAGCACGTCTTCCCCATCAAGGAATGCTGCGTTTTCAGCACCGCACTTAGCACGCATATCGCCATGAATGCCATCGGCCGTACCCATAGGAACGTAATCGAAGCCGCGCTGATCAGCGCTCATGGCCTTAAGCTCGCGCACCTTGGCGCGCACGACATCGTTCATAGCATCAAGAATTACCACGCGCGAAGCCAATTGTGCGGCGCATTCAGCGTGCTGCATGTTATCGAGCAGCTGATACTTTGCATCGCGATAAGCCTCGAGCGTTTTATGCCAATGAATGTGGTCGGGCGTGATGTTAAGCATGACCGCCACATCAGGAGCAAACAGGCGCGTGGAATAAAGCTGGTACGACGAGAGCTCGGCCACGTAGACACGCGTTTTGCCAGCTGCTACCGCATCAAGGCATACCTCGCCGATATTGCCCACTGCATCGGCCGCAAAGCCGCATTCGCGCAGCACATGAGCCGCAAGCGACGTGGTAGTAGTCTTGCCGTTGGTGCCCGTAATGGCCACCCATGTGCTATCTTCATCGCTTTCGCGCCAAGCAAATTCAACTTCGCTGATTACTTCGTCGGCCAGCTGAGTGCCACGCACGTACAGCTCGTGCCAATAAGGGATGCCTGGACTTGCGATGCATACATCAAAGTGTTCACTGATATTGTTCAGCGCATCGTCACCAAAAGCGTAGTCGAAGGTTGCCTTACCAGTAGTGCCAAGTGATTCAACAAACGCAACCGAATCATCGTTACGTGCACCCGCTGCAATAAACAGCTCATCTACGCGCGTACCCAGCAAGTCGGCGCAATAACGCGCAGCTGATTTTCCTGATTTTCCAAGACCAAGGACAAGAACCTTGCCCAAATGTTCACTTCCACGCATGATTACGCCGCCCCCAGAAGGCCACCCGCAAAGTACAGCGAGAAGCCGATTGCAGCGCAAACGCCCGAGATAATCCAGAAGCGAATAACGACCTTCGTTTCGGACCAGCCCTTCTTTTCGAAGTGATGATGAAGCGGAGCCATAAGGAAAATGCGCTTCTTCGTGCGCTTGTAATGCGCAACCTGAATCATGACCGACAGAGCCTCGGCCACGAACAGACCGCCAATAATGATGACAACGAATTCGGTCTTAGTAAGAACTGCCAAGCAGCCCAAACCCATGCCCAACGCCAGCGACCCTGTGTCGCCCATGAAGATATCGGCTGGGTACGAGTTAAACCACAAGAAGCCAATACAGGTACCTGCAAGCGCCGCGGAAACGATGGCGGGCTCGAGCAGATTTGAACGGAATGCGATAGCCGCCATGACCAGCATTACAACCATGACAGTACCCGCCGCCAGACCATCAAGGCCGTCGGTCAGGTTAACAGCGTTGCACATGCCAACGAGCAGAATGTCGACAAACACAATGTAGAGCCACGGAATATAAATGCCCGAATCAGGGCCAAGCGGAATAACGGTGTACAAAACACCCAGGTCAATCGTAGCAATAAAAGGAATGATAACCGTGGGCTGGATATAGAAGTTGATTACCGCGATTACGGCAAACACCGTAGCAATTGCGAATTGACCGATAAGCTTGCCGCGCGGCGTTAAGCCCAGCGAACGTTCGTGAATTACCTTGGAAGCGTCGTCAAACAGACCAAGCAGGCCAGTCAGGATGATAACAC
>JAZQRZ010000027.1:0-7198 GCA_045629845.1 Eggerthellaceae bacterium | reverse complement strand
GCACCCTCTATCATGATTGGCGTTGTGCTCATGATTCTGGTTGGTGTTGTCATTATGGGAGGCATTAAATCTGTAACGAAGGTAACCACAAAGCTTGTACCGCTGATGGCTGCTTTGTATGTTGCGGGTTGTATCGTAATTATTGGCATGAACGGTGAATTTGTCGGTGAAGCTATTAGCCTTATCGTAACGTGTGCGTTTACGGGCGAAGCAGCATTTGGCGGTGCTGTAGGTAGCAGTGTGGCTCTTGCTTTGCAGTTTGGTTTTAAGCGTGGTTTGTTCAGCAACGAATCGGGTTTGGGATCGGCGCCGCTTGTTGCTGCAAATGCGACGACAAAAAACCCCGCACGTCAGGCACTTGTTTCGATGACGGGTACGTTTTGGGATACCGTTATCGTATGTGCTATTACGGGCATTATGCTGGTATCTACCATGTTGGCTAATCCCGAGATTCAGGCTGGCATTCTTTCTGGTGAAATCACTGCTGCAGCACAGTTGACCACGGCAGCGTTCTCGGAAATTCCCGTGCTTGGTCCTGCGGTTTTATCGGTTGGCATGATTTTGTTCACTTATTCCACAATGCTTGGGTGGGCGCAGTATGGTAACCGCGCCGTAGCATATCTGTTTGGAAAGAAGGGTATTCGTCCGTATCAGATTGGCTTCTTGCTCTTCGTTTTCTGGGGTTGCATCGGCGGTGGAGATTTGGTGTGGAACTTGTCCGACATTAGTAATGCTCTTATGGCGGTACCGAACTGTATTGCGGTTCTTGGTCTTTCAGCCGTTATTGCAAGGGATACACAGCATTACGTTTACGACAAGAACCTCGACGAAGTAGACGAAACTCCCATTCCTCAATACGACGCAAAGTAATTACTTCACAAAGTAATAATTCACGCGATGTGGCAAAGGGTCTGACCCTTTGCCACATTTTTTTGCCACAGCACTAGAGCTATGCCTTTCACCTGTTTCCTAGTACCCTTCTTAGCCCTTTCCATTGTTCAATTTCAATCACAATCTTATAATTTTGAACACATAAGGGGACGGAAGATAAAAAGCGCAGCTCAGCGTTTATTTTTTCCTGCCGCAAAGTGCTAGAAAGGAAAAAGAGTGTCCGAAACAGATTTTGAAACAGAATTGAATGCCGAGGTGACAAAGCGCTTGGGCATGATGGAAAGCTCTGATTACGAGTTTCCTACGCGCATGAAGAAGATTGACTACATCATCGCAGGTGTGGTCATGGCGATTTGCTTGGTCGTTGTCGAGGTTGCAACCTTGACTGCGGGGGTGATGTAATCATGGGTAAGCATGATGATTTCATCCGCAACGAAACGCTTTTCGGTATCGTGCCGCTTGTAAAGGGCGATCGTAAGTATTCGTTTGCTGACTGCTTCTTAGTTACGAGTGGTTTTGCAATTGCTACCTGGTGTTATCAACAGGGCGCTTACTCTGCTGGTTTGGTTAACTTCCAGCAGATGCTTATCAGCATTTTTGGCGTTTCGGTTTTCTTCATTTTGCTCGAAATGCTGCCGATTTGGTTTTCGACGCGTTATGGCATCGACCTGTGGATTTGGCTGCGTTCTGCCCTTGGTAAGAACGGTGTGGCAGTCATGGCATTCCTTTGTCCCGTTTTGAATTTCGGTTGGTATGCTGTTACTGCCGACTTATTTAGAGACTCGCTGGTGCAGTTGTTCGGTGTGTTTGGCGTAACAATACCGGCTGCTATCGTGCCATTCTTGGGTGTGATATGCGTAATCTTAGGTGTGCTTATTGCTTTGGGCGGCCCCGATGTTATTAAGTGGTCCTCGCGCATCATGGTTATCTCGCTGTTGGTTGTTGGTGTCGTTGTTATTGGAATTTGCTTTAGCGTATCGCCTGCTGATTTAACAGCTATTCAGCCTGATCTTTCTGCCTATTCAAGTCCGCTCGAGGCCTTCGCATTTTCGAACGAAGGCATGGTAGCCTTCGCGTTTTCGTGGTCAACGCAGGCTTATATTCTGCCGCGTTTGTGCCACAGCGAACGCTCTGCTTATTGGTCTACCAGCGCTGCTTATGGCATTATTGCTCCGCTGTTCGTGTTTATTGGTGGCATCATGGCCTTGGTTATGTTTGCAGCTGTTGGTGAATATACTTCCGATCCCACCGTTATGCTGGCTACGCTGTGCGGCCCTGAAATGTCGCTGCTGGCTCTTATCATGGTGGCGTTTGCAAACATCGGCACCATGGGTAATGGCCTGTACGTTAACGACATGGTTATTAAGTCTGCAATGCCAAAGGTTTCTTATAAGGCCCTGGTAATTGTTATGGCTATTCTTATCAGTGGTCTTACCATTTGGGGTGGCGTGTCCGAAAACTTTGGTGCGTTCATCAGTATTGCTGCATACCTGCAGGGTCCCATTAACGGCATCATTTTGGTCGACTGCTTTATCCTGCGTAAGCGTAAGCTGTCGCTGAAGTCAGCCTTCTTCCTGGAAGGTCATGATGCTTACAAGTATCCAGGTGGCTTCAATATCATTGGTGTTATCGCTATTGTTGTTGGTCTTGCTTGCGGTCTCATGGTGTATAACCCCATGTTTGGCACCGTAAACAGTCCAATTTTCTATGTAACTACGGGTTCTGGCTTCACTTTGATTACTGGTGGCTTAACTTATCTCATCCTTACGCTTACTCCGTGGGGCAAGCGCTATTCGCTGCGCGATCGCAACGACCTAGAAATTGTCTAGTTTATTTGGCGCATCTAAGCACTAAGAATGGGGCATTCGTCGATGGCGGATGCCCCATTTAAGTTCAATTCGCTTATACTGTGCTTCGTTTGCTTTGCATGTGAAAAGGGTCAGGCTCTTTTCACATTTTTGAGAGGATGGAACAAGGCATGCCCGCAACTGATTACTTAATCATGAACGCCGCCAAGTATCCCGACGACATTGCGCTTGTCGAGGTTAACCCTGCCATTCGTGATGAACGTGGCAAAACATGGCGCGACTACGAACTGGTAGAAGCAACCCCCGCGCTGCGTTATCGTCGCGAAATCAGCTGGAAGGTTTTCAACGACCAGGCAAATCGCTTTGCTCACTTGCTGATTGATGCAGGCGTAAAGCGCGATACTAAGGTTGCTATCTTGCTTATGAACTGTCTTGAATGGCTGCCGATTTATTTCGGTGTGCTGAAGGCGGGTGCAGTCGCGGTTCCTATGAACTATCGCTATACCGCTGACGAAATCAAGTATTGTCTTGAACTTTCCGATGCAGAAGTGCTTATCTTTGGGCCTGAATTCATCGGTCGTGTCGAGCAGATTGTCGAGCGCATTCCGCAAGTTAAGAACTTGTACTTCGTGGGCGAAGATTGCCCGACGTTTGCGCACAGCTACAATCGTCGTGTTACGCACTTTGCTGCTGAAGAGCCCGATGTGGTTATCAGCGACGATGACAACGCAGCCATTTATTTCAGCAGTGGTACGACGGGTTTCCCGAAGGCTATTCTGCATAACCATCGCAGCTTGCTTCAGGCTGGTCTGTGCGAGCAGCATCATCATGGTCAAACGCGCGACGACTGCTTCCTGTGCATTCCGCCGCTGTATCACACGGGTGCCAAGATTCACTGGTTTGGCAGCTTGGTTAGCGGCAGCAAGGGCGTAATCCTTCGTGGTGTACGCCCCGATTGGATTCTGCAAACGGTATCAGAAGAGCATTGCACGCTGGTGTGGTTGCTTGTGCCGTGGGCGCAAGACATTCTGGATGCTATCGATGACGGTAAGGTTGACCTTAATAACTATCGTCTTGATCAGTGGCGTCTTATGCATATTGGCGCGCAGCCCGTACCGCCTAGCTTGGTGCGTCGCTGGAAGAAACAATTCCCCAATCACGAATACGATAACAACTACGGTCTGTCTGAGGGCATGGGCCCTGGCAGTATCCATCTGGGTGTCGAAAACTTTGAGCACTTGGAAACCAATGGTGTTCCTGGCTGGGGTTGGGAAGCGGAAATTCGTCGTGAAGACGGTTCGGTTATCGAACCTGGCAGCCCCGATGTCGGCGAGTTGTGCTTGCGTGGTAACTGCGTCATGGTCGAGTATTACAACAATCCCGAGGCTACAGCCGATTCGTTGCGTGATGGCTGGTTGTACACAGGTGACGTAGCAAAGATAGATGCCGACGGCTTCATTACGCTGGTTGATCGCGCGAAAGATGTCATTATTACTGGTGGCGAAAACCTGTATCCCGTTCAGATTGAAGCTTATATTCGCGGCAACGATGCGGTTAAGGATGTGGCAGTTATTGGCATTCCTGATGAACGCTTGGGCGAAATCGCTTGCGCCATTATCGAGCTGAAGGAAGGTCGCACCATGACTGAGGAGGAAATCACTGATTTCTGCCTTGACCTGCCTCGTTATAAGCGCCCGCGTCGCTACATCTTCTCTGAGGTTCCGCGCAATTCTACAGGTAAGATTGACAAGCCTGCGTTACGCGAACGTTATGGAGCAACGAACTTGGTTGCACAAGAGGGTGCACGTTAAGGCGCGTTAATCTGGGTGTTTTGTACGACTGATGCGGAGTGCTCCAGATGGCGCACTCCGCTCTGTTTAGGCCGTTTACCTTTGCAAACAAGAGTTTATCGTGGGTCTATTCCCGCTTTCCTGTCCTTCGTATATACTCTGTGATTTGCGACTACTGAGCAGGACCGAATAGAAAGGAGCCATATGGATTTTGCTGCGATGGCAGATTATTTGCCGTTGTTCGAGCAAGCTATGTGGCTTACCCTGCGCATCGGTTGGATTGGCATTTTAGGGTCGCTTGTTATCGGCCTTATCGTTGCTGTAATCACGCATTTCAAGATTCCAGTGTTGTATCAGTTGGCGTGCGTATACATCGAACTCTTCCGAAATACGCCGCTGCTTATTCAGCTGTTTTTCATGTATTTTGCACTACCGCGTATTGGTGTGCCTATTTCTGCTGAAGCGTGCGGCATGCTTGGTTTGGCTTTGCTTGGTGGCGCTTATATGGCCGAAACTTTCCGCAGTGGCCTTGAAGCAGTTGATCCTATTCAAACGGAAAGTGCGCTTTCGTTAGGAATGACCCCTGCTCAGGTTATGCGATACATTACGTTGCCGCAGGCGGTTAGCTTATCTATTCAGTCTTTTGTTGCCAACATCATTTTCTTGTTGAAGGAAACCAGCGTGTTTTCCGCTATTAGTCTTATGGATCTTATGTTTGTGGCAAAGGACCTTATCGGCTTGTATTACAAGACGACGGAATGCTTGGTCATGCTCGTCATCTTCTATCTCATCATTATTTTGCCAGTATCGATTTTAGGAACGGTCGCAGAAAGGAAACTCCGCTATGGAGCTTTTGGGTCTTGACGTGCTGTTTAAGGGCGCGAATATGACCCGTTTGCTTGGCGGGTTGTGGGTCGCGGTCGAAATCAGCTTAATTTCAGTAGTCATTAGTATCGTGCTGGGTCTGCTGTTTGGCGTGTTTATGACATGGAAGAATCCTGTCGCGCGTGTCATTAGTCGTATCTATCTTGAAATCGTACGCATCATGCCGCAGCTCGTGCTTATGTTCATTGTCTTTTTCGGCGCTACGCGCGTGTGGGGTATCAACATTTCAGCAGAGGTATCCAGTATTGTGGTGTTCAGTTTCTGGGGTATTGGCGAAATGGGCGACCTGGTGCGCGGCGCTCTTACCAGTATTCCCAAGCACCAGTACGAAAGTGCGGCTGCACTTGGAATGAACAAGGCACAAACCTACTATCACATTGTTATTCCGCAGGCTGTACGTCAACTAATTCCTATGTCAATCAATTTGGTTACTCGCATGATTAAGACTACCAGTCTTGTCATGATGATTGGCGTGGTTGAAGTAATGAAAGTTGGCCAGCAGATTATCGAAGCTAATCGCATGGTCAGCCCCAACGCGGTATTTGGGATCTACGGCATCATTTTGCTGATGTACTTTTTCGTGTGTTGGCCTATTAGTCTTTTGGCTAGCCACCTTGAAAAGAAGTGGAGCAATTAATGCGATAAGGGGTTAAATTCCTTGTCGCATTTTGAAATGGAGCAAGCATGGTAGACGAACGTGAAATCGTACTTCGCATCGAAGATTTAAAGAAGTCGTACGGCGACAATGTAGTCATTGATGGCTTGAATCTGGAAGTGCGTGCTGGTGAAGTTATCGTAATCATTGGCCCTTCGGGTTGTGGCAAGTCTACGCTTCTGCGCTGCATCAATGCTCTTGAAGATATTCAGGGCGGTCGCATTTTGCTCGAAGGCGAAGAAGTTGACGGGAAGTCGCGCAACATCGCGCAGATTCGTCAGAAGCTGGGTATGGTGTTCCAAAGCTATGACTTGTTCCCGCACAAGACCATTATCGACAACGTTACGCTTTCGCCCATAAAGGTGCAGAAGCGCCCGAAGGATGAAGCAATAGCAGAAGCCGAAGCTTTGCTTGAACGTGTTGGCCTGCTTGATAAGCGTAACGATTATCCGCGCCAGTTGTCGGGCGGTCAGAAGCAGCGCGTTGCTATTGCTCGAGCGTTGGCAATGAAGCCCGAAATCATGCTGCTTGACGAAATTACCGCCGCGCTCGACCCCGAAATGGTGCACGAGGTACTCGACGTTATTCTGGATCTTGCTCGTGAAGGCAAGACCATGATTATTGTTACGCATGAGATGAGCTTTGCGCGTGCAGTAGCTGATCGCGTTATTTTCCTTGAAGGCGGCCATATTATTGAAGAGGGCATTCCCGAGCAGTTCTTCGATAATCCAAAAACCGATCGCGCTCGCGAATTCCTGCATACGTTTGAATTCGCTGCCGTTAGGTCTCACGTTACTGAATAAAAAGAAAAGGGGTTAAGCCCCTTTTCTTTTTCTGCATTCACCAAAACCGATAGAGCCGTATCAGGAAAAAGAATGCCCATCTCTCTTTCTAATACTCAATCATTCGCTACTATGTAACAGTTCAAAAAGGCCGAAAGGCACGAGTGAAGGAGAAGAGGGGTATGAAGAAGAGGATTTTGGGAATTGCTGCAGTTGCGGCGGCGCTGGTTTTGGCGTTGGGCGTACTGGCAGGTTGCGGCGGATCGGGCAGCGGTTCGGCTGCAAGTGGCAGCGCCAGCGGCAGCGCTAGCACGTCGGGGTCGGGTGCCGTGTATCGCACGCTCGACGACATCAAGGCCAGCGGCAAGCTGGTCATCGGCGTGTTCA
>JAZQRZ010000026.1:0-9548 GCA_045629845.1 Eggerthellaceae bacterium | reverse complement strand
TAAAACGGTCTGGCGCCCAGCCGGGGAGCGCGACCCGAAAGGACCACCTCCCAGGCTGACGCCGGAAAGTCTTTTTGCGATTCACCCCGTTGGGGCAAATAACCTACCTCACCTGCCCCTACCCCCTCACCGAACGATATTTCGCCCGATACAGGAGGCAAAAGACCTAGCAAGGTTTTCACAAGCGTCGATTTGCCAGCGCCATTTTCGCCAACAACGCAGAGAGCCTCTGAGGCCCCGACGGAAAACGTCATACCACTTGCGACAGGCTTCCCTGCGTAACCGACAGCAAGGTTTTTGCAGCTAAGGTAGGTCATTGATACTCCTAGCTCAAAGCTTCCGTCAGGACCTTCAAGTTGTCCTGCATAGCACCCAAATAAGTCTTGCCAGCGCTTACATCAGCAGCTGAAACCGACTGAAGCGAATCCATAACAAGAATCTTCTGGTCTTTGCTTTGCGTGTTTTGAATAACCGTTTTCGCAATGCTTTGGTCAGAGTTTTCAATGACCAGCACGCATTTCAATCCCAGCTCATCAACTTTCTTTGCAAGGAACGCCACGGTCTCGAAGCTTGCTTCGGTTTCTGCCGAGCAGCCAACGAAAGCGGCATAGTACTTGATGTTGTAATCATCCACGAGATAACGGAACGGGAAACGATCCGCGAACACTACCGTATCCTTAGGGGCAGCAGCAACAGCAGCAGCATACGACTTATCAAGTTCTGCAAGCTGAGACTTATACGCCTGCGCATTAGCCTTATAGGCATCAGCATTTGCGGCATCAGCCTCAGCTAATCCAGCAGCAATAGCATCAACCAACACCTGAGCATTCTTCAGCGAAAGCCAAACATGCTCGTCATATTCGGGCTCTTCTTCCCCGTCATGGTGATGATGAGCCTCGGCTTCGTGGTCGTGGTCATGGTCGGCAGCTTCTTCATGAGCGGCTTCATGATCGTGATCGTGGTTGGCGGCTTCTTCATGAGTTGCTTCATGGTCATGGTCATGGGCTTCGACCTGCATGCCCTCAACAACCTCTTCTTCAACAGCAGCGCTACCCACAGCCTCAAGCATATTCACTGTATGCAGATTTGGATTCGCCGCTGCTTTAACAGCATCTTCAGCCCAGCCATCCGATTCGCCTCCGACATACACAAACAAGTCAGCATCAGAAATCTTCGCAATATCTTGCACCGTGGGCTGATAGCTATGCAAATCCACGCCGCTATCCATAAGATAAGTGACCTCACAGGCATCAGCTTTATCACCAAGAACCTGCATTACCCAGTCGTATGCAGGGAATGTTGCACATACAACTTTCAGTTCGCCGCTTTGCGCAGCAGAAGAAGACACATCGGCAGACTTTACCGAGGCCGCCTGGTTACCACATGCTGAAAGCAGGCCCAAGCACAGGGCGCATGCAGCAATAATCGCTATCAAAGGCTTTTTCATATCATGCTCCAATCTAGACAACTTCGACCAACAGTCGAACCCGTCTTCTTAGTTCCAAGAATTCAAATGGAATAAGGGAACGCGAAAAGAGACTGACTTTTCGCATTCCGAAGCATGAATCAAATGACAAGCCTCACTTTAAGGCTTACCGGATTATCGGCCGGAAGGAAAAGCTCGCGCATCATAACGACGGCAACGAGCGTGATACCAAAGGCAAGCGCCAAAGCCCCCGAAGCAGCCCCTGAAGCAGCAAGAGTCAAAACCGCCTGGGAAACTTCGAGTACAAGACAGATGGGACAATCATCACCTGTGCAGTCATGATCGTGCAAATCAGCGATAACAAGCACGGAAACAAGCGTAGAAAAAGCCAACACACAAGCAAGTGCCGCATATATCACGCGTATTCCCATGCCTCTTAACGAACCAAGAGACACTTGATTATTGCTGTTCATCACTGTTTCCCATACGTGTAGTGCATCGCCCTCAATTGATTCGTGCATTGAAGGCGCTCAAGTTTTGAAGCGAATCTTAACACGTTCCAACGTAACTGGGAGTCTTACGTTTTGCATCAAGCGCACGATTTCGGGCAAAGACAGCCCAATTAACAGCCAAGGCAATTAGATTAATGAAGTACACCGCAAGCACCCAATTAATCGTGCCGCCGACAAACTTTGCCGCAATGCCAGCAAGATAGCCAAACGTAATCAACGCAAGAAAGGTCCACGATGTACCAACCGCCGTGCGCGATTTCCAGGCTTTCATTGCATTGATCGGCCACGACAAACCAAAACAAACCAACATTACCGCTTCAAGTACTGCAGCCATTACCTAGCGTCCTCCAATACAGTCTTTTGTCCTGAATTGGTATAGGACCACAACTAAGCACTGTCAACCGAATCACTGTGTTCCTTGCACTATCACCACGACACATTAACGACTAAATGCACATACATTTCTAAATGGACTCATGTTATATTCCCAAATATGAGCACATTATGCGGCGAATCACGTGTTCTATCTTGCCAATGTAAGACGCTCATTGATTTTTCGTGCTCGGCTTTTTAGAAAGGAACGCTCATGGAAATCAAAAACGTCACTATCGCAGGTGGTGGAGTACTGGGAAGCCAAATTGCGCTACAAAGCGCTTATTGCGGCTTCAATGTAAAAGTTTGGCTGCGCTCCGAAGGCTCTATTGAACGCTGCGCACCAAAGCTTGATCGCTTTGCAGGCATTTACGCAGCAACGCTCGAAGCAACAAAGGCAGACCCTTCAAAGCGCGCACGCGGCCTTTCTGATGAAGGTGCTACCGCTGAAGAAATCGATGCCCTTATCGCCAAGGTAGCTCCCGCACGCGCGAGCATTGTTCTTACAACCGATTGGGACGAAGCATTCTCTGATGCCGACCTTGTCATCGAAGCAGTTGCTGAAGACCCCGAGCAAAAAATTGCTTTCTACACCGAATTGGCCAAGCATTTGCCTGAAAAGACCGTTGTTGTCACCAACTCTTCCACGCTGCTGCCCAGCCAATTTGCAGAATCCACTGGACGCCCTGAAAAGTATCTGGCACTTCACTTCGCCAACAACATTTGGGCAGGAAACACCGCTGAAGTCATGGGCCATGCAGGAACCGAACAGCAATACTACGATGCTATCGTAAAGTTTGCTGATGACATCCGCATGGTGCCGCTTTGCCTGCACAAGGAACAACCTGGCTACATCCTTAATTCGATGCTCGTGCCGTTCCTGTCTGCAGCCGAGGCGCTGTTTGCAAACGACGTAGCCGACCCCGAAACCATCGATAAAACCTGGTGCTTGGCAACTGGCGCCCCCAATGGCCCGTTCCGCATCCTTGATGTCGTTGGTCTGGTAACCGCTTACAACATTGTTGTTATGAACCCACAAGCAGCTGACCCTTCTACCACGCCTGGCAGGATTGCAGCAAAGCTAAAGGAAATGATTGACGCTGGTAAAACTGGTATCAATGCTGGCGAAGGCTTTTATAAGTACAACTAGTCTCACTACTGCAAAAGCGCAGCTAAACCAAAACCTCCCTGGAAGCATCTCCCAGGGAGGTTTTATTCAGGCTTCACTAAGCTACGCCTCGAGACTGGAGAAGATCTGCCTCAAGAAGAAGAATTAGAACCAGTAAATGGCGCCAATCAACCCTTAGACTCATTCAGTGAAAAAAGCATCGATGTCAGCAACGAATTAACCTCTCAGAATGAAAGCTCTTTCCACGAAATCGGAAGCACACCAAAGTTGCTTCATACAAGCTCTTTCGAAAGTTTTTGCGAAAGCCATGGGCTTTCAAAGCGCGAACAGGAAGTTTGCTATTTACTGGCCAAGGGTTATACCTCGGCTCGCATTCAAAAGGAACTTTATATTGCAGCTGGCACGGTGAATTATCACAGTCGCAATATTTATGCAAAACTTGGCGTCCATTCCAAGCAAGAGCTTATAGCGCTGTTCGAATCGTCTGAACGTCAATAGGTACCTACTTAAACCAAAACATTACGTTTCCATTCAAAGCTTGTGAAGCTTTGAAGAACAGTCCGATTTCGTACTATACTGTAGTCTGAAATCGGACTAAGGATACCTATGAACACTCTTGATGACCAATACACTCGTGAAATCGACCGCTTCTGGCGAGACATTGATTCCATGTACCACGAACTTGCGGTACGGCTGGAACTTTCCGACAGTTCCTTCGACATTCTGTATGCCCTTGTACGCCTTGGCGAAGGATGCACTCAAAAGGATATTGGCACCGAAGTGCTGCTCAGCAAACAAACGCTTAACTCTTCCATTCACAAGCTAGCCAAGCAGGAACTCCTTGAGCTTCGCACTGAGGGACGCACTACACGAATCTTCTTAACTCCCAAAGGACGCAGCCTTGTTAAGCTGAAAATTCTTCCCGTATTTGACGCTGAAGCTTGCGCTCTTGACACGATTGGAGCGCACGATATTTACGAATTTCTTCGTATCCTAAAAGCCTATCAGGAAGCGCTTCGCTCAGCCTTGGAAGCGGTGAAGTAAGCCATGTCAAATACCGCTTTATCAGGGCACTTCGGATATCGAAGGCTTTATGCCTACGTTGCCCCTGCCATCGCCATGCAAATGTTTATGACGCTCTATGATGTAATAGACGGCCTATTCGTTTCCAACTTTGTCGGCATCACTGCCTTTTCTGCGCTTAACCTTATTTGGCCCCTCGTTGCCATCTTGGGGTCGGCAGGTTATATGCTTGGCGCTGGCGGCAGTGCACTAACCGCTAAGTTGCTTGGTGAAAAAAAGATTGATGACGCTCACAAGCTGTTTTCGTTTCTTATAGTTGCTTCCGTTATAGCAGGTCTCGCAATTGCTGCATTAGGACTTGTGCTTGTAAAACCTGTCGCTCTGGCACTTGGGGCTACCGAAGAGCTTCTTGATCTTGCTGTTTTATACGGAAGTATCCTTTTGATGGCGCTTCCCTGCTTCATCCTGCAAAGCGCCTTCGAATCGCTTTTCGCTGCAGCTGGCAAACCTAAAATGGGACTCATATTCATCGTTGCTGCTGGTCTAACCAATTTTGCGCTCGATGCCCTATTTATCATCGTGCTTAACTGGGGACTTGCTGGCGCCGCTATTGCTACCGTTATTGGCCAATGCGTTGGCGGTGTACTGCCACTTATCTATTTCAGAAAAAGCAAAACAAGCTTACTTAAACTTGTTAAGCCACGCGTCCAGTTTAAAAAGCTTGGCTCTGTCTGTGCAAATGGATCATCGGAGCTGGTTGGCGTTGCATCAACAAGCATTGTCAGCATGCTCTACAACTTCCAGCTTATGCGCTATATCGGCGCCGATGGCGTTGCAGCATACGGCATTATCATGTATCTCGCCTTCATATTCGCAGCCGTTTATTTTGGCTACACTATGGGATCCGCGCCACTTATCAGTTACCAGCACGGCGCCCGCAATACTGACGAGCTTAAAAACCTGTTCAAAAAGAGCATTATCACAATGCTTGTACTGGGCATCACGTTAACCGTGGCAGCTCATTTGTTAGCTGCCCCCATCACCGATTTGTTTGTTCACGATAACGAACAGGTTAAAAGCCTTACCCTTCATGGCTTCGCACTATTTAACTGGGCGTATCTTCTTATGGGTTTCAATCTGTTTGGCTCTGCGCTGTTCACAGCACTTGGCAACGGCAAAGTGTCTGCCCTTATATCATTTATGCGTACGCTTGTGTTTGAAGTTGCAGCAGTACTAATACTGCCGCAATTCTTGGGAACCGACGGCATTTGGCTTGCAATGGTTATATCGGAAGTGATTGCTTTCCTGTTTACAACCTTCTTCGTCTTTTACCTGAGCAAGACTTATAAATACCTGTAAACTCGCAGCCTATTTAAAGGCAACTAGTAAGCTAAACCTGCCGTCATGTGAGTCATATAGAACATGAAGCGCATAATGAAAATACCCATAAGTGAAAGTACTGCGGCTACCGCTGTATCGGGAAGGCGCAACTGGCCAGTCCTGCGCAGCATAAGCGCATCAACAGCAACAGCGGCAAGACACAACACAGCAAACGCAGCGATACCCACAGGAAATGCAGGGGCAAGCTGCGTGAAACTAACAATCGAATTGGAAAGACTTGAAAGCGTGCCGACCTGCTGAATATAGCAAACGATATTAGCGACAGAGGCAACTAAAGAAACGATGATTCCTGCCCTAGCAACGCCAAGGCTAAGCAGATTATTAGTGCCACCAATCTTGTTTGCGGCAGCAAAGGAACACAAACCAAGAAGCGGGCCACCTACAAAGGCATTCAAAACAAGGGCAAGCGGAACCAAAGAGGTATGCCACGTAATAATGGTTTCAACATCATAGGCAAACGCAATGCCTATCAAGAAAAGCACGCCAGCAATCGAATACAGAAGAACCCATAAACGCTCGATTGCCACATTGCGCTTTTGCGAAAACGAATAGAACCAAAAACTACCAGCAAGGCCAAAAAACACCACACCAGCCAGCACTTCGTTTGAAAGCGGACTGCGACCAATGCCCGCCAAAACGTACAAAGCATTTCCAGGATTACCCAAATGGGTTGCAGAAGCAACAAGCCCCACCAACGCCACCACTAACGGAAGTGCCAGAATTCTGTTCAATAATGCGCGTGACTCATCGGACAGATGCGAAAACAGCAACACAGCACCCACCATAAGACACGCCACCACACCCGACGGCGCCAACGTGGTAAAAAGAACGAGCGTAATCTCGGATAAGGCGTTTTCTAAACCCACTTTGTCCCCTTATCGAAAGAAGCGTGGATAGATCACTTGAATGCCACGCTGTAGTTGTATGCCCTCTAGGCTAGCACGCGTTAACACGGCAAGGCCCTGATAAAACGGATGCTTCGACTCAAATTCCATCTTCTCAAGGAAATGAGACGACCACGTAAGCAGATGCTTCTGAAGAAATTCATCAAGCAGCTCGGGCTTATTCTGTGCAATCCACGCCATCATAGATAACAGCAAACCCAGATGATCTTCAGGGTCGCCTTCTCGGGAAAGTCGTTCGATGCCGTGTTCACGCATCCAGGCACCAAGTTCTAATGCAGATTCACCAAACATGACTTTGTCATGATCGGTATAGACCGACCCCCAAGGCGGTGCCGCCTTAGGACCAGGACCCACAAACAAGCGCCTGAACTCCCAAACAAGATCGTCGGTAATGCCTGCTTCTAAGCCGCTTACCATGTTGCGTATGCCGCGTTCAACCTCTGCGCTTTCACCAAAAGGCCACTCAGATGCAGCAGCATCCGCATCTAAAGCTGCAAAAGCGGCAAAGCTTTCGCCTGCAGAACCCTTCTCGGGATCTTCTAGAAAAAACGGGGCCAGTGCATTACCTGTAAATGCAATTGCCTCTAACTGCATATCCATTCCATCACACCCTTATGCCAAACAGCGAAGCAGACGCTATGCGCCCGCTTCGCCTTAAAAATGGTCGAGCGAGGAAAGGAAAGGAACCGCTCGACCCCGAATCAGTAAGCAGCAGACTTAGAAGTATAGGCCAACCGAAATCTGCAAAGCGTAGAACACAAAACGCCCAGCAAGAACACCCACAAGAACAAGAACTGCAGCAACCGTTGCCCACATCTTGGAAGACGTACCGCGCGTTGCCATGAACAGAGCAACAAACGCAAGCACCAAGCACACCACAGCAACGATGAGACAAGTCATAGCTTCGCCCAGAAGCTGTGTGCCCGTAATGATGGCGTTCGAATAGCCACCAACCGAGCTAGCCATCAAAGCCAAACCAGCAACGGAAAGGACGCAACCGAACACAGCAATCACGATTACGCCGCTCTTGAAGGAAGTCTTAAGGGCGTCATCAAGAGCACCAGCCATAGCCAGAACAAAGGAGCCCAGAGCAGCACCACCAAGCAGTGCATAGCCCAGCACCTGCACAACAGGCCACGGCGAATTCCACGTAGGAATGGTGCCGATCCCGTATGCTAAGCCCATAAAGGCGGCAAACACAACGGCAAGGATAGCCAACGCCACAGACAAGCCCTTGCGAGCGCCTTCAGACAGTTTTCCGGTGAAAGCCATGATGACGTACACAATCATGACCACAGCGAACACTACGCCGGCAAGGATTTCGTTCGACATCGGCGAACGACCGACACCACCAAACACGCCAAACGCAGCACCGGGGCTAGCAAGATGGAAGAACGCAGCGATAAATCCAACGATAACCACGATAGCCGGGATCAGCGTCATCTTATCAACGCGAGCCAATTGCTCGTCGGAAAGCTTGGCGGTAAAGAACGCGCAAGCCAAGGCGATGAATGTACCTGCACCAATAGCAGCAAGCGTGGTAAACAGCGCCAAAGGAAGCTCATTGAAAGCAGCGGCCATTATTACATCACCTCCAAGGGATTTGCTACGACACCCGTTTCAGAGCCAGCAGGCTTTGCGTCGGGATTGCTAATGACATACAGATTAGGATTGGTGTAGCTAGGTTCGGGAAGCGGTGCAATTGCAGCGCGTTCACCCAGTTTAGCCATTTCCTCGACCGTGCCGAAGCTCAGTGCACGCAGCGGGCATGCGCCAACGCAAATCGGCTCAAGACCTGCAGCAACGCGATCAGCACAGCCATCGCACTTCACAGAATGACCGACCTTGCGATCAACCTTCGGTGCGTTGTACGGGCATGCCATATGGCAGTAACCGCAACCAATGCACTTGTCAGCATCAACCGAAACGAGACCAGTCTCTGCATCCTTATGCATTGCACCCGTCGGGCAAACATGCACGCAGGCAGGGTTGTCGCAGTGGTTGCACGACATAGATACGTGGTACACATAAGCAGTGGTCTTGCACGTACCGTCAGCTGCAACTTCCCAGTCGCCACCTTCGTAGTCATACACTTTGCGGTATGCAACGGTGGCATCAAGATTCTTATAGTCTTTGCACGCCAACTCGCAGGTCTTGCAGCCTGTGCAGCGTGAACTATCAAACGCAAATGCGTATTGAGTCATCTCTTATCCCCCCTCTTAGGCCTTCGCAACCTGAGCGATGATCGAATGTGCCGGGCCATTGCCCTTAGCAAGCGGCGTCGGACGATAAGTCGTCAGCGTGTTCACACAACCGCCCTTGTCAATCTTGTCGCCATTCATATCAGCATCGTGCCATGCGCCCTGCGGCACACCAATCGTGCCAGGGATAATACGGCTCGTTACGCGTGCCTCGATGCGGATTTCACCAGCCGGGCTCTTCACAGATACGGTGTCGCCATTCTTGATGCCACGAGCATCGGCATCAATCGGGTTAATCCACAGCTGCTGACGAGCTGCCTGTTCAAGCTCTTCAATAAAGCCGAAGGAAGAATGCGTACGGCTCTTGTAGTGGAAACCAGAGCAATACAGCGGGAACTCGTCGGTTACTTCGCCATAACCCTGGAAGCCAGGATGGAAATCAGGAATCGGGTGAATACGATCTTCGTTATCGAATTCCCATTCGTCGTTGAGCTTAGCGAGATCCTCGGAGTAAATCTCGATCTTGCCCGACGGCGTACCAAGCGGGTTAGCAATCGGATCCTTGCGGAAGTCCTCAAG
>JAZQRZ010000025.1:0-27213 GCA_045629845.1 Eggerthellaceae bacterium | reverse complement strand
GCAATGGTTATTGCACCAACCTGTTCGATGGATGCAGCACCAGATGACGCCAAAGACTACATCGTGGCCAATGATTCACTTCGTACGAAGTATGAGGTTACCATCGACCGCGAAAGCGCCTATGAAATCTTGAATGCAAGCATCATTGCAGCTCAACAAGCGGCGGAAGAAGCCCGAGCAGCAGCCGAAGAAGAAAAGCAGCGGCTGGCTGAAGAAAAAGAGGCTGAAAAACAACGCATAGCCGAAGAAAAGGAAGAAGAGAAACGTCGCATAGCTGAAGAGAAACAGGCCGAACGTGAAGCTAAGGCAGCTCAACAGCAGGCAGAACGCGAGGCTCGTGAAGCTCAGCGTCAGGCTGAACGCGAAGAACGAGAAGCACTCCGCAAAGCAGAAGCCGAAGAAAAGGCTCGCTTAAAGCAAGAAGAAGCGGATAGAAAAGCTAAAACTAAGTTTATTGATGCAGCACTTACTTCGGCTAGCCGCTCAATAGGGTCTGGCGTTGCACGCGGCCTTCTGGGTAGTCTAAAAAAGATTCTGTAACTCAAAGGAACGAAACCTAGATTAACAAGTGGGGGCAAGCTTATGCTTATCCCCACTTTTCATCAGTCGCTTAATCCATATCAAAAAGCGTATAGCAGCCCTTCCCTGTTAGCTTACTTCGGTACATAGCCTGATCAGCCACTTCAAGCAAGTCATAGAACGTAGATTCACGATTACGAGAAATCGCGACACCAATACTACATCCCGCATGCACGCCATCAGAAATCTCAATCGATGAAACAGCCTGAATAATTCGCCTGCAACGATTCTCGGCAATTGAATGAGGATCACCTGCAGCAACGGGAACGAAGGCAACGAATTCGTCTCCTCCATAGCGACCCAACACGTCGCCTTCTCTAAAGCTTTCAGAAAGCGCATTAGCAACGTCACGCAGCAAAGCATCTCCGGTTAAATGACCTAAGTCATCATTAACTCGCTTAAACGAATCAAGGTCAATCATAAACATCATGCCAGCACCATTGGTACGCATCGACATGTTGATATCTTGCTCGACAGTGTTTCGATTCAGCAATCCAGTTAACTGGTCAATCTCTGCTTGGCGACGCCACCACTTAGCAGACCCCATATGGTCATTAGCATCTTGCGCGTACCCATGCAGAGAAGCCGCAAGGCCGTGTTCATCTGTTTCGCAAGCGAAATTGATGTGGTACCAACGCTGAGCGTTCCCACCACGTAAATTGCACTTCAGATCAGTGAAACCAGAAGAAGGATGGTGGCGTAAATCCCTCATTGTTGCCAAGATTTTCGACGCACTAAACTTCGAAATATTAGCTGGGAATGAATCCAGTTCACGAAGCCAATTATCAAGAATGATGTCTCGAGCGCCTGCCTCTGCATGCAAATCATGAATGATAAGCCTATCGTCAGCAAACGTGTAATCAAATGTGATTATGTGTTCACGCCTGACATCAGAATCAAAGGATACAAGACCCTTTTCATTCATATCCTTAAAAAATACGACCGCGTAGCACCAAGGCTTACCAGAATCACTATAATCTGCTCGACCGTAAAAATGAGCGACTCTTTCCCCACTAAAGCCATAATGAACCGTAAGGTTCATATCGATCAGGTCTCCTGTTTTAAGGGCTTCAAGCAGGGCATTCCTAAGTTTCACCCGATCGGATAGAGCCACAAACTCAGAAAACAAGTTGTGATACCTACGCAAGAATTCCTCGTAGGATAGACCAGTATTCTCAACAAAGCCCGAGCTAGCATAATCAATAAGCATTTCATCATCGATTGCAATCTTTAAGTAGCCCGAAGGTAAAACCTTGTCCATGATACTAAGCGCCCAAGCACTGTCATATTCGGACTGTACAAGCTTATTCTCGGCAGAGCCTGCAAGGTCGCCCCAGCGATAAACCATAAGCGAAAAGATATCGCCACGAGCACTAGGACCTAAATAACGAATAATGCCATCGATCCAACGCCCTGTTAAACGCACCTTCGCGCGGCCAAGTGCAGCACCATTTTCACGGGCCTCCGCGCACGCACGCCACATTGTTTTTCGAGATTCCTCATCAATCTCGGCAATGGGATTAACCTTTTTGTTGCCAAATTCATCGCGCTGCAAACCGCAACATTTATAAAACTCATCATTAACAAGAATGCTTTCGGTAATGCCATTGTTAATAGAGAAAAAGATTGTTCCACCCATTACATTATTAAAAAGATACGATGAAGTCGAATCAAATCTTGTAAGGTCATCCAGATGAGAAGCCTGATTACGCTTGCTTAAACTATTGTCATCAGTATTTGTCGAAGCAATAAAGCCTTCAAATTCATTGCGTGGCAAGGGGCGCGAAAACAGAAAACCCTGCATGTAATAACAGCCCATATTCTTAAGCATTTCTGCCTGTTCGCGCGATTCAATTCCTTCTGCAATAATAGGTATATCTAAGCCTTGAAGCATTCGAATTACTGAACCTAAAACAACACCACCACGGTCTTCAGAAATAGCAGACTTTACAAAGTCAATATCCATCTTTACCGCATCAACATTCAGGCCTTTCAGCGCATTAAATGAAGTGTAGCCTTTGCCAAAATCATCCATCTCGACAAGCATCTTATGCTTGTGCATTTCATTTACGATTTCCTCTAAGCGTTCAGCTTCTTCTAGAAATACTTCCTCGGCAATTTCAATTCGCAGACTTCCATCGGGTAGGTCATACTTCTGCTTTAACTTCAGAAAATGCTGAACAATATCATGCTCGAACAATTCCGACCGAGATACGTTTACAGAAACTGGCACTGGTTTTTCGTATGAAGTATTACGCCACCTACCAGCACTTCTACATGCTTCTTCCCAAACAAACAGGTCAAGGTCATGCACCTTGCCACAATCTTCCAGAATAGGAATGAATTCAGTAGGTTCCAACCATCCAAGCCCTGGATGATCCCAACGGGCAAGCGCTTCGACACCAATTACTTCACCGTAGATGTAGTCAAACTGAGGTTGATACCACACTTCGATTTGCTCAGCTTCTAAAGCAGCATCGAACGATTTCTCAATAACAAGACGACGATTATCTTGTTCTAAGTCTTCATCCGAAAACATAACAAGCGTGCTACGGCGCTCGTTACGGGCGTTTTTATGAGCTATCGAAACGTAGTTCATCGCATTAATGTGATTTCCCGCGTTGTAATCGACATCGCATAAGTAATAGATACCGCCCGCAATAGCAAGCGGAACTCGCACGCCCGCTTTAAGAGCACTTCGTTTTAGCGCTTCATCAAGTTTGAAAAAACCTTCTTTTGCTTGTTCGTAATCAAGGCCATCGGTCATAAAGACAAAACGATCCGCACCAAGACGGACTACAGGGTTATTGCGCGACAGAATTGACCTAATACTCTGAACAAGACCGACAAGGATTTCGTTACCTTTTGGAAAGCCATACTTAGGGTTAACAGACCGAAAATGGCGAAGATCGATATACCACACTGCAGCAAGATTACGGCGCGCTGGCAATATTTCTTTCGCAAAGATTGCGCCAAAAGCAGGCATATTCAGAGCACCGGTAAGATAATCAGTGCCTGGAGGAGCACCGTCGATACTTAAAGAGGATGCACTCATCGGCCCGCGTTGGGGCATAGAAACAAAGCTACTATCTGCATGCAAGCCTTCTTCTTGCTTCATATCATGCATGGCGAATTGCCTCTCCATTCCGACATGCTTGCCTTCAGCTCCCTACAAAAGCAAGAATCCTTACTTTTCCGCTACCCGATAAAGCTCCTCAAATTCGTACACGGGCATAGGCCTTGCAAAGTAGTATCCCTGAAACATGGTGCAACCCATGTCGACAAGCATATTTAGTTGCTCAATTGTTTCTACGCCTTCAGTAATTGACGGTATCCCAAGCTGACTCGATAAATCGATAATTGTTCTTAAAATGGTCTCGGCCTTTTTCTGGTCTTTGGTTTTGTACAGGAACATCATGTCAATCTTTAGAACGTCAACAGGAATATCCTTCAACATATTCAGTGATGAATAACCACTTCCGAAGTCATCCATTTCTACAAGAAAACCTTCAGCACGCAGCTTGTCTATAATTCTTAAACGATTCTCAAGATCAGTCATCATAACCGACTCTGTAATCTCAAGTCGTAGTTTTGCTGGGTTAATGTCGTACTTCTTAGTTAGACCCGTGATTGTTGAAAAGACATCTATGAAGTAAAAATCTTTAGGCGACACATTAACTGATAGGTAATAATCAATACCCCTATCAGCCCAATCGCTTAGTATTTCACACGCACATTCCCACATATACGTATCAAGGCGTGCAATCATGCCATTATCTTCAAAAATGGGAACAAAACGTTCTGGTGAAAGAAAGCCTTCTTCTGGATGAATCCAACGAACCAGTACCTCTGCACCAGCAACAGTGCCGTTTTCATTAACGAGAGGTTGTAAATAAGGACGTATTTGTCGTTCCTGCATAGCTCGCTCAGCCTGATTTGAAATTGTCTGTGTCCAAACCAGCTCTTCTCGCATCGTGTCATCATACACAGCGACAAGATTATTGAAATCGTTCTTGATAGATTTAATGGCCATAAATGCGCGATCATACATAACCGAAGGCAACAGGCTTCGATCAGTAACTTCATAGATGCCCATATGTGCAACAATTGGGAAACTGGTAGCACGCTCCCCAAAGGATTGCAGAAGCTCTTCCATATACTCCGCAGAAAAGCCTTCTTTTTCAACAAAAATCGCGAATCTATCAGCGTTAATGCGCCCATAAATAGTCTTAGGGCGAGCATGTAATCTAATTTCACTCGCAACAATTCTTAGAAGCTCGTCACCATATTCATTGTTATATACATCATTGATGATTTTGAAATCTTTAATATCGATAGCAACCGCCAAAAACGTAGTTCTGGGATTGTGTCTAAGAAGCATGCGGGTTCTTTGATGCAAGGTGCGTTCGTTGTACAAGCCTGTCAAGGAATCATGAGTGGCAAGGAATTCCTCGGCTTCAAGCTTATTGACTTCTTTAGTAACATCCCGAAGCGTTAGCGCGGCACAAACGTGCTTATTTTCATCATCAATAATCTGCTTAACCGAAACATCTAGATAGTGCTCTTCATCACTTATTTCAACAACGGCTCTTTTAGACCAGTTCTGATCAAAAGTACCACCCCAACCACCAATGGCTTCACCAATAAGTTTGGCAATATCTTTAGGCGGATGTCCTTTTGATTGATCAAGAATAAATTGGCGCGCAAGTTGGTTTCCGTAGATACAGGCCCCATCGTTATCGAAAAACAACACGGCTGCATTCATGCTTTCAACAACACGGCCAAACATAATGTCCAAAAGACGCATGGGACGATAATAGATAGCAAAATAGAACACCAGAAGGCCATAAAAACCAAAGCCAATTGCAGACAAGTCAATGTTTACATCCGTAAAGATGTAAAAGGTTTCCAAAAGCCCACATGCAAACATGCAAAGACCAATTACTAAAGTACGCTCTGCATATGCTTTTGTAGCAGTAACTGTCTTATAGATAACAATTCCAAGTGCAATGAAATAGATCGTGTAAGCAATCACACGATGCACTGCTAAACCCATTCCTGGTACTACGGAATAATACGGCAGACCGTCAACCACCAGTTCAACCGTTGAAAACGCATGCCCAAAGAATGGATTAAGCATGATTTGAACAACATCAAGCACAATGATGATGTTCGCAATAAGACGCCACTTCGATTTCAAATAAGGCAGCTGACAGTAAATGGCCGTAAACCTAAGAACAACGATGACAGACCAGTCGATACCGGTCATATACATATAGAACCCAACACGAGCTAAAGGTAAGGTAAGAGATACCAAATGAATAAAGCTACCAATCATGGCAGGTAGCAAAGATACAAGCAAAAGGGCAACTTCATCCGCAATAGAACGACGTGAACGCCTTGTTAAAAAGGCGCAAATCGTTAGCCCTACAATCAGCAGGCCAATGACTATGATCGCGAAAACCCTTATGCTCCCACCTCAAATCCCCTCAAATATCAAGACGGATTATAGCAGTCACGTATCAACGAGACGCTTCTTCATTCCCTCCGTTATTTAACTGAAAAGAAGCGAATAAAGAATATGACTAATTTAGTACATTATTAATGCTTCATCCCAGATAGCATGCGCAAGTTGCTCCTTTTGCATACGTGGCAATTTTTTGATTTCTTCAGCAGTAACAAACAGGACTTCGTTTTCATCTGCAGCAAATCCTTGCCCGTTTCCTACGAGGTTGGCCACGATGCAATCCGCATGCTTAGTCGTAAGCTTTTCACGCGCATTCGCTTCAAGATTTTCCGTTTCAGCGGCAAAGCCTATAACAAGCTGATTTGCACGTTTACGGGAACCCATCGTGGCAAGAATATCAGGGTTCTCGACAAGGCTAATTGAACTTAGCGCGTCGTCATCCCTACCCTTTTTAAGCTTGGTGGCACTTGCCTGAGCAGGACGATAATCGCTAACGGCAGCGGTAAACACTGCAATATCAGCACTATCAAAACGAGCATCGACCTCGTCAAACATCTGAAGAGCTGTCTGCACACGAATTGTAGAAACCCCCGAAAGGTCACTTAAAGAAACAGGACCCGTTATAAGAGTTACCTCCGCCCCGCGTTCAGCCGCAGCTTGAGCAAGCGAAAAACCCATTTTGCCCGAAGAAGGATTAGAAATAAAGCGAACAGCATCGATTGGTTCAACAGTTGGTCCAGCTGTAATCAGAACATGTTTGCCAAGCAAATCGCGCTTAGGAAGCAACATCTTAACAACCGCATCAACAATTACCTCTGGATCTGCTAAGCGGCCTTTTCCCGTATCTCCACAGGCAAGGTAGCCGCTTTCAGCATCAATAAAAGCAAGACCGCGAGAACGAAGCGTTTCCATATTCTGCTGCGTCGCAACATTGTTGTACATGTTCACGTTCATTGCTGGAGCAATAACGATTGGGGCGTTTGTTGCCAAAGCTGTTGTTGTCAATAAATCATCGGCAATACCATTTGCAAGTTTCGCAATTACATTAGCCGTGCAAGGTGCAATTAAAAACAGATCGGCTTCCTTAGATAACGAGATGTGATGAATAGGATCTCCAGCACGATCATCAAACAGACCAACCGCGACAGGCTCACGAGTTAATGAGCGAAACAGCGTAGGATTAATAAAGTGAGTAGCACTTTCTGTCATGACAATCTTTACGCGCAAACCCGCTTTTTGAAGCCCACGGATAATTTCGCATGTTTTATAAATTGCAACACAACCAGTAACGCCTATAAGTACCGTTTTCATATCAGTGCCTTTCTAAGCATTAAACCTGTTGTTGGCACATTAATATAATTGCGCGCTTGGTGCTACATTTTTCGAGGCGCCAGATCTGCCAACACAGCTTTCAAATCATCGGGCAAATCATCTTCGAAATGCATGGTTTCCCCGATAATCGGATGATCAAACGTTAGCTTAAACGAATGCAAAAACTGTCGATTTAAACCCAAATTGGATGAATCATGGCGTGGACGGTGAGCGGTATAAAACGGATCACCAACAAGCGGATGCTTAGCGTATTCCATATGCACGCGAATCTGATGTGTACGACCCGTAAACAATTTGCAATCGACCAGCGTATAGCCATTATCGCGAGGGCCAGCCTCGAAACGATCAAGTACCGTAAACGTCGTAATAGCTTCGCGTGCGCTCTCGCAATCACGAATGGCCATACGTGTACGATCTTTTGGATGACGCGCGATAGGAGCATCAATCATGCCGGTATCATGTGCAATTACACCGTGAACCAACGCAAGATAGCGACGATCAACAACTTTATCCTGAATTGCAGCCATTAAGGCTTCACCAGCAACATTGTTCTTTGCCGCCATCATAAGGCCAGTTGTATCCATATCAAGACGATGAACAATGCCTAGGCGATCCTTTTCGCCCTGAACATCACACAAATTATCGGCGCCACAATGATAGATAAGCGCATTGACCAAGGTTCCATCGCGATGATCATCTGACGGATGACAGACAAGCCCTGCCTGCTTTGAAAGAACGATGATGTCGTCGTCTTCGTAGCGAATGTCTAAAGGAATTGGTTCTCCCGTTAAAGGTGTATCAACTTCGGGTTCGTCGATTTCATAGACAATGGGCTGACCAGCTTTAACAACATACTTCTTAGAAACCGATTCACCAGCAACAAGCACTTTGCCTTCATCGATGGCATGAGCGGCAGCAGAACGGCTGGCATACAGATTTCGCTGACCCATCAAGGCATCAAGTCGCATGCCTTCATCTTCAGCTGTCGTCATATATAAGCGAGAAGCACCCAACTAAGCATCCTTTGATTCGTTACGTGCTGTCAAAAGGATACCTATGATTAGCAAGACAAAGCCACAGGTAACACCAATGTCAGCAACATTAAACACAGGGAAATCAATGAATGCAAATTCAATAAAGTCAGTAACATAACCCTGCATAAAACGGTCAATTACATTGCCGATTCCGCCCGCAATGATAAGGGCAATCCCAACGGTTTGTAGCATATTAACTTCATTGCGCTGCCAAATGTAATAAGCAACAAGCAAGGCGCAAACAACAAGAGAAAAGACGCCTAAGAGCGCTGTGTTTCCAGCGAAAATTCCCCAAGCGGCGCCTGTATTATGTACAAGCCTAAAATCGATAAGACCAAAAAAGGGGCCCGCAAAAATATCACCCATTTGTTGGTCTGAAACAAGCGATTTCGTAACTTGGTCTGCAATAACCCAAAGAATGACAATAGCAATAAGGACAGTTGTCCTTATTGCTATTTTGTTTGTATTAACCGAAGTCATTTATTCGACAAACCCAATTTCATCAA
The DNA here is from genome assembly GCA_045629845.1 of Eggerthellaceae bacterium. Lineage (GTDB taxonomy): Bacteria > Actinomycetota > Coriobacteriia > Coriobacteriales > Eggerthellaceae > UBA9715. Next base: position 18,295 of record JAZQRZ010000025.1, on the reverse strand, counting down.
GCGCATCACCACAGCGCTGGCAAACATCAGGATGATTTGCATTGCCACCAAGGCTGCGGTAGTTCCAGCAACGCGGACACTTTTCACCTTCAGCCTTGCTTACTTCACATGCATATTCATCGCCAGCTTCGAAGCTAACGCCACTAACAATAAACAGTTCTTCAAAGACAGAGCTGTCATAACCCTGAACAACCTTCAGTGCTTCAGCGGGAACAACAACACGAACAGCAGCTTCCTGACTCTTGTTAACCAGCTTCTCAGCGCGAGCATCTTCAAGCGCCTTCGTTACGACTTCGCGTACCTCCATAGCAACTGCGAATGCTTCAATATCCGAAGCACCGCCATCTGCAGGTAAAGCAGGAGCAAAATCTTCACGCGTAGGCCAACCAGCAAGCTGAACGCTGAACGGGCGGTCAGCATCCGTACGCAACGACTCGGGATAGTTTTCCCAAACTTCGTCACACGTAAAGGAAAGAATGGGTGCAAGAACACGAACAAGCACTTCGAGAATGTTCATGATGACAGTCTGAACTGCACGACGACGCGGTGAATTAGGCGCCTCGGAATACAAGCGATCCTTCGTAACGTCCATGTATACGCTAGAAAGCTCGTTTACAAAGTCGTAGCACGAGCGATAAACACCCTGGAACTTATAGGTGTCATACGCTTCTTCACAGTCAAGCAGCAGCTTATAAGCCTTTGCCATCATGTACTTATCGACAGGCTCAAGATCGTCCCACGAAGCAACAATCTGATCATTGCTGAAGTCAGACAAATTACCAAGCAGGAAACGCATGGAATTGCGGAACTTACGGTAAGCATCTGAAACCTGCTTCAAGATGCCATCGGAAATGGAAACGTCATGCGAATAGTCAACCGAAGCAACCCACAAACGCAAAACATCGGCGCCAAACTTTGCCATTACGTCAGCAGGATCGATTCCGTTACCCTTTGACTTCGACATCTTTTCGCCATTTTCGTCAACGGTAAAGCCGCAGTGCATGACAGACTTGTAAGGCGGAAGCCCATATGCACCAACACTGGTAAGCAGCGAAGACTGGAACCAACCGCGATGCTGGTCGGAACCTTCAAGGTACATATCTGCGGGCCACTGAAGACCTTCATCAGCGCGATGGCGAAGAACGCTTTGATGTGACACGCCGCTTTCCCACCAGACATCCAGGATGTCCTTTTCTGGTTCAAGGTCAGCAACACCAGCGCCACATGCATCACAGCACGTATCTGCAGGTAAGTAATCCGCCGGACGCTTCGTAAACCAAGCGTCAGCACCTTCTTTGTAGAACAGATCGATTACCGCATCAAAGGTAGCTTCAGTTGCAACCGTCTGACCACACTTGCTACAGGTGAAGACCGGAATGGGCACACCCCATGAACGCTGACGCGAAATGCACCAGTCAGGACGTTCTGAAACCATAGCGCCAATACGATTAGATGCCCATGAGGGAATCCATTGAACGTCTTCGTTGATGGCCTTCATAGCCGCTTCGCGCAAGCCAGTATCATCCATCGAAACGAACCACTGGCTGGTTGCACGGAAGATAACGGGCTCGTGACAGCGCCAGCAATGTGGATAGCTATGGTTAATATCTTCATGCAGAATAAGCATTCCACGTTCACGAAGCCATTCAATAATTACAGGATTGGCTTCGTTTACTTCCATGCCACTGAACGGGCCACCAAAACCAATAGTATCACCCACATAGAAACGACCGTCATCATCAACAGGCATAACTACCGGCACGCCAAACTTCATACCTGCCAAATAGTCGTCAACACCATGACCAGGAGCGGTATGAACAATGCCAGTACCATCTTCCATGGTGACGTAATCAGCATAAATAAACACGCCTTCTTCGCCTTGGTCTGCAAAGATAGGCTGCTTATATTTATTACCTGCAAGTTCGGTGCCGTTTGCCTTAAAGCCTTCAACAACCTTGGCATCTTCCCAGCCAAACTTCTCAACCAGCTTTTCAACCAGAGCTTCGGCCATAATAGCTGCGCGGCCGTTATGTTCAACAGCTACGTAGTTTTCTTCAGGATGCAAAATAACCGCATCGTCTGCAGGTAGCGTCCAGGGTGTCGTGGTCCAGATAGCTACATCAAGCTTTCCTTCCCATGCTTCAAGACCAGCAGGCACGGTGGTCATTTCAAAGCGCACAAAAATAGCTGGCGAGACTTCATCGCCATATTCAATTTCTGCTTCAGCAAGAGCAGTATGGCAGTGACTGCACCAGTGAATTGGCTTACGGCCACGATAAATGGCGCCATCAAGATACATCTGCTTGAAAATCTCGACGTTGCCAGCTTCAAAGTTAGGGATAAACGTAAGATACGGATGCTCCCAATCAGCATTAACGCCAAGACGCTTAAAACCTTCACGTTGAACGCCAACGTACTTTTCAGCCCACTCACGGCAAAGACGACGTACTTCAGGCTGAGGGGTCTCACGGAACTTTTCTGTTCCTAGTGTTTCTTCAACCATGTGCTCGATTGGCTGACCGTGGCAATCCCACCCAGGAATATAAGGCGTGTGATAGCCACGCTGAGCATGGGACTTATTCACAAAGTCTTTCAAGATTTTGTTAAAGGCATGGCCAATATGAATAGGGCCATTTGCATACGGAGGGCCATCATGAAGAATAAAGGGCTGATTATCCTTATTCTTTTCCAGAACACGCCAGTACAAGCGCTCGGATTCCCACTTTTCAAGACGCTTTGGCTCGTTTTCGGGCAAATTGCCCCTCATCGGAAAATCGGTCTGGGGCAGATTCATCGTATCTTTGTAACTGTTTGCCACAATATCCCTTTCAGCAGTTCAAACTCAAACTGCATAAGTATAAACGAAGATTCAACGTCAAACACATTCTTTGCGACCATTGCACACTTTATAAATAGCTGATGAATCTACTTCTAAATCCCAGGTCTACTCGTTACTAAGAAGAATTGCCATGACTTATCAAAGCTTTTACTCAATCATTCAAAGTTGTGTACAATAGTTTGACATAGTTGCTTTTGAAAGGAACAGTCTATGCAATTCGAGATGATTACTGACTCTAGCAGTAACTTAACTGACAGCATGATTGAAGAATTCGGCCTGCATATTCTGCCGCTTCGTTTTATGAGCGATGGCGAAGAATTCCAAAGCTATACCGAAGGCGAAAAAAGCGATTTGCAGCGCTTTTTTAACATGATGCGTGATGGCAAAATCTTTACGACCTCACTACCCTATCAAGACAAGGCTGAAGAAAAGTTCCGCAGCATTCTAGATCAGGGTCGCGACATTTTGTACGTTGGCTTTTCTAGTGGACTTTCTGGTACGTACGAAGCAATGTCTGGCATTTTAGATGCTCTGCAGGAAGAATACCCCGACCGCAAGCTTATGCATGTTGACACCTTGGCAGCAGCAATGGGTCAAGGGCTACTCGTTTACAAGGCTGCCCAGTACGCAACCGAAAACGATGCGACCATCGAAGAAACCCTGAAATGGGTAGAAGAAAATCGCCTGAAGGTTTCTCACTGGTTTACTGTTGAAGACCTGATGTTCCTGTTCCGCGGTGGTCGTGTATCACGCACCAGCGCCTTTGCTGGCTCACTCCTTAACATTAAACCCGTTCTTCATGTTGATGACGAAGGACACCTTATTCCTATGGACAAAGTCCGTGGCCGCAAAAAGTCAATTATGGCGTTAGTCGACCACATGGAAGAAACCGCCTGCAAGCCCACCGCTGATCAAACAGTTTTTATTTCGCACGGCGACTGTGAAGAAGACCTTATGATTCTTGTCGAAGAAATTCGCAAGCGCTTCGGTTGCACCGATATTCGTTGGAACTACCTTGACCCTGTTATTGGAGCCCATACAGGCCCCGGGTGCCTTGCTCTGTTCTTCATGGGCGAACATCGCTAAACGAAAAGAGCACCCGATGGGTGCTCTTTTTTGATTTCGCTACTTGTAATCAGCTGGATTCTTGGAAGAACTGCCTGTGCCAGCATCTTTAAAACGCAATTCGCGACCATAGCGAAGCGCTCCTTCGCCAAAACGTTCTTTCACTCTGTCAGTCGCCGCCTGCAAATTCCTATGAGCTTCTAAGTTTTCGGTATCTGAACAATCATCCACGAACAACGCAAGTTGCTCGTGGTCTAAGCCATCATCGAAGCCAGTAACAGCAACCCCAACCAAACGTAAAGCCATTCCCTGTTGCCAAAGTTCATCAAGCATTTCATGAAGAAGACTTTGAAACTCGAACTCGTTATCGCTTGGCGCGGGTAATTGCTGCTGAACACTTCGAACTGTACGGTCTGCATAGCGAACCTTAAGAGAAAGCGTTTGCCCAGCAAGTGCTTTACGACGCAGGCGTCTTCCAACCTTTGCAGCCATAGTGTCTATTGCCGCTTCGATATCATCGCGATTAGTAAGATCTTTAGCGAACGAAGTTTCATTTGAAACCGACTTTACTTCGTCATCGGCAACAATAGGTGCTTCTTCACAACCACGCGCCCTGTCCAACATGACGCGGCCAACTTTACCGAGCATCGATTCAATCATGTCATCATCGGCTGCAGCCAATTCACCTAAAGTTGTAATACCTCGATTCCGAAGCTTCTTTTCTGCTGACGCACCAATGCCGCTTAACGCACGCACAGGCAACGGTGCCATAAAATTAGCTTCACTTCCAGGAAGGACGATTGTTAATCCGCGAGGCTTATCCATATCAGAAGCAAGCTTAGCAACCGCCTTAGTAGTCCCAACCCCAATCGAGCAGGTAACACCAAGTTCGGCAACCCGAGACTGAATCCGTCGAGCAATGGCTACAGGGTGCTCGCGATTAATCTTAGTAGGTGAAACATCAAGGAACGCTTCATCAATACTAACCTGCTGAACATACGGGGTCTCGTCGCGCAATATCGCCATGACCTGATTAGAAACTTCCTTATACCGATCGAAATGGCCATGCGTCCATATAGCATTGGGACAAAGCCGTTCAGCCATCGAAGCAGGCATAGCAGAGCGAACACCATACGCTCGAGCTTCATAAGACGCCGTTGAAACCACACCGCGCTTATCAGCATCTCCGCCCACAATAACTGGCTTACCGCGCCATGCGGGGTGATCAAGCTGCTCAACAGACGCAAAGAAGGCATCCAGGTCGACAAGAAGAACCGCACGCCCTACCCACGGAATGGCTTCAAAAGCATCAGGAGTTTCGTTATGTTCATGCATATTTGACATACTTTCAGTCTAACATCTGAAACTTGAAATATGATTTCATGTCTCTTTGAATAGAATTGTGATAGCATAGAAAACCCGCATCTACCTGCGGGAACAGTAAGATTTGAACGGCTGCTTAACCATACTATATCTGCCACCAGTGCACGCCCGTTCCAACAATATCGTGTGATTAGGAAAGGGCAACTAGTTAAAATGTCGTTTGGGTCAGACATAACGCGTTCGCAGCATTGCGACCTTGTTACGATACCCGAACAAGCTCTTTGCCCCCCTTATGATGTGCGCAGTGAAATTTCTTGGATAGATTTTTCTGGTACCGAAAACCCATTTGGCACCCCCACTTCGTTTACTCACGCTATGCGCAATGCCATAGCTGACGGATGGATGTCATATTCTGCCGACCGTGAAGCGCACACGCTGCGAAGCGCCTTAGCTCGCTTATTTAGTATGCCAGTCGAGTCCTTTTTGGTCGGAACCACAGTATCCAACATGATTCAAGCAGTTGCTCAAGCATTCGAGCATTGTAAGGTTGGCATACCCATGCCGTGCCCCATCGAAAATGTTTTAGCTATTACTAATGCTGGGCATGAAGCAGAAAATATTTCTTCTCCTGCAAGCTTCGTTACACCACCCGCTGATATGGTGGCACAAAGAAATATCGACTTGGATGCAGCTCTTCTTTCGAATCCAAGCTGGCCCACAAGCCGCTTGCTTTCAAGGTCTACCCTGCTGTCATATCTGGAAACCTGCGACTGGGTCGTCGTTGACGAGCGATCAATCGAACTTACCCTTGGCGGCGAATCTATGGCGCCACTGGTAAAAGAACACAAGAATCTTGTTGTGATTCAATCTTTTACCGAGCAGTACAGTATGCCCGGCGCTCACGTTAGCTACTGCATTGCACACCCCGACACCATCGCTGAAATCAGCCGCTTCTACGACAACACCTGTGTCACGATGTTTGCTGAAGTTCTAGCCGAACCGCATATTGCTGAATACCCACGACTTGATGGCGTACGGGGCTTTTTGTACAGCGAAATTCCCTGGATGCAGTGCATGCTTTCGCTCGTTCCTGGCATCGATATCTTCCCTGCTGAAGCCAACTACGTAATGTGTAGCTTCCACAACGGCGGCGATTTAAAACTGGCCGTTAACGACATTGACGAGCTAAGCGCACGTTTACAGCTCGAAGGCTTCCTTGTCCGCAAATTAGCTGGTACTCCAGGACTAAAAATCAACGGCTATTTCTGCGTTGCGGTACGCACACGTCAAGACAACGAAAAGCTAATCGCTGCCTTACGGCGTATTGTTTCCCCTTCTAGCTACGAATAATCAGTGCTAGCCCTGCGCCTGAACGCAGGTAATTGAAATCACGCCATAAATATCATCCGCATTGCACCCACGCGAAAGATCGTTTACGGGCGCTGCAATACCTTGTGTAATGGGCCCATAGGCTTCGGCTTTTGCCAGACGCTGAACAAGCTTGTAACCAATATTTCCCGCATCCAAATCAGGGAATACTAAAACATTAGCCTTGCCAGCAACTGGCGAATTAGGGGCTTTTGCAGAGCCTATTTCTGGCACGATAGCAGCATCAAGCTGCAATTCACCATCGAGCAAAAGCTGCGGAGCCAGCTCTTTAGCTATACGAGTTGCCTCAACTACCTTCAAGGCATCATCATTCTTAGCTGAACCAAATGAAGAATGCGAAAGCAAAGCAACGATTGGGTCGACTCCAACCAGAGCTTTAAACGAAGCAGCAGAGCTTACAGCAATATTTGCAAGACGTTCAGCATCGGGCTGAACTTCAAGTCCGCAATCAGAAAAGACAAACGTACCTTCGGAACCATATTCACAATTCGGAACGCACATTACAAAAAACGAGCTAACTAACTTTGCGCCCGGAGCAGTTTTAAGAATCTGTAGGCTTGGACGCAGAACGTCACCTGTTGAATGACAAGCGCCGGCAACCATACCATCTGCACGACCAGTTTTCACCAGCATGACGCCTAAATACAAGACGTCATTGATCTTGTTGCGAGCCTCTTCAATAGTCATGCCTTTAGCCTTACGAATTTCATAAAGCTGTTCAGCAAAACTTTCTTTATCTTCAAAAGAATCGACATCGATGATTTCTGCCCCACCAAGATTGTGACCACTTTCATCGATTGTTTTTGCATTACCCAAAATAATGAGGTTAGCAATGTCATCGGCCAAAATTCGCTCTGCAGCTTCAAGAGTACGAGGATCATCGCCTTCGGGTAAAACAATTGTTTTCTTATCTGCTTTAGCGCGAACAATAATCGATTCAAGGAACGATGCCATTCTTTCTCCTGTCTATGAACAACAAAATACCTGACACTAAGCCACTTTTTATCAAGCGCTTGTGTTGGGCGATTGCTGGAATTATCTGATTTATATGGTAATAGTTGGCACTTGGACCACCCTCGTTAAAATGGTTCGCGGTTGTTTTATAGGGATGACCGTTTCACGAAGAAAGGGAATGCGTGAAAACGATCACATTCGCAGTGCCGTGTTATAACTCGGCTGAATATATGGATAAATGCATCGAGTCGCTTCTGGCGCTTGATGACGGATCAGACGATATTGAAATCCTTATCGTCAACGATGGCTCTAGCGATAATACAGCTGAAAAAGCTGATGAATGGCATAACCGCTACCCCGAAACCATTTACGCCATTCATAAAGAAAATGGCGGGCACGGCTCGGCGGTAAACGTAGGCCTAGAAACCGCTCGTGGGCGTTACTACAAAGTTGTCGACTCAGATGACTGGCTTGACGCTTCCGCAATGGAAGAAATTCTGCCCTACCTTCGAAGCCAAAGCGAACTGCGTGATGCATGCGATTTGGTAATTGCCAATTATGTGTACGAAAAGGTCTATGAGGGAACCCACACAACGATTGATTATCGCAATGTGTTCCCCACCAACCGTGAATTCACGTGGGACGAAATTGGTCGCTTTAAGCCCAGCCAGTATTTGCTGATGCATTCAGCAATCTATCGCACCGAGCTTTTGCGTGATGTGGGGCTTGTACTGCCCGAGCATTGTTTCTACGTTGATAATATCTTTGTATATGTCCCGTTGCCAGCGGTGTATTCGATTCGCTATTTCGACGTAGACATGTACCGTTACTTCATTGGCCGCGAAGGACAATCTGTCAACGAAGACACCATGAAGGCTCGTATTGATCAGCAACTGCGTGTTACCAAGTTTATGATTGACTCAGTTGATCTTGACGCAGACGTTGTACAAAAGAAGCTTCGTCGCTACATGGAAAACTACCTGTCTATGATGATGTGCATCTGCTCAGTTTTCCTGCGCATGATTAATACTCCTGAAGCCGAAGCAAAACGCAAAGATATATGGGACTACTTGAAAGAAAAACGTCCAGAAGGCTATTCGCATATCCGCAATAACGTGCTTAACATTGGTACAAATATCGGAGGTGAATTTGGCCGTCGCCTAGGCTTAGGCGGTTACCACATTGCTCAGAGGATTTTTAAATTTAACTAGCCAATTTCTAAGTGACTAAAACAACAGCTTAGGCAATAATCAAACGAGGGGCAAAACTACATTTGCCTCTCGTTTTTTATCTTCTTTAGCTAAATTAGAAGTAATACGAATACGCCGACTGGTTGTAGTCTTCTTCTTCGTCGCCAATTAAGTCATGAACAAGCTCGTAGGTATCACGAGCAATCATGAGTTCCTCGTCGGTAGGAATGATAACAATCAGCACTTCAGAATCATCAGACGAGATTTCGCGTTCGCGTGGCCCCATTCGATTCTTCGATTCGTCAAGACGAATGCCCATTGTTTGAAGACCCGCGAAAATCATACGACGCATTTTAGCGCTGTTTTCACCCACACCACCAGTTAGCACAATACAATCAACGCCGCCCATGACAGCAATATACTGACCGATAAACTTCTTGGCAGAATTTGAATACATGTCGTACGCCAAAAGCGCGCGTTCGTTACCATGTTCTGCAGCTTCATCAACACTGCGCAAGTCATTACTAACGCCCGAAACACCAAGCAAGCCAGACTTCTTATTCAGGATGTCATCCATTTCATCTGGAGTAAGGCCTTCGTGATCCATCAGGTACGTAACAATAGCGGGATCAATGCTTCCGCATCGCGTACCCATCATAAGGCCATCCAATGGTGTTAAGCCCATAGATGTATCGACTGCCATGCCATGGTCGATTGCAGTAATAGAACAGCCATTACCAAGATGGCACGTAATAAGCTTCAAGTCTTGCAGATCTTCTTCAAGAAGATCTGCAGCACGTTCAGCAATATAGCGATGAGAAGTGCCATGAGCGCCGTATTTGCGAATAGCGTACTTTTCGTAATACTCGTACGGAATGGGATACATAAAAGCCTTTGGCGGCAGCGACTGATAAAACGAAGTATCAAACACAGCAACCATAGGCGTATCGGGCATATGATGTTGACAACCCCTGATACCTTGAATTGCAGCCTTATTATGCAAAGGAGCAAGTTCAGCCATTTCGTCAATTTTGGAAATGACGTCTTCGTCAATGATGACAGAACGATCAAAATACTTGCCACCCTGAACAATACGATGCCCTACTGCATCGATTTCATCAAGCGAATCGATTGGTCTGTCAGGACCAGTAGTAAGCGTCTCAAGAACAAGAGCAACAGCCGCATCATGATCTGGCATGGGGGTATGAATGCAGACTTCATTCGCATCAAGGCCATGCTTATGCATGCCGCCTTCAGAACCTACGCGGTCACAGAGGCCCTTAGCAAGTACTGCCTGAGATTCGACGTTAATTAACTGATACTTCAAAGAAGAAGAACCAGCGTTTATAACAAGGACGTTCACCCGTCAGCCCCTTAATGCTACGTTTCTGTATTGCGCTATTCTAACGAGAACACAGGGCACTACGCGAGTGTTCTCTTGTGCCATTCGGCAAACGGCTAAGACAGTGTTGTATCGCGGACAGCATCTTCCTGTTCGCCAGAAAGTTCGCCCATAAGCATATCGACCTTCTGTTCTGCTTCGGCCAGGCGTTTCTGTAAATCAGCGATGAGCGCCACACCACGTTCGTATGCTTTAAGACTATCTTCAAGTTCCATCGTATTGCTTTCAAGCATACGCACAATACCATCGAGTTCGGTCATGGCTTCGCGGAACGTCATGTCTTGAATCTGCTTGCTGTCTTCGTTCATGTTATTCCCTTTCATCCTGCGAAACGGCAGGAGTCTTACGAGCATCGTTTACCTGGCATAAAAGCTGACCATCAGCAACTGAAACATCAATCAATGAACCTGCAGGAGCCTGTTCAACCGAACGCACAATGGCGCCTTCAGCTGTCTTTGTAATGGAGTAACCACGACCAAGAATGGCGACCGGCGATAAGTCATGCAATCTGGAAGCATTCGTACGCATTTGATGATCGAAGCGTGCCAACACATGCGGGCCAATAGCAACCAATCGCGACTGAGCACCCAAAAGCGAATTCGTATCGCGCTCGATAACATTTGGCAAAGCTCGCGCAATGCGATCAGAAGCAATATCCAGTGCCTGTGCATCAGATGCAAACAACTGATGGGGATCAGAAAAAACTGGCCTTGCAGCTGCGCTTTCAACCGACATATTAAGCTTGCCAATAAGTGTAGACATACACGTATTAAGTGAGCTAGCTCGCGATTCAAACAGCGAATTCAATTGCTCGCGAGCTGGACTAATAGCTTCGGCAGCAGCCGTGGGTGTTGATGCACGTAAGTCTGAAACCATATCGGCTATAGAAGTATCAACTTCGTGTCCAATGCCAGTTACCACAGGAACTGGACAAGCAGCTATAGTGCGCGCCAAGGCTTCATCATTAAACGGCATCATGTCTTCGAATGAGCCACCACCGCGCACAACGAGGACAACTTGAGCACCAGCAGCGACCACGCAATTGATTCCCTGGATAAGGCCCACAGGTGCGTTAGCGCCTTCTACAGGTACACCTGCAAGCAAAACACGTGCAACAGGAAACCTGCGGCGAAGCGTGCGTAAAACATCATGTACGGCAGCGCTTCTAGGAGAAGTAACCAAACCAATGCGTTCAGGCAAATAAGGAAGCTGACGCTTACGCGCTGGGTCGGTAAGTCCTTCTGCCTGCAACTTGCGTGCAATATTGGCAACACGAAGACGTAAGTCGCCTTCGCCAGCTAGGGCCAACGAAAAGACATCGAAGTTCATGCGCCCTTTTGCGGCATACAAAGTAAAACGACCTGTCATTTCTACAAGCTGACCCACAGCTAATTGAACACCAGAGGCTGAATAACGGTTATTCCACATCATGCATGGCATAGATGCAGAAGAGTCCTTCACAGTGAAGTAGGCAGCTTTATAACCAGCCTTGACTGAAACTTCTGATACTTCCCCAACGATTTTAACCGTGATGCCTTCAAGCGAACGCTTAGCAAGAGCTAATGCCGCCGAGACGGTCATAGCGCCAGAAGCACCCTGATTGTCAGGTGCAACAGTTTCGAAGTAGGTGTTTTCTTGCACTGTTTTGCCTTAGTTATTACGCATGCCAAGCAGGTACAACAACTGAAGCAGCGAAGCCAAAGCTGCGGCAACATAGGTTAACGCGCAAGCACGCAATACCGAGAAAGAACCCGCAACCTCGCCTTCGGGCATACCAATTGACTTCATGTAATCCATGGCACGATGCGAAGCGTTAAATTCAACAGGCAGCGTAACCAGCTGGAATAAAACCACACAGGCATACATGATGATTGCTACATCGATAAGCTGGTTAATAACCAAAAAGATACCAGCAAGCAGCACGAAAATCCATGCATTCGAAGCGAAGTTAGCCACAGGCCAAATAGCACTGCGAATTCGCAGCGGCGTATAGCTTTGCGCAAACTGGCAAGCATGACCAACTTCGTGGCAAGCAGTAGCATAGGCGGTAACCGTAGACTTGTCGTACACGCTTGGGCTTAACGAAATGGAATTGGTGCGCGGGTCAAAGTGATCCTGACCTTCGGCGCCACGCATAACCTGGACACCCACAACCCCATTGGCAGCAAGCATGCGTTCAGCAGCTTCACGACCCGTAATTCCACTGGAAGAAGCAACTTTTTGATACTTCTTAAGCTGAGAATTAACGTAGCCTGACGCAGCCATACCAATGACCAACGTAACAATGACAAGCATCCAATAACCCATAATCAGTCCTTTCAGACATTCACTTTACGATTTCATTATACCCTTCACCAAACAGGTTAAAGGCTATGCTAATGACCTTAAAATAGGCTGATACAACCACCCGATAGGCGCTTATTTGTTGGGCTTAATAACTACCTTGCCGCCTTCAATTGCAAGAGCAATGCGACCCTCAAGAAAATCTAATAGTTCAGCACCAACAATCTTTTTGCGCCAGCCTTTAAGAATATCGACATCTTGATAATGACCACGTGCAATTTCTACCAAGTCGGAATGGCTAGCAAGCGTTGGGATTGCAACGTCATTTTCGCGCGCTCGCACACGAACGATAGCCATAAGCATATCTACCTGAACATCAACATTTTGCTCGCTTCGACCTGAAACTGGCAGCTCAGGCCAAGCATCAGGTGCTGAATCAAGCGCAGCTGAGACTAATTCGATAAGCGCACGCGCATCGCGTGTGGTAAGACGTTCACGCATGCCGCGAACCATAAACAAATCGTCGATAGTGCGCGGCTCTCGCTTGCATGATTCAACAATTTGTTCGTCAGTAAGAATCCACTTACGAGGAACGTTGCGCTTTCGAGCTTCAATTTCACGCCACGAAGCCATTTCTCGTGCCGCAGCCATTTGCCTACGAGACAGCTGAGCAACATGCTTCAAACGACGCCATCTATCACGTTCGTCGGGCATATAGGTTTCGGGGCGTTCCATTTCACGAAGCTCATCATCAAGCCAATGCAGACGGCCTTTTTCCTTCAGAGCCTTGCATTGCGCATCATAAATACGCGGCAGATAAACAACATCATCTTCTGCGTAGCTAATCTGAGATTCAGAAAGCGGACGCACTGACCAATCAGTAAACGAATCAACCTTCTTAAGCTTCACGCCACACATGGCATGAACCAACGCGCCATAACCAATTTGCTGGGTTTGACCCAAAATTGCAGCAGCAACTTGGGTGTCGAAAATAGGATGCGGAACACACCCAATGTCGTAAAGAATGATTTCGATATCTTGATGACCAGCATGAAAAACCTTAACGATGTTTTCGTCCTCGAATAAGGCGCGCAACACCTTTAAGTCACCAACTGCAAACGGGTCAATTATTACGCGTTCCTCATCGGTCGCGATTTGCATCAAGCAAAGCTTGGGATAATAAGTTTTCTCTCGAAGAAACTCGGTATCAATGGCGAGCAGTCGCGACGTACGCGCACGTTCGACAAAATCTTCGAGCGCAGCTTGCGAATCAATGTACATGCAATAAATCCTACCTCGGAATCGTTCGTTGTACGGTAGTATCATACCATCAGGCTTAAAACTGGCCATGAGTTAGGAACGACGTGAAACTACTCATCGTAAACAACACATCTTCAGGCTACGGCGACGGCGCAATTTATGACTATGTGCGCATGATAGCAAGCGATGGTGACGAACATTGCATCCGCTACACCGATGGAACAACCGAGATCTCTACGCTCTTGTATGATGCTGACCAGTTTGATGCCGTTATCGCTGCTGGCGGCGATGGAACTATTGCTGCTATTTCATACGCACTTGCAAATACCGGCATTCCAATTTTGCCCTTCCCAGCAGGAACTGGAAATCTTCTAACAACGAACTTGTTATCACCTTTCGAACCGCACGCTCTCGCAAATATGACGCGCGAGTGCAACACACTTGACTTCGATTTGGGCGAAATAGAAGTCAACAACCAGAAGTATGGCTTCGGTATTATGGCTGGCGCTGGTTACGATGCCACAATTATGCATGACGCCCAACCAACTAAAAAAATACTAGGACCGATTGCGTATTTTCAGGCCGCTATTTCAAACGTTATGCCTCAGGTATCTAAGATTCGCTTAGTTATCGATGGTGAAACTATCGAGACCGAAGGCTTAGGCATCCTTCTTGTTAATTTCCCACGCATTCAATTTGATATTCCGCTTACTCATGGCACTGACGCACGTGACGGCTCGTTTGATATTGCAATTCTGAAAGCTGAAAACGCTTTTGGACTTATTCCTGCATTTGTTGCCGGAATCCTTGATCGTGACGGAAACAGGCCAGATAGAACTGATTCCGTTGAAATTCACCACGGTCGCGTAGTGGAAGCTTACGCAGACCCTCCCCTGCAGGTTCAATACGACGGCGAAGTTCCTGGCGCAACAACACCTTTCAGTGCACGCATTCTAGACAAAGCAGCTCGTTTTATTGTCAGTGATGCGGCACTTAAGGAATTCTCTTCAGAAGCTGATACTAACTAAAGCTTAAGACCTTAGTCTTCAAAGCCTTCAGAATGCTCTTCAAGCTTTTTCTTGTTCGCCTTATAGCGAAGTTGCAGAAGTTCCATAACAGTAGAAAAAAGCATGGCGAAATAAACCATGAGCTTTTCCATATGCATATCAAGCACTTCAATACCCGAGTTAATTCCCAATGAATCAAGAACAAGCAAGATACCAATCGTGGCTATAAAGGTAAGAGCTAAGATTTTCATCTCAACATTACGATTAATGAAATTAGAAATACCATCGATGAACAGCATCATAATGACTACAGCAACAATAACAGCCAGAATCATAATGATGAGATGCTCAGCAAGACCCACTGCGGTAATAACCGAATCGATTGAAAAGACGATATCCATAACCATAATGGTGCCAACCGCCTGCGGCAGGCCAATGCGCTTGCTAGCACCCTTACCGCTGCCTTCATCTTCATCTTCTAGACGAATCGTGCCGAGCAGTTCAGAAACACCCTTGTATATAAGGTAAACGCCACCAGCTAACAAAACCAAATCACGAATCGATACACCATGCGACCAAAAGCCCAAATCTATCGTGAACAAAGGCTGTACAAGGTGCACGAAAAACGACGCCACACTAAGAAAGAGAATGCGCATAACCATAGCGCCCGCAAGACCTAATTTTCGACCAAGGTGCTGCTTCTCTTCAGGCAGGCGATCAGTAGTAATAGAAATAAATACGATATTGTCCACACCAAGCACGACTTCAAGGAACATAAGTGTAATAAGCGAAATCCACGCTTCGGCTGTAGTAAATATGGACAAGTCAATCATAGTGCCTCCTAGACCTGTCATCCTATCATCAGCCTAATGAGGTGCAGTGATATAATGTCAGAACCACATAAACACAGGGAGCAATAAACATGGCAAATTTGCAATCGCTCGTCGATCATATCCATTACGAAAACCGACGCGACTATTCAAATGTAAACGGCGAAGTAGCTTACCTTGATGGTTCACCTTTAAAACGGCCATTCTCTATGCCGCTCACACAACGCATTATAGCTGCCGTCATTATTGTCATCGCAATTGCGCTTGGTGCTTTCTTTCTAAACAGCACCGTACTTGAAAGCTTGCGCGAATCGCTAAATTCCGAACAAATGATTAACTCGAACTTGAATCGGGAAGCATCTATTGAAACGATTCCTTCAATGGCTGCTATGGTAACCATGAGTGACGATGATATTCGCGCTAATTTCCAGCAGGCTGGCTATACAGTCTACGATGCTTCGGATCCAAACGATCCAACTACTATGATTCTGTACAAACTTCCTTCCGACGTTAGCGTTGAAGAAGCTGCAGGAATGTATGCAAAAGGTGTCAGCAAGCTGTCTGGCGTCCAGGCATCCAAACTATTAAACGGCAGCTGGTATTTCTCAACCGATCGCAACGGCGGCACAACAATGATTGTGCGCTATTCCGATTTTTCGACAGCCGACCCTGACAGGGCTGTAAAGAACGCTATCGCCAAAGAAGGCTTTGACACAGCCAGCATTACCGAATCCGGGGAAGACGATTCTGGTAACACCTACAGCATGGGTACTATCGACGCCTCAGGTACCGCATGCTCATGGAAAGTATCGGCGCTCCCCCTGTCTGAAATGTATTCGAATTCGGGGCTTCCAAAAGATGCTTGCTACGTCGGCGTGCGCATAACTGTTATATAGTCGCCGACCATTCGTAGACAACAAAAAAGCCGCCCAATTGGCGGCTTATTTTTTTTGGAGGCGACGCCCGGATTCGAACCGGGGGTAAAGGCTTTGCAGGCCTCTGCCTTACCACTTGGCCACGTCGCCATTAAAACAAACGAACTGTTTTGTAACTATGTTTCTGCACGTCAGAGCAACAGTTCGTTTAAAAAAGGCCGGCCATGTAATGACCGGCCTGTTGCATTCTGGAGCGGACAACGGGGTTCGAACCCGCGACCCCCACCTTGGCAAGGTGGTGCTCTACCAGCTGAGCCATGTCCGCGTCGCGAGGAGATATAATAGCCCAATGCAAAAGCGAGTGCAAGAAGAATTTTGAGAAATTTTGAAGCGTGATGAATTCATGAACATAAACCCCTTGTAATAATTCTTTTTGACAGATGAATTGAATCTGCTACTATATCTTCTCGCTGACGCGATGCGTCGGTCCCAAAGAGCGGGCGTTTAGCTCAGGGGGAGAGCGCTTCCCTGACACGGAAGAGGCCACAAGTTCAAATCTTGTAACGCCCACCATAAACAACGAGGTCAGAGGCTTATGCTTCTGGCCTCTTTGCTTGTGCCCACCATATGCCCACCATGGTGCCCACCAATAATGCAGCGAGGTGCTTGGCTAGCTGCATGAGAAACGGCTAGTTGCGACAAGGATTGGCGGTGAAAGAACTTGCAGCTCAGCCGCCAGACGAACAGCGTGCAAGCGATCCGCTCTATCGCGAGCTGGAGCCGCTGAGCTATCCGAGCCATAAAGCAGGAGGAAGGCCATCTGTAGGAGGCGTCATACCGCTCAATTACGAGGCTAACTTAAACAGGGAAGGCACCGTCAGTTTTGGCGCAGCGCCTCAAGAATCGGCTGGATGTAGGTCTTGTCGGTCCAATCGCCACGCTCGTCCTCGGGAACCTCCATCAACGCCCTCTCCCAGACTTCGTATTCCGCGGGATCCTTCTTTGCCACGGCCTTTCGGAGAAGCTTGCAGAGCGTTTTGTCCCTGAACGTCATCGACGACATGTCGAACGCTCCGCGACAATAGAAGCATGGGACCTCCGACAGCCCGTCCTTCATGTTAGAAGCGACGATGGCGTCAAAGGCTTCCTTATCGTAGGGCGATGCGCCGCAGATAAAGACCAGCACTTTCTTCCGTTCGAGGCTCTGCCAATGCTTCTCCAGAAACGACAGGCCAGCGACGCCAGAGGCATAGACGCCTCCTCCAAACAGCACCGTATCGTACTGACAGACATCCTCGATGCTCGCATTGTCTACATCTATCGGCGCAAAACCGGTTTCTTCCGCGAGCCATTCGGCGTACCTCTTCGTTGAGCCGTACTTGGATTTGTAGAGTATGATGCCTGACATCTCGCTATGCCTCCCTCATGTTGTTTTCGATTTTCATCAGGGTTTGGATGGTGCTGGCTATTTCGCACTCCGAGACCCCATCGAAGAGCCTATTCATGATTTCCCTGTTCATGTCATCGTTTCTGTCGCAGAATTCCTTGCAACGGCGGGTGAGAACGATGCGCTGCTTTCTTCGGTCGGCTTCGTCGGGGAGGACCTCAACGAAGCCCTTCCTTTCGAGCTTGATGAGAATCTGCTTTACGTTTTGATGGGAGCTCCCCAGTATTTCCGACAGTTCCTTAAGCGTCGGAGGGGCCTGGCAGAGGTCGATGCAGACGATTGCGAAGAACTGCTTCCAACTGATCTCCTTCATCATGCTGTCGGCCATCGCCTGGAAGCGATTCTCGAAAGCGCTCAAAAGACCAAGCAGGTAGTAGTTTGGCGGTATGTTCGAGAAGTCAAGAAGACCGCTTTCGATGGCTTCTTCCAAG
>JAZQRZ010000024.1:0-2360 GCA_045629845.1 Eggerthellaceae bacterium | reverse complement strand
CCTTACGCCAAGATTCTGCGCCCGTACATGGCAGAAACCACGCAGCTGCTTAATGAGGCGCTGCGTGCTGGCAAGTCTATCCTGTTCGAAGGCGCACAGGGTACGCTGCTCGACATCGATCATGGCACCTATCCCTTTGTTACTAGCTCGCCGTGCTGTGCTGGCGGTGCAGCTACTGGCACGGGCGTTGGTCCTAAGGCCATCAACCGCGTTCTGGGCATCCAGAAGGCCTACGTTACCCGCGTTGGTGCTGGTCCTTTCCCGACTGAGCAGCGCTTCCCTGAAGATGGCGGCGTAGGTGAAGAAGCCGAAATCGGCGAGCTTCTGTGCGCTGAAGGCCACGAGTTTGGCGTTACCACTGGTCGTAAGCGTCGCTGCGGCTGGTTCGATGCTGTTATCGGCCGTTATGCGGTCGAAGTTAACGGCCTTACTGACATTGCGCTGACCAAGCTCGACGTGCTTTCCGTGTTTGACACCATCAAGGTGTGCGTTGCTTACGAGTGCGACGGCAAGCGCTACGATTACTTCCCCATGCAGCAAAGCGTGCTGTTCCATGCCAAGCCGATTTACGAAGAGTTGCCTGGCTGGAAGGGTGAAGATATCTCTGAATGCCGTACCTTCGAGGAGTTGCCCGCAAACGCGCAGGCTTACGTTAAGCACCTGGAAGAAATCACGAACGCACGCATTTCGTTCGTAAGTGTTGGTCCCGACCGCGATCAAACCATCGTCCGCGACTGGTATCGCGATGAAGACTAAGCAACGTAAACAAAGGGTCAGCCCTTTGTTGTATTTCAGCGAAAGGAAGCAAGCATGAACATTTTGGTACTCGGCAGCGGCGGTCGCGAGCACGCTATTGCGTGGGCGCTGAACAAGTCTCCGAAGTGCGACAAGCTGTATGTGGCGCCAGGTAATGGTGGCACAGCTGGGTTTGCCGAAAACGTCAGCGGCCTGAACGCCGAGGACGGCAATGCAGTGCTTCAGTTCGCTCAGGAACACAACGTTGAAATGGTTGTCATTGGCCCCGAAGCCCCACTGGTGGCTGGCGTGGCCGATGTTCTGCGTAAGGCTGGCATTCCGGTCTTTGGCCCCGATGCTCAGGGCGCACAGCTTGAAGGCAGCAAAACCTTCTGCAAGGAATTCATGATGCGCCACAATCTGCCTA
This sequence comes from Eggerthellaceae bacterium, assembly GCA_045629845.1. Taxonomy (GTDB): domain Bacteria; phylum Actinomycetota; class Coriobacteriia; order Coriobacteriales; family Eggerthellaceae; genus UBA9715. The sequence continues at coordinate 1,198 of JAZQRZ010000024.1, read as the reverse complement.
CGGCCGAATATCTTTCGACCAGCGACGAGCAGGCAGCGCATGATTACATCGACAAAATGGGTGCGCCCATTGTTGTTAAGGCCGACGGTCTGGCAGCAGGCAAGGGCGTGGTCGTCGCTCAGACGGCCGAAGAGGCGCATCAGGCTGTTACTGAGTGCTTCCAGGGCGCTTTTGGCGACGCAGGTAACACGGTAGTCGTCGAAGAGTGCCTGACAGGTCCTGAATGCAGCATGCTGGCGTTCGTTAGCGCTGGCAAGGCTTATTGCATGGCTCCTAGCCAGGATCACAAGCGCGCATACGATGGCGACGAAGGTCCCAACACGGGTGGCATGGGCGCTTACAGCCCAGTGCCTATCGTTACCGACGAAGAGCTTGCTCGTATGGAAGAAGTTATGGCTCAGGCAGCTGCAGCAACGGCTGAAGAGTTCGAGCATGATTATCGTGGCGTTCTGTATGGTGGCTTTATGCTGACGCCGCAGGGTCCTAAGCTGTTGGAATACAACGCACGCTTCGGCGATCCCGAAACGCAGGTTGTTTTGCCGCGTCTGGAATCGGATCTGGTTGAAGTTATGTTGGCGGTTGCTGAAGGCCGTCCGCAGGACATCAATCTTAAGTGGGCTGACAAGTGGGCGGTTACGGTTGTTCTGGCTAGCCAGGGTTATCCGCGCGCTTACGAGAAGGGGAAAGTTATCACGGGTATCGAAGATGCCGACGCTCTGCCCGACGTAAAGGTATACCACGCAGGCACCGCCATGCGCGATGGTCAATTGGTCACTGCGGGTGGTCGTGTGCTTAACGTTACGGCTATGGGCGATACCTTCCAGGCGGCCCGAGAGCTGGCTTACAAGGCATGCGATTTAATCCAGTTTGAAGGCAAACAGAACCGCACCGACATTGGTCTTCGCGCCATTAACGGTCGCAGCTCTTGGGAATAATTCGCTCAATGTGCCAAGGTACATAACCTTGGCATTGTTCAATTAAATAGGCAGTTGGATATAAATAATGTATCGCGATACATTATTATAAATAGCGGTGTGAGCAGTTGCTCCAAGAACCTTCAGGAATGCTTATGTTGTCTGAACGCTTAATCAGTCTTGCAGTGCGCGAGACATCGAAAAATTACCTCAAGATTAATCGCACGACCGACACGCATGTGCCCGCCCCTAAGCCAGGTCAAAAATACATGCTGTATATGCAT
>JAZQRZ010000023.1:0-5045 GCA_045629845.1 Eggerthellaceae bacterium | reverse complement strand
CTGATGGACGAAGAGGATGCTGCTTACGTTCTGTCTGAAGAAGAGTTTTGGACGGGCAACGACCTGTCTGCCATGATGGATGCAGCGCTTTCCGATGGCTTCCATGAAATTTTGGGCAACAACGTGGTGACTTTTGGTGACAAGGGCTGCGCCACAACGCCCGTTGGCCATTTCTGCGCCAACTATGCCAAGGCCATCAACAAGGGTTTTGGTGCTATTCGTGCTGAGGCCCAGGCCAAGATGGGTGAAATCGACGGCAAGATGTACGGCACAACTGCAAAGGATTGGCAGTTCTACAAGGCCATTACGCTGGTTTGCGACGGCATGATTACGCTGTCGAAGCGCTATGGTGCCGAGTGCCGCCGTCAGGCTGAAGAATGCTCCGATCCCGAGCGCAAGGCCGAGCTGGAAACCATGGCAGCCAACCTTGAGTGGATTATGGAAAACCCCTGCGTCACCTTCGAACAGGCAATTCAGTGCTTGTTCCTGTATCAGATTGGCTTGGCCCTGGACGGCAACTTGCATGGTTTGACCATTGGTCGTGCTGATCAGTATCTGGGTTCTTTCTACGAGGAAGGTATCGAAGGCGGTCGCCTAACGCCCGAGCGCGCTCAGGAATGGGTCGATGCTTTCTGTCTGAAGGTTTCCGAAATGAATAAGGTTTCGTCGCCGCGCGTAACGCTTGCGGTTGGTGGCTACACCAGCGGCCAGCTGATGACGCTGGGTGGCGTTGACCCGCAAACAGGTGAAGATGCTTCGAATCCAGTGACGTATCTGTTCCTGCAGTCGGCAGGTCGTCTGGTGTTGCACGATCCGCCGATGTCGCTGCGTATTCACAAGAATACGCCGGCCGAGCTGTGGGAAGCTGGCCTTGCTACGACCAAGCGTTGTGGTGGCGTGCCGACGTTTGAAAACGACGAGGTTATTATTCCTGCACTTCAGGGCCGCGGTTTAAGCCTTGAAAGCGCGCGTAACTACTGCTTGATTGGCTGCGTCGAGCCTGCTGGCTGCGGCGATGAATGGCCGGCATGCGGTGGTCCTGGCCAAGAATCGTTCTGGCTGCTGCCGAATACGTTGCTGTTGGCTATGAATAACGGTGCTTCAATGAAGCCGAATCAGGATGGCTCCGAAGCTAAGCCGACAGGCCCTCAGACAGGCTTCCTGTATGACATGGAATCCTTCGATGAGTTCAAGGATGCCGTTGCTCAGCAGATTAAGTGCTTCGTGGACTGGCAGGTTGCCTTCACCAATATTCATGAATATGTGGGTGCCGAAAACATGCCTATTCCTATTGCTTCGGCAACTATGGATGGCTGTATGGAAAGCGCTAAGGACGTCATGTGGGGCGGTGCGAAGTACAACTCGACTGGTACGGCCGCTGTTGGTTTGGGCACCTTTGTCGATGGTCTTGCTGCCATCAAGTACTTCGTGTTCGATAAGAAGCTGTGCACGGCTCGCGAGATGTATGACGCTGTGAAGGCTAACTGGGAAGGCTATGAGCAGCTGCGTGCACAGATTCGCGCCGAGACTCCGCACTTCGGTAACGACCTTGAATACACCGACGAGCTTGCCGAGTGGGTTTCGAACTATTACGCCGACTGCGTCGAGGCTGCTGATGGTCCGCGTGGCAACAAGTTTGCGCCTGGTATGTACCCGGTAGCAACCCATGTTTTGTTCGGCCTGATTTCGTGGGCAACTCCCGATGGCAGACACTCGGGTGATCCGTTCTCTGATGGTATTTCACCTGTTCAGTGCATGGACACAAGCGGCCCAGTGGGCATTCTGGAATCATGCAGCAAGATTAATCATAAACGTTTCTCGAATGGTACCTTGCTTAACATGAAGTTCCATCCGCGTTCGCTTGAAGGTCCTGGTGCCAAGAAGCTGCAGCAGCTGATGGCGACCTACTTCGACATGGGTGGCATGGAATTGCAGCTGAACATTGTGAGTGCCGATGAGTTGCGTGATGCTCAGGTTCATCCTGAAGAGCACAAGGACCTGGTTGTGCGTATTGCGGGCTTTAGTGCTTACTTCGTCGAGCTGTGGAAGAACATGCAGGATGACGTAATCAACCGTACCGAGGTTGGTCTGTAGGACTGAAGAATTGCTGTCCCGCGTTGGATGCTTTATATGCTTCTAGCGCGGGACAGTTCGTTAGTGGTACCATGAGCGCCATGGAATTTTCGGATATATATCATTTTCTGTTTGAAACCTATGCAGGCATGGGCGTGCTCGTGGGCGCGTCGCTGGTGCTGTGCATCATCATTGCAGCCATTCTTGAGTTTCGTACTCGCAAGACCTACGTCGATCGTGGCCCTAAGAGCGAAGACGAAGAAGATGAATGGTCGCACTTTGATGACGGTGACGAAGAAGAATAATTCACTTTTGCTGCGCAAAAAAGACTATGTTCGACGCGTCGTCGTCGTGAATTAACTGTGCCGCCAAGACCAGCAGTGAAGTGACAGTTAAGTCTGAGTAGTAAGTAAACTTCGCTCTTCCTTCAACTTAGATCTTGCTTCATCTTCCTTATTTGCTGCGCACAATCTTTATCTATAACTAGATATCTAATAATTCGTATACCACGCCCGAATGACGGCGCTATACTTTCTTCCATTACATTGACGAGGGAAGAAGGTTTTAATGTCTGTTACGCAAACGCCGCACACGCCTGTTTTGTACAAGCGTGAAGGTGACTACATTCCACGCATCGCAGCTGTGCATGACTTGTGCGGCTACGGAAAGTGCTCGTTGGGTGTGGCAATTCCGGTGCTTTCGGCTGCGGGTGCTGATGTGTGCCCCGTGCCGACTGGTCTGTTTAGCTCGCATACGGCTTTTCCTGGCTGGTACATGCATGACACCACCGAGATTCTGGCTGACTATCTGGCAGCTTGGAAGGGTATCGATGTCGAAATCGATGCTGTGTATTCGGGCTTTCTGGGTGCGCCCGAACAGGTTGATATTATTCGCGACATCTATGCGACGTACCCCAATGCGCTGCGCGTAGTTGACCCGGTTATGGCCGACCATGGAAAGGTATATCCCACCTACACGCCCGAGCTGTGCAAGGCTATGGCAGAACTGGCAACCGAGGCTGATATCCTTACGCCGAACTTGACCGAAGCCGCCATCATTCTTGATCGCGAATGGACGGGCACCAACATTTCTGATGATGCCGCTAAGGAAATCATCGATGCCTTGCTCGAGCGTGGCGCAAAGAATGTTGTGCTTAAGGGTATTCAGCGCGAAGGTGAAAACGAGATTCGTAACTTCGTTGGCGGTGTCGATTGCGATGTATTCGAAGTGCACAACGAGTTTATCCCGTATATGCTGCATGGCACGGGCGATCTGTATTGTTCAAGCTTGCTCGCAGGCATTATGGCTGGCAAGTCGCTGTACGAGGCCGCTTGGTTTGCTGGCTCTCTGACGCGCGATGCAATCGAGGTTTCGACCAAGCAGCCGCACTTCCAGGAACGCGGCGTTTCCTTCGAGCCCCTGCTTGGCAAGGTTGCTGCTCTTCTGCAGAGCTAATTCGTCTGGGTGTACTCTGTGCGCTTAGCTTGTTGTACTCGGTATTCACCAAAAGTGGCAAGGAGATTTCTCCTTGCCACTTTTCTTCGAGGTCAGCTTTACCGCATCCGTTTCATTACGGGGCCTTCGCGGGAAAAATGCCACGAAAACAAATCGCTGGTAGAAAATCGACGAAGTGTATAGGGCTGTTGGCGGAAAACCAGCGAAGTGCATAGGGTTGTTGGCGGAAAGCAGCTGTTGTGCAAGGAAGAAGAGAAGTAGCTTGCAAATACGAGTGGATTCGTGGGTCATTGTTTGCAGGTTTTCAGCTTGATGACGGGTGTGACGTGTGGCCTATGCGGCTGCGATATAATGACGGCATCAAGATTGCCCAACTCAAGCTAGAAACGAAGCATGGCGAAAAATAACGACTCAAAGCGCAACCCGAGTGCACCTTCGCGGGTGTATAAGTCATCTGACGTGCACAAACGTAGGGTTAACCGCAAGGATCAAAAAAAGACTGCGGAAGCGTCACGAGAAGTAGAAGCCAAGCGAGAGGCATCATTTCAGCGTGAAGGAAGAGTCAGACAAGAAGTACCCTCGCGGCGTGAGATAGAAGCAAGGCAAGAAGCATCCCCACAGCGCGAAGTGGAAACCAGGCGGGAAGCTCCTGTACCGCAGGAATCGCGTGTTAGGCGCGACAAGCCTACGCCGCGCAAAAGGCGCAAGTCAAACAAAGCCGAAACGCATCAACATCAGGTTGCTCCTCGAACCACGAGCGCGCCGCGCGAAGAAATGCCCGCATCTGAAGAGCTGCTTGTTGAAGAGTCGTTTGCTGAAGAGAATTCCGGTAGACCTGCTGTTGTGATTACGCCGCAGTTTGGGGGTAAGACCGATGCAGAGCGCGCAGCTGACGAGCGTTGGTTTGCGGCCATGCGCGAAGAAAACCCTGCTGGCGAGGAACGGCGGGCATTCGAATCGGCCGAGCATAAAGAAGCAACAGCGCCAGCAAGTGCTGCGAATGCAAAGTCTGATTTGCTAGTAAATCCTGCGAATGTAGGGTCTGATTCGCCAGCAAATGCTGCGAATGTAGAATCCGATTCGGCAGCGGTGCAGAATCACGTTCCTTTCAATCAGCGCCCGACCGAACGTATCGAATCGCGCGCAACGGAGGCAGCGGGGCTGGCGGCACAGGCAGCGGAGTTGGCGGCGGAGGCGGCGCAGGCAGCAGGTACAGAATCGGCCGCAGCAGCAGAGACCAAAGAAGCAGAAGGTTCTGTAGACACAACAACTGCAATGCCTGTGGTTCCTCCAATTACTGGCGCGGAAACTGAACAAGTTGCGGAGGAAAAGCCTGAAAGCAAGAGGGCGAAGTTTGTTAAGCGTGTGTCATCGGTTATTTCTTCGTCTCGAAAGATGCGCGTCGCCATAATTGCGGGCAGTCTTGCGTTCATTCTTGCAATTGTTCTTGTTTCTCTGTTCGCGTGGAATCGTTGGTATCGCTTCGATGATCACGCCGATATGCAGGGCGAATGGTA
>JAZQRZ010000022.1:0-21384 GCA_045629845.1 Eggerthellaceae bacterium | reverse complement strand
GAAGTGCTGCTTGCAAATCAGGCCGACTATGAGCGCTTTGCCAATTTTACGTATTTGCCCATGCCGGGTGGTGCGGCAGCAGTAAAACATCCGCTACGTATGGCGTATGGCATGCTGTGGGCGTTCGACTTGCTTGATCATCCTGGTGCGCAAAGACTGCTTGGTGCGTTAGGCGATCAAGCTCAGGTACTCAATCGCATGATAGAAGGCGGTCTTAATACGCCTTATACCTCGTCGGTTGGTCGTCTGTTCGATGCAGTTTCGGCGTTGCTGGGCATTTGCGAACAACCAACCTATGAAGGCGAAGCGGCTATTATGCTTGATGCTGCTCGCAATTCAGAGGAAGAAAAGCCCCAGGTTCGTCCTAGCGGTTACTCGATTGCCATCACAAAGAATGCAGCTACGGACTCTAGTACTGCTCACGATACCTCGGTTGTGCTGCTTGATGCAGAGCCTGTGGTGCGTGCAGTGCTTGATGATCTTGTTGCAGGTGTTTCGGTAGGGGTTATTTCCCAGCGCTTCCATGATGCGCTTGTTGATGCAATTGTGCAGGTAGCCCAGTTGGTGCGTGCGATGTACGACATTAATATTGTGGCGCTTTCTGGTGGCTGCTTTATGAACCGTTATTTGATAGAGCAGGTAACATCCCGTTTAGGGGAAGAAGGCTTTACTGTAGCGCTGAATGCAAGCCTTCCACCGAATGACGGCTGTGTTTCCTATGGTCAAGCCGTCGTTGCCTCTGCCACGCGATAAAATGGCTCAAAACAACGGTCCCGCCGCTATGCGGTGGGGCACAACAATCGAAAGGCATGTTCATGTGCTTAGCAGTACCTATGCAAATCCTCGAGATTAAAGATGGCGGCATGGCGCGCGTTACTGCCATGGGTGCCGAACGAGAAGCGGCGCTTGATTTAACGCCGCAGGCAGTAGTGGGCGACTATGTGCTGGTGCACGCAGGCTTCGCTATCGAAATCGTTGATCAGCAGTACGCCGAAGAAACGCTTGAGCTTATTCAAACTATGGCCGACATGGTTGATGACCCGCTCTTTAACGAAGCGGGCGAGCAGGTGTTACAGTAATGACTGCTCAGCAAGATTTCACAGCTGAACTTGCGAAATTCAAAGATCCTCAGCTTGCGCGTGATTTAGTGCATGCTATCAATCAGTTTTCGCCCGAAGGCGGCGCCACGCTTATGGAAGTGTGTGGCACGCATACTGTTTCTATTGCGCGAGCGGGTATTCGAGATCTTATGCCGCAGGGCACACGTTTGGCTAGTGGTCCTGGTTGTCCTGTTTGTGTAACGTGCAATCGCGATATCGATACCGTAATTGCACTTGCGCGCGTTCCTGGTGTCACCATTGCAACGTTTGGCGATATGACGCGCGTGCCAGGGTCTACCTCTAGCTTACTTGCAGAGCAGGCGGCGGGCCGTGACATCGAGATTGTGTATTCGCCGCTTGATGCACTTGCGCTTGCTCAGGCCCATCCTGAAAAGCAGGTTGTGTTTGTTGGCGTAGGCTTCGAAACAACAACGCCGCTTGTTGCACGTGCTGTTAAGCGCGCTGCTGATTTAGGTCTTACGAACTTCAGTATCTTTGCTGCTCATAAGAATATGCCGGGTGCGCTTGAAGCTATCGTTGCTGACCCGCAGCTTAAGATAGATGCGCTTATTCTGCCAGGGCACGTCAGCACCATTATTGGTTCGCAGCCTTATCAGTTCTTGGCAGAACGCTATGGCATTCCAGGTGTTATTACTGGTTTCGAGCCCGTTGATGTGTTGCAGGGCATTGCGATGATTATGCGTCAGCTGCACGAAGGTCGTGCAGAAATCGAAATCGCCTATGCTCGAGGTGTTCAGCCTCAGGGCAATCCACATGCTGTAGCAGCTATTGATGAAGTCTTTGAAACATGCACAGCTACCTGGCGTGGTCTGGGTGATATTCCTGGTAGTGGCTATCGTTTGCGTGAGGAATATGCCGAATTCGATGCAGTGCGTCGATTCCAGCCCGAAATCGAGCCTACCATTGAACCTTGCGGCTGTCGCTGCGGTGATGTCTTGCGCGGTATTATGGCTCCTAGTGATTGTCCGCTGTTCCGTAAGGTGTGCACGCCCGAAAACCCCATCGGTCCTTGCATGGTTTCAAGCGAAGGCAGTTGTGCGGCGTATTACCGTTATTACTAATGCTGCGCTCCCTTAATATCTCGATTGCAAGAGTCTTTCGCCGACAGAGGTAACGTTTCTGCCTGTTCAACGCAATGAATTCTTCAATTGTGTTGATTTTGTGGTAGCATAATCGTACGACTGTTCTCAGCTGTGGTAGATGAGGGGGCGTGCGATGGATTTGTTCACTGATGTGGTGTTTCTTTCGCGACTGCAGTTCACACTCACAGTTGCGTTTCATTTTGTGTTTGTACCGCTTTCTATAGGCATTGGCCTCATAACAGCATTGGCGATTACGCGTGCGTATAAGTCGCAAGATCCTGCTGATGAAAGTGCTAGTCACCTGTGGGTTAAGGTGTTTACTACAACGTTTGCCGTGGGTGTGGCCACTGGTATTACGATGGAATTCAGCTTTGGAACCAACTGGGCTGATTATTCGCGTTTCGTTGGCGATATATTTGGTGCACCCCTTGCAGCAGAAGCCCTGTTTGCTTTCTTCCTTGAGTCAGTCTTTTTAGGTGTGTTGCTGTTTGGTCGCGATAAAGTCGGTCGCAAGTTCTATTGTGTTAGCGCTTGGCTTGTTTGGGCTGGCTCGTGTCTATCAGCGCTTTGGATTCTTATTGCTAACTCTTGGATGCAAACACCCGCTGGTGCCGAGCTTACTGCTGATGGGTCTAAAGCAGTGCTTACTGATTTCTTGGCAGCAGCTTTTAATGCCACAACAGGCGTGCGTTATTTCCACACTGTTTTAGCTGCACTTATTATCGGTGGCTTAGTGGCTCTTTCTATTGCGGCGTATTACCAGCTGAAAGGCAAGCATCTCGACTTTGCTAAGAAAACAATTAAGACAGGTTTGGTCGTATCTATTGTTGCAACCTGCGCTCTGTTCGTATCTGCTCACGCTACCGCTGTGGCGGTATGGGAAGAGCAGCCAACGAAGCTAGCAGCCATGGAAGGGCAATACGAAGATGAAGTGCCGCCACTGTATTTCTTTGGGTGGGTTGACGAGCAGAATCAGACTGTTATAGGTCCAAACTTGCCAGGTTTCACAAGTTTTCTTGCAACGTTTAATTTCGACACGGTGTATCCCGGTTTAAATTCGCTTGCTGAATCAGAGCAGTACGGTGAAATGGATGTTTCCGACGTGCCAGTGGGGGCTATTTTCCAGGTGTATCACCTGATGGTAGCCATTTCGGGTGTTTTGGTTCTGGTGCTTCTTCTGACTGTAATCGCTTTAAAAACAAAGAAGTTGAAGGATTGGAAGTGGCTTCAAAAGCTGCTGGTCATTTCGCCAATCTTTCCGTTTGCAGCAATAGAAGCTGGTTGGTTTACTGCGGAACTTGGTCGTCAGCCCTGGGTGGTATATCCCGCAACAAGCAGTCCTAGTGGCGTCTCTTTGCTTACAGCAGATGCGGCTTCGACTTCAGTCACAAGTGTCGAGCTGCTGATAACTATCGCGCTGTTCTGTGCGGTGTACCTTCTGTTGTTTGTAGCATGGATTCGTATCACGACTTCGCTTATTAAAGCAGGCCCAGAAACTGCTTTGGCTTCAACTATCGATGATGGTGCGGTGGTGTCGTCGATAATCAACAAGATAGCGGGGGAAGACAAAGCGTCTAATCCTGAATCTTTCGAAGAGGACGAGGTGGTTGATGTAGGTCACGTTGGCGACCAATCCGCAGCGGCGGAAGGTGGTGATTTGCGATGACGCCCCTTGGTATTCTTTGGTTCTTCCTAATCTTTGTACTTATCGCAGGGTATTTCGTCCTTGATGGATTTGATTTGGGTGCAGGTGTTCTGTATCCATTCATTGCAAAATCCGAAGGAGAGAAGAAGCTTATTCGACATGCGATTGGTCCAGTCTGGGATGGGAATGAAGTATGGTTGTTAACAGCTGGCGGGGCCCTGTTTGCTGCGTTTGCGCCAGCATATGCAACGACGTTTTCGGGCTTTTACCTGGCGATTATGCTGGTGCTGTTTGGTCTTATTTTGCGCGCCGTATCGATAGAGTTTGCAGCGCGTGATCGTGCGTGGGCCAAGGTGTGGGATATTTGCTTCTTTGTTGGGTCGCTTTTACCGGCGCTGCTCTTTGGTGTGGCGGTTGGCAACATTTATGCTGGCATCCCCATGGATGCAGCAGGGAACTATAACGGCGTGCCTCTTATTGGACTGATTACTCCTTTCACGCTGCTTTGTGGCATATTTGGCTTGGCTATGTTCTGCTGTGCTGGTGCATCGTGGATTGCTTTGAAAGCGCCAAGAACAAGCGCTCTAAGACATCGGGTAACTAAGGTACGAACACTTTTGCAGATTATTGCCCTGTTGGTGTATGTCTTTATCGCTCTTTATGGGCACTTTGTCATTCATCCTGAAATGGCCTCTGGCTTGGCGATTATTCGCTGGGTTTTCGTTGTTCTTTTCCTTGCTGGAATGATGCTTGCGCTGTATTGGGGCCGCGAGGATAAGCGCGACCTTCCTGTATTTGTTGCTCAGTCGGTTGCGGCGGTGGCCATTACTTTCTTGTTGGCAACATCGATGTTCCCGAATCTGGTAGTTGCGTCGGCCGATAGTATTGGGCCAGCGATTACTGTCGCCACTGCTGCATCTTCAGACTTGGCGCTAACGTGGATGACTGGGATTGCCTGCATAGGTGTGCCGCTTGTGCTGGTGTATCACGTGTTCGTGTATCGTACGTTCCGCGGTCGTTTACCAGAAGAAGATGACTAAGGGACCAGGACTTTTTGATATTTTTACTGGTATTTTATTGGGCTAACAGTCATAATTAGACGGTTGTGACTAAAGGAGGAATGGGATGGCAAGACAACCGCGTGTACAGGTAGTAGGGGAACGCAAGACAAATTGGTGGCTGGTATTAGCCGGCGTCCTTCTTGTCGCTTTTTCGGTTTGCGCGTTTGTTGCGCCGTATTTTTTCCTTGAGTTCATTACGATTTGGGCTGGTGTTGGTTTTCTGTTCAGTGGCGTTATGGGGGTTATGTCTTACATTAAGTACCGCCATTTGCCGAACGCAGGTTGGTCCTTGCTTATGGCCATCCTTGATGCTCTGATCGGTATCATGATGATTCTGCATCCCATTGCGTTTGCTCCTGTTCTGCCTTGGATTCTTGGCGTATTCCTTATCGTGTTCGGTATCTTCGAGGCAGGTGCAACCATTCCTTTGGGTTCGCTTATTCCTGAATCACGTGGCATCGCCATCGTATCTGGTCTGTTAACTGTTGTTGTTGGCGTTATGTTTATCATCTATCCGTCATCGCTTTCAATTTGGGTGGCGGCTTTCGCACTCATTCGTGGCATAACGCTTGTGGTGGCAGGCTTTACCTCGCGTGTTGAATAACGTATCAACCTGTATGTGCGTCCTGTAAAGGAGCGTTCTATGGCTGGTGAAGACAAAACGACGGTTGCTGAAGATATCTTGGCACCTGAAGACTTAAACGACGAAACGCTAGACATTCACGAAAACGCACGGGAAGACAAAGAAGAGCGCTATCCACTTCCAATTCGAATTTACGGCGTACTGTCCGTGATTGCTGGTGGCGTGCAAATTCTTTCATTTGTCTTGCTTATTGGTTTGCTTATTCTTAGCGTGTTCGGAAGCGCTGATTTTGATTTTTCGCAGATCGAAAAGCACACGGCAACAACAATCGTTATCTCTTTTGTTGAAGCTGTAGTCACCTTGGTCCTTGCCGTGCTGTTCTTTGTGCTGGGTATACGACTTCTACGAGGCAGACGTCATCGTGTTGCTTTGACCTGTAACATCATGATTGCGCTCGAAGTGGTCGTGCTTATATGTCAGTTTATGCTGGTAGGCCTTTCGCCTGAACTTATTGCTCCGGGTGTCAACCTTGCCATTTTGATTGCTCTGCAATCGTATTCCGACCCGTCTCTTGCTGAAGAACGTGAACTTCAAAACAAGTTGCGCAAGATGGAAACGCGTACCGAAGCGGAAGAAGGTACGCTAGGTCTTGACCTGACGGGCAAGGGCTATATCAAGCTAAACTTCTTTAATATCTTCTGGATCTTTGTTATTGCTTGTATTGTTGGCCTGCTTATTGAATTGGTTTGGCACATGACCATCGTTGATCCTGGTGTGTATCAGGATCGAGCTGGTTTGCTGTACGGTCCGTTTAGCCCCATCTATGGCGTTGGCGCCGTGCTTATGACCATTGCGCTTAACCGTTTTCATGACAAGAACTTTATTCTTATTTTCCTGGTTAGTGCCGTTATTGGTGGTGCTTTCGAGTTCTTTGTTAGTTGGTTCTTGGAAACGGCCTTCGGTATTGTGGCTTGGGATTATTCGGGCACCTTCCTTAATATCGACGGCCGAACCAACTTTATGTTCATGTGCATCTGGGGTGTGTTAGGTCTTGTTTGGGTGAAGTTTGCGTTGCCGCTCATGTTGAAAATCGTGAACATGATTCCGTGGAATTGGCGTTACGCTGTTACGGTTGTGTGCGCAATTCTCATGATAGCCGACTGCATACTTACGCTGGCTTCTTTCGATTGCTGGTTCCAACGCGAGGCGGGCACGATGGACTACTCGGACCCATCGGCTATCGTGCAATTCTGCAACGATAATTACGATAACGAGTTCATGGAAAATCGCTTCCAGAGTATGACTTTGAACCCCGACGATGCTTCGCGCGCCAAATAGCAGGAAGACTAATGCCACGACAGAGACGTGCTGAAAAACCTGTTGACGAGCGACCTTATATTCGCGATGCAGGTCGTCAGTTCGAAGGCCCTGTCGACAGGGCTACAACAACCATTGGCTTTGTTGTGCTTGCTTTAATCGTGGGCTTCATCATTGGCTTTGCCGTGTTTTGCGTCATGAATCTGTCCACGTGGCTTACCGCTCTATTGTGGAAAGGCTTAGGCGGGGCTGTTGCGGTGCCGTGGTTTTCGCTTGTAGTGTGCACCTTGGGCGGTTTACTTATTGGGCTTTGGACCTGGTGGTCTAATGATCGCGTGCAGCCGCTTGAACAAGTCCTTGCCGAGTTTAAGCAAACAGGCTCATACGGAACCAACGGCGTTTGGAAGCCTGTTGTCACTTTCTTGCTGCCTCTTGTATTTGGTGGTTCGGTTGGTTTTGAAGCTGGCTTAACAGGTTTGATTACGGCAGGGTGCTGCTGGATTCGCGATAGGTTGAAGGCGGCTGGTTTGCGCGTGGCGGCCGTTGCGGATGTCACGATTGCAGCCAGTATCTCCGCTATTTTTGGCACGCCGTTAGCAGGCATTGTTGCGGGCGCCGAAAGTGCGCCAGGAGATGCGAACGACGTACTTGAAAAGCCTAACGTCGACGATTACAACATGCGTCGCGGCGCAAAGGTGGTGTTGTATACCGCAGCCGCCTTTGGTGCTTTTGGTGGTGTCGCTGCGTTTTCCAGCTTGTTTGGCGTGTCGGGCGGTTTGCCGCGCTTCGATTCCATTTCGGCAAGCTATTTCGAGTTTCTTTGGATTATTCCTTGCATCATTGTTGCCTACCTTATGACGTTGCTTTACCACGGCTCAAATCGTCTTTTTAAGGGTGTATCGCTTCGCTTTGGCGGAGGAATAGCAGGTGTTGTGGTGCCGCCTGTAATAGCGGGTGTTGTCATGGGTGCAGTGGCTATGGCTTTGCCCTATGTGCTATTTCCAGGTGAAGTTCAGTCTGAAGAGCTTATGGCTAGCTGGACAACGTTTTCGGCGGTAGCGTTGCTTGCTACTGGCTTATGCAAGGCTGCTATCACGCCGATGTGTTTGAATATGGGCTGGATTGGCGGTAATTTCTTCCCAAGTATTTTTGCGGGCGTGGCAGCTGGTTATGGGTTAGCAATGGTAACAGGAGCTGACCCTATGCTTATGGTCACGGTTACGGCAACAGCTTTCTTGGCGGGTGTTATTCGAAAGCCATTGTTGGTGCTGGCTGTCCTGTTTCTGTGCTTCCCAGTTAATGGTCTGCTTTGGATGGGTCTTGCAGCCATCATTGGTGCAGCTTTGCCCTTGCCGCGCTTTCTGATAGATGAGTAAAATACTGCCAGAATAAGAAGATAGAACAAAACTGCTGGCCAAAGGGCCTGTTCTTTTTGGAGTTATCTATGAATGAAAAAGAAAAGCAAAACCAGCCTCGGCCTGAGACATTTCGTTTTCGTGCGATTTGGCCCGTTATTCGTGCAGCCGGCTTAGTACCTTGGGCCGTCATGTTTGTAATCCTGTTTATTATTGCTGTTGTCCTTGTCGCCGCATTCGAGCCCGGGATTAGCAGTATTGGTGATTCCGCGTGGCTAATGTTCCAGGTAGTAACAACCATCGGTTTGGGCGACTTTACCTGCGTGTCAACTGTGGGGCGCGGTGCGGCTATAGTTTTGTCAGTGTATTCAGTCTTTTTCTTAGCTTTAATAACTGGTGCGGTTGTTAGTTATTGTGGCGAGCGCATGAATGCTCGCCGTAATGCTAGCGTCGCCTATTTCATCGATCAGCTTGAACATCTTCCCGAGTTGTCTCATGAAGAACTCGTTGAGCTTTCAGAGAAGGTTAAAAAGATCGATCGCCGTCGTTAACAATAGTTTCGTTCGCAATGTGATACAGTATTGACCATGGAAGCATCTCGTAAGTCATATTCCAATAAAGAAGAATCACCCGACGTGCCGGTGTGGATGCCGGCGCAGTTTAAGCCCGAATCAGAGTTGTCTGATTATGCGCGCACGCGCAAGCGTCGCCGTCGCGCTCGTGAACGCGACGATTATGCGGGCCGCGAATTTACCCTAGGCGAAACAATTGCCAACTCGGTGTCGCAGGGCGTTGCGGCGCTTCTTGCTGTTGTCGCACTGGTTATTCTGGTTGTTGCAGCAGTTCGTCATGGTGCGGGTATTCACTTGGTTGCAGCGCTGGTGTTTTCCATTCCAATGGTGCTGGCTTTTCTTATGAGCACGCTGTATCACGCTCTTCAATCCGAACGCGCAAAGCGCGTGTTTAAGGTGCTTGATAACAGCTCTACGTATTTGCTTATTGCGGGTGCGTTCACTCCATATTGTCTGATTACGCTTGCTAGCTCAGGTGGCTTTACGCTGTGCATATTTGAATGGCTGCTGGCTGTTGCGGGCATTGTTATCGAAGCTGTATGGGCTACGCGCCCCCGTTGGATTCATGGCATCGTATATGGTGTTATGTGCGCGGCGTTCTTACTGTTTGTTCCTACGTTGGCTGCAACGCTTGCAACGCCGGGCTTCGTGCTTCTTATGGTGTCATTGCTTATCTTGGGTATCAGCCTGGTGTTTAGGTGGTTTAGCGGCGTCCGCTATCTGCGTTTTGTCTTCCATCTGGTGGCATTCGCGGGGTGTGTATGCCTGTTCCTGTCCGTTGTTCTGTTTGTCATCTAGGAGCACGTGATTTCATGTCAAAGGAAGGCGATAGTAGTAAGCCTGGCCTCTTCAGTAGTCTGTTTGGACGCAACAAGCGCCAAGTGTCTGAAGAAGAAATCAAAGAACTTGTCGATGATAACGACGAGTTGCTCGATGACGAAAAGCGCATGATTGGCGAAATTCTCGAGCTCGATCAGCTAACGGTTAGCGATGTCATGCAACCGCGTGTGGATATCATTGCGGTTGAAGATACCGAAACCGTTCGCGCAGCCCTCGAGCGTATGCGGGGAACGGGTTATTCCCGTCTTCCTGTATATCACGAAGATCTTGACCATATTGTAGGCGTGGTTCGATACAAGACTTTGATTCCTGCGGTACTTGATGGTTCTATTGATGAAGTCATTACCGATTACATCCAGGATGCTTTGTTCGTACCCGAGACAAAAGACCTGTTCCCACTGTTGTCTGAATTACAAACGAATAGGCAACAAATGGCTATTGTTGTTGACGAGTATGGTGGCACCGATGGTTTAATAACGCTCGAGGACATAGTGGAAGAAATCGTTGGTGAAATCATTGATGAAACCGACGCAGACGTTCCCTATGTCACCCGCTTGACGGAAGATGAATGGCTGGTAGACGGCCGTCTTCCTGTCGAAGAAGCATTAAACATGGGTTGGCCAGTTGTCGAATCCGATCAGTACGAAACAATAGCCGGCTGGATGCTTAATACTGCAGATGCAGTACCTCAGGTTGGGGACGAGCTCACGGTTGATGGTTATCGTTTCAAGGTTCGCACCATGCGTCGTCGTCGTATTCGTACGGTACATGTTACGCGGCTTGAATCTGAACAAATAGATTCGACAGAAGAATAGCGGTTCAAGATGCTGCAGCGCCTATCCTATGTGAAAGGGAAGAGCTTGGCTACGGGCGTTCTTGATAGGCATGTGTATCGTTCGCAAGATGCGACCATTGGTGGCGTGTGCGCTGGCTTTGCCGAATGCTTCGACATGGACCCCATTGTTATTCGTATTTTGGCAGTGCTTGTTACGCTTATTACGTTGGGTGCTGGGGTATTTGTTTACTTGGTACTGTGGGCACGGTTGCCGCGTAATTCTGAGCCAGATATCCCCGTGGTTATTAAGCCTGAAAGCGCTGAATCAAGTACATATGGTCTTGTTGATACCGCTACAGGCCTGGCTGAGCATCGCAGGGGCTCTCGACGCGAAAGTACTATTTCGTTGCTTACTCGTATGGCCATCGCGTTGGGTCTTACCCTGTTGTTCATTGCGATTGCAACGAATCTTTCGCCGTATGTTCCCGGTACCGAGTGGTGGCAGTTTTGGCCGATTGCACTTATTATTACGGGCCTCTGCCTTATTGTTGTTCCTATTCCGATGCGCTATGAAGCTATATGGCACGCTGTAGGCATTGGCGTTATGTCGTGTGCAGCTATGTTGCTGCCTATTACGTTAGATATGCTGTCGTGGCAAACCATTCCCTATGCGTTTTCCCAGGCCTGGGGCATTTTTGTCATGGGTATCGTTACCTTTGTGTATGGGGTTTATCGAAAGATAGATGCCATTATTATTGCTTCTGCCTTCTTTGTAACGGCACTTTGCATTTACGCACTTTTAGTTTGTGCAATTCCAGGTGGTTCAGAGTCGCTGTTTTTCATTTCTCCTAATGGACACATCTACACATTATTTGTTCCAGGAGCCTAAAAAGCGCATCTTTGTTCGTATCGAGATTTAGTGTCTTCGTACGCTTAAGCAGCGTATATGTTGGGGTTTTTAGTGATAGACCACAGGTCATAGACACTTGTCAAGCGAACAAATCGTGGAGCATAACTCCACAAGAAATTGCCTTGGTTTTAAACGGTACGGTAGAATATCGCCCACGACAGCAAAGTAGCTGTCGGGGAAGACAATTTGATATATGAGTCGGAAGCAATATAAACGTAGAGCCGGCAGCATGGTGTACTCCACCATTGCCGGCATTTTTATTCTCGCCATCGTGGGTGGCGTCGGTATGGGTGTAGCCTCGGCCGATTCCATCGATGACGTGGCGCGTTCTGGTGCGTTTGGTTTTAGTAAAGAAACGCATGAGGCCACTGTGCCTGTTGATACGGCTGCAAGCGCCGAATCTGAATCATCTGCAGCACTTCTCGAGCGTTCTGCTTTGGCTGCCGCTACGCCGCGTGAACTTGGTTCGGGTATGCGCATGATTGACGATATGGAACGTGCTGAGCAGGAACGCATCGCAGCTGACAACGCTGCTGCAGTGCAGCGTGTAGCTTCAGAAAAGGCCATGCAGGATGTTGAAGCAACATCTGATGGTGTTGCTGAATATGGCTTAGATCCCGTTGATTGGTCAGTTGGTAAGGCGGCCTTTGTTGCCGAATGGACTGGTCGTATCGATGCTTATCTGGCTGGTTCTCCGCTTTCTGGCTATGGTGCTGTATTTGCAGAAGCTGCCTGGGATAATGGCGTTGACCCGCGCTGGTCTCCAGCTATTTCTAATACCGAAAGTGGCAAGGGTTCGGCATGCTTCCGTTCTTGCAATGCTTGGGGCTGGGGCAACACAGGCTGGGGCGACTGGGATACTGCCATTCGCGCTCATGTTGCCGGCTTAGCAAGTGGCTATGGCTACAGCATTACTCCGGCTGCAGCTCAGTCTTACTGCCCGCCTACGTGGCAAAGCTGGTATAACAAGACGCTCGAGCAGATGACGCTTATCTAATCCCGAATTCTTAACTGAATGATAGGTGCATAGCATGCGCTGTATCTTTGCGGACATGGTTCAAGCTCCTGTTCCTTCTCTTTCCTTTCGATTGTGATGTGAGATACTATCGCCTGAGGTCGTTTACCTGGAAGGAATGGTATGCGCAATGTAATCGTTGTAGGATGCGGACGCGTTGGTTCACGTATCGCATCGATGCTTTCCGACAATGGCGACAATGTATGCGTCATCGATTGGCGGGCTGAAGCGTTTAATAATTTGGGTCGTAATTTCAATGGCTCAACAGTGCAGGGTATTGGCTATGACGAAGATACCTTGGTAAAAGCAGGCGTAGAAGACTGCGATGTTGTAGCTGCAGTTACTCAATCCGACAACGCAAATCTTATGGTTACCGAAGTTGCAAGCCGCTTGTATGACGTACCTCACGTTATTGCACGCTTGTATAACCACGATCATGAACGCGCTTACATGCAGCTTGGTATCGACTACGTGTGCGGTACAACGCTTGTGGCTGAAGAGGTATTTAGCAAGGCAATTTCTGGTCACGGTTCGCACGTAGATACTTTTGGTGACTACGAACTGTTGCGTTTTTCAATCGACCTATCGTGGACTGAACGTGGCGTTATACGTGTGCACGATATCGAGCGCGATCACGATATTCGAATTATTGCGTTCGAACGTAAGGATGGCTCAGCCTCATCCATTCCAACTGGCGAATCAACGCTGTATCACGGCGACTCGGTCTTGGCTTGCGTGCGTCATGACCTAATCGACGGGTTTGGAAAGTACGTTCAATCGTAGCGACGATTATTCATTAAGAAGGGGCTCGCATGTATATCGTCATTAATGGCGGCGGAAAAGTTGGGGAGTATCTAGCCACGGTGCTTTTGCAAAGTGGCAACGAAGTGTCTGTCATCGAACGTGATACAAGCGTTGCCGACCGCCTTTCCATGGTATTGCAGGGTCGCTACCTTGTAATCCGTGGCGATGGGTGTGACTCGCGTTTTCAGGAAGACGCAGGCATTCGTAAGGCGGATGTTTTCGTGGCCGCAACTGGTCAAGATGACAACAATCTGGTGTCTTGCGAAATCGCTTCACGTATCTACGGTGTGCCTCGCTGTATTGCGCGCGTGAACGCCCCTAAGAACCAGCGTATCTTCCGTGCGCTTGGCATCGAAGCCATTTCATCGACCGAGATGATTGCTAACTTGATTGAAGAAGAAACGCTGATGGGTTCCGTTAGCGTTGTGTCATCGCTGACGCACGGTAACGTTGTTTTGACCGAGTTTTCGGTCCCACGTTTAAGCGATATGGTTGGCAGCGAAGGTGTGCTGGTAAGTGATATCGAAATGCCAGAAAACAGCCTTATTGTTGCAGTATCCGCCAAAGACGAAGTAGAAGTTGCAGGCGAGGAAACGCGTATCTATCCTGGTGATACCGTTGTTGTTGCCGCTGACCGCGACCAAATTCCTGCTGTCCGCAACCTCTTTCGCGATTTGTAATCCGTTTTAGTATTGGGTAGGGTCGAGCGAACTATCTGAGGCTGCGACGAGTGAAGGCGAGGTGGGAGCGAGGACTGTTTGAGCGTGCGTAGCACGGGAGTTCTGGGTCGAGCGCCCGGAAAACGAGCCAGTGGCTCGTTTTCAGTGAGACCGGGCTAGCTTTAGCTAGCCCCCGTACAAACTTTTTTAAATTACTCTGCCGAGCCGAGAACGAGGAGCGGTTAGCCGAGGCTTGTTCGCGAAGCCCTACCCAATACTAAACTTGGTTTAAAACTCGAGGGTCTTGAGACGCGCGAAGATGGCGTCTTTGCGCTGCAGGAATGCCCAGGGGTCGAAGATTTCGTCCAGCTGTTCTGCAGTAAGCGTGCACTCGGGATCGGCTTCAAGACGCTCGCGATAGGTGGATCCTGCCACAGCGTTCTGAATATCTTCCCAGACCTGCATAGCGTTGCGCTGAACGACAACGTAGGCATCTTCACGCGTCATGCCTGTGTTCACCAGCGCAAGGATAACCTTCGAGCTGAAGATAAGGCCGCGTGTGCGCCACAGATTGTGTTCCATCTTGGCGGGGTAGGTGAACAGGTTTTCCAGGAGCGGCTGCATCTTGTAGAACATGTAGTCCAGTGCGATGAAGCTGTCAGCCAGTGCAACGCGTTCGGCACCCGAGTGGCTGATATCGCGTTCGTACCAAAGAGCAACGTCGTCAAGCGCAACCAGCGAATTCGACTTCACGATGCGTGACAGACCACAAACGCGCTCAACGGTAATGGGGTTGCGCTTGTGAGGCATAGCGCTGGAACCCTTTTGGCCCTTCTTAAAAGGCTCTTCGGCTTCGATGACGTCGGTCTGCTGTAGCAGACGAACCTGCATGGCGATGGATTCAAGCGTAGAAGCCACGGTTGCCAAGGTGGTCATAACCTGCGCATGACGGTCACGCGCAACAACCTGCGTAGAAAGCGGATCGGGTGTAAGACCCAGCTTTTCACAAACGTACTGTTCAACGTAGGGGTCGATGCTGGAATACGAACCAACAGCGCCTGAAATAGCGCCAGTAGCGATGGCTGCACGAGCAGCTTCCATGCGTTCTTCGGCGCGCTTTAGTGCCCAAGCCCAGCTACCAAACTTCATGCCAAAGGTCATAGGCTCGGCGGAAATGCCATGCGTGCGACCTACGCACAACGTATCTTCAAATTCAAAAGCACGCTTTTTGCAGGTTTCGCCCAGCTTGCGAATATCGGTGAGAATAATGTCGCATGCCTGAGTAATCTGGTAGCACAAGGCTGTGTCACCCAGGTCACTTGATGTCATGCCGTAGTGAACCCAGCGGCTGGGCGGTTCGGCGCCTTCGGGTAAGTCGGCGTCGATGTATTCAGCCATGTTGGTTAAGAAGGCAATGACGTCATGGTTTGTGACCTGCTCAATCTCGTCAATGCGCTCGACGGTGAAGTCGGCATGTTGGCGAATCCAAGCAGCTTCTTCGCGAGTGATATCGCAGGTTTCAAGTTCGGCCTGAGCTTCGCATGCTAGGATTTCAATCTCTTTCCAAATCTCGAACTTGTTCTGTAGTTCCCAAATACGTCCCATTTCCGGTCGCGTGTAGCGCTCGATCATGCCTATTCCTTCCCGTTGATTCTTGTCTGAAATCAGGATACCCCATGCAGGCACCCTGTCAGGGCGTCAAACTTGAGGTAGAATAGCTCGGATGCACAAAAAGCGAGATGGAAGGCCACCAATGCGATATATGACAACCGCGGAAATCCGCGAGAAGTACTTACAATTCTTCGAGGAGAAGGGCTGCAAACGTTGGCCGTCTTCTTCGCTTATCCCTGATGACCCGTCTTTGCTGCTGACCAGCGCAGGTATGGTGCAGTTCAAGCCTTACTTTTTGCATGTAAAGGAACTTGATCCTGCATATATTGGTACCACCACGGTTCAGAAGTGCGTCCGCACCAACGACATCGATATTATTGGTACTACTGGTCGCCATCTTTCCTTCTTCGAAATGATGGGTAACTTCAGCTTCGGCAAGTATTTTAAGAAGGAAATGTGTGCATGGGCACTCGAGTTCTCCACTGATGTGCTCGAGCTGCCGGTTGAAAAGCTGTATTTCACGGTCTTCCAGGATGACGATGAAACAATCGAGATCTGGAAGTCGCTTGGCATTCCTGAAGAACGCATTAGCCGCCTTGGTGAAGATGACAACTTCTGGCGTGCTGGCCCCACTGGTCCTTGTGGTCCTTGTTCCGAGCTGTATTACGACCAGGGCCCCGAATTTGGTTGTGGCAGCCCTGATTGTGCACCTGGTTGCGATTGCGACCGCTTCCTTGAATATTGGAACTGCGTGTTTACTCAGTTCGATGGCCAGGAAGATGGCACGCTGGCGCCGCTTCCTACAAAGAACATCGACACGGGCCTTGGCCTTGAACGTACGGCTGCCATCATGCAGGGTGTTCAGTCGAATTACGAAACCGACGTTCTGCGCAGCTTGGTTGCTGTAGGCGAGCGTCTGTCTGGTAAGAAGTACGATGGCAACATGATTCCTGGCTCTCTTTCGGCTGAACAGTCGAAGATTGACTTGTCTCTGCGCATCTGCGCTGATCACAGCCGTAGCGTGTCCTTTATGATTGCTGACGGCATCCTGCCTTCCAACGAAGGTCGCGGCTACGTGCTTCGTCGCTTGTTGCGTCGTGCTGTTATGCATGGTCATTCGCTGGGTATCGAAGGTCCATTCCTGCGAGAATACTTCGCTCAGATTATCGGGCTTATGGGTCATGTGTATCCCGAAATTGTTGACAACCGTGAACTGGTTGAATCGGTCATTCTGTCCGAGGAAGAACGCTTCGGTCGTACGCTGCGTACGGGTCAGGCTTACCTTGACGAAGCGGTTGAAGGCCTGGGTGAAGGCGATGTGCTTCCGGGCGATGTCGCATTCAAGCTGCATGACACCTATGGCTTCCCGGTAGAAGTTACGCAGGAAATCTGCGCCGACCGTGGCATCAATGTTGATATGGAAGGCTTCGAGACATGCATGGCCGAACAGCGCGAACGCGCTCGTGCTGCTACGAAGGACGATGCTGAGGCAGCATGGTCAACGTACGGCAGCGTTCAGGCCGACATCCTGAAAGAAGTTGGCGCTACGAAGTTTGTGGGCTACGACCATACAGAAGCAAAGGCGCGCATTGTTGCACTGGTGAAAGATGGTCAGCGCGTGGCTTCGCTTGCCGAAGGCGAAGAAGGCGAAATCATTCTGAACACCACGCCGTTCTATGCCGAAATGGGTGGCGAAGTTGGCGATACGGGCGTCATTACTACAAACGATTCGTCTGCTGAAGTAGTTGATACGAAGGCTCCCGAAAAGGGTCTTACAAGCCATTTTGTAAAAGTTACAAGTGGTCGCATGATTGAAGGCGAACAGGTTGTTGCTACGGTTGATGCCGAGCGTCGTGCTCGCATTACGCGCAACCACACGGGTACGCACATTCTGCATGCTGCTCTGCGTTCCGTCCTGGGCGAACATGTTAACCAGGCTGGTTCGTATGTTGGCCCCGATCGTCTGCGTTTCGACTTTACGCATTTCCAGGCAGTTACACGCGATGAGATTCGCCAGATTGAAGACTTGGCTAACGCTGAAATCATGAAGGCTATCCCGCTGAACATTTATCAGACAACGCTTGATGAAGCGCGCGCTTCGGGTGTAACGGCTTTGTTTGGCGAGAAGTATGGCGAGCAGGTTCGCGTTGTTGAAGCAAGCGATTTCTCGCGCGAACTGTGCGGTGGTTGCCACGTGGCTAACACAGCCGAAATTGGCTTCGTGAAGATTACGAGCGAAGGTTCGGTCGGTGCAAACGTTCGCCGTATCGAAGCAGTTACTAGCTTCGAAGCACTTGCTTACATGAATCGTATCGAAGGTGAGCTTCGTGCAACAGCTGACGAGCTGCGTGTGCCGCTGTTTGATGTTTCCGAAAAGGCGGCTTCGAACCTGCGTCAGATGAAGGATCTGGAGCACCGTGCCAAGGTTGCAAAGACCACGCTTGAAACGGGTGCTGTTGTCGACCTTATGGAAAAGGTTATCGATGTGGGTTATCCGTTGCTTGTTATGCGTCGCGACGATGCCGACACAGCCGCATTACGCAACACGTGGGATACGGTACGCAACCGCATGAGCGCACCGGGTGCTATTGTTATTGGTACGGTGAACGAAGGCAAGCCCGTCATCATGGCTGCTGGTACCGACGAAGCTGTTGCTAAGGGCTTCCATGCAGGCAATATCATCAAGTCCATTGCTCCGCATATCCAGGGCGGCGGCGGTGGCAAGCCCACCATGGCTCAGGCTGGCGGCAAGAACCCCGACGGTCTGGATGCTGCTTTGGATGCTGCTCGCGATTTGCTCTCGAAGTAATCGTCTAGTAAGAGCCTTGTCGGTTCTGCTTGATTATTCAGGCAAGCCAACAAGGCTCTCTTTTTAATGACATGGAATCCTATAAGACCATACAAGGAACAGCGACCGCCGAATACGAGGAGAAGAAGTCTCGTTTTATCGGCCAGGTTGCCCATGTCGAAACGGAAGAGGAAGCTGTCGCATTCTTGAATGGAATACGCGCAGCCAACCCTCAGGCACGTCACAATGTGTATGCCTACGAGCTGCGTGCAGGCAATCGCGTACGTTATTCCGATGATGGTGAACCGGCTCGTACTTCGGGTATGCCAACACTTGAAGTTATTCAGCATGCCCAGCTCAAAGATGTTATCTGTGTTACTACGCGTTATTTCGGGGGAACATTGCTGGGTACAGGCGGGTTAGTTCGCGCCTATACAAAAGCAGCGCAGGATGCGTTTGCTGCGGCGCAAGTCGTTACCTTTGCCGAATGCGTTGACCTAACGATTAGTGTCGATTATTCACGTTACGATCAGCTTTCTCATTGGCTTTCCGAGCAGGGTATCCAGGTAGTTTCAACGGATTTTGCTGGTGATGTTGCCGTAGAGGTGCGCGTTATTGCTTCCGAAGCGCAGGCAGTGCAGGTTGCAATAACTGAACTAACCAATGCCACTGCAGAAATATTAGCCTCGGAAGTTGCCTATCAACCTATGAATGCACAGCTTGATTAGCTGCCGTGCTAAGCTGTAGAGCATAGCTACTAGTAGTCATGTGCGAAAGGAATCGCATGAGTCGCGAAGACCATCAACCGCTGAAAGAAATCCCCGAGCGCCCTCGCCGATCAGGTGAAGAATTGCGCGCTGTATGTGGTCGCAGTGTTACGTATATTCTTGCGTTTGGTGAAGGCGCAGAAGAACATATCGAAACAGTACTTACCGAAGCAATTGCGGCTAAGGTGCCAGCCGTGTTCATTTTGACTGACCCAGCATCTGAACAGGCTGTTGCGCAGGCGGTTTATAGCGCGCGCCGCAAGGGGAAGAATACTGTTGTAGAGGTTATGGGTGTCGATCCTGTTGCTGTGCGAGAACTTACGCGCAACGCAGCTGATTTCGAGCTATATGGTGTGCCCTTTGGTTTGCTTGTAACCATGCGTGAGCTTTCTGTATCGGTGCTACCTAACTACCGAGCCGTTCTTGTGATGGACGCTCGCATGTGCGCTATTACCGCTGGTCATTTGTACGAGCTTCACGAAGATATGGATGCATATCCCGATTGTGATGCCATAACTTCATGGATTCAGCAGCTTCGTCGTCCGCCGTACCTTATTTCGCGTGCGTACCTTGAAAGCTTAGATGATGCGCCGTATACCAAGCGTACGCTCGAAGGAAATCGTCCGCTGCCGCACATTTCTATCCGTGACCATGTGTTCGGTGAAGAAAAGCTTGCTGCTCCAGCCGTTGAACCTGCCGGCCTTGCGTCCTTTTTTGAGCAGTGTACGATGTCGGCTTTGCAGGTTGTGCAGTTAGCGAAATGGGTTCAAGAGCATTCTGATGAAACACCTGTTTCTCTCAATCAGTCTCAACCTCTTTCATCAGCTGATCAAAAGCTGCTGGAAATTGCGCTTGATGTGTTGAAGCGAGGGGATACTTTCGCGAATACAGATGCAGACATTTTTTGGGCCGATGAATTCGGCCAGTGCAACAAGCGCGATTTTCCCTTGCTGAATGATCCTCAGCATGCTGATAGCTTAGTTTATCTGGATAGTGCAGCAACGTCGCAGCGTCTTGGTGCGGCATTACAGGCGCAAAGCAATTTCGACTTGCACGAGAATGCAAACGTGTATCGCGGTGCATATCCTTTATCTGCGCAGGCGACCGCTTCTTTAAATGACGCGCGTAAGCGTTTGGAAGACTTTATTGGTTCCGAGCGCCGTTCGACGGTGTATTGCATGAATACATCTGCTGCTTGCAATTTGGTGGCGCAGGCTTGGGGTGAATGGAACATTGGCGAAGGTGATTTGATTCTTACAACGATTGCCGAGCATCATTCTAATACGATGCCTTTTGCACTGCTTGCCGAACGCAAGGGTGCAACACTTGAATACTTACCTGTTGATGCGGCTGGTCGTATTGATCAGGAAGCATATAAAGAAGCGCTTTCCCGTCATCCCAAACTCGTAGCAATAGCTCATATTGGCAACGTGCTGGGCATTATGAATCCAGTTCGTGAAATGGCTGATGCAGCCCATAAGGTCGGCGCGCGTTTCATGCTTGATTGCGCTCAATCGTTCCCGCATCACAAGGTGCGTGTCGATGAACTCGGTGTTGATTGGGTGGCGATTTCAGCGCATAAAGCTTACGGCCCCTTTGGTATTGGTGCATTGTGGATTAGCGACGAAGCTTTCGATGAAATGGATCCTCTTGCTGCAGGTGGGGGAGTTATTTCTCATACATCAACCGAGTCTTACTATTTGCGTCCCAAAGCGCCGCAATACGAGCCAGGTACACCCCCTATTTCGCAAGCGATTGGCTGGGCTGCAGCTATCGATTATCTTGATTCGCTTGGTATGGATAATGTCGAGCGTCACGCGGCGGCTTGCACGCGTTACGTTGTAAACGGTCTTCGCGCTCTTGAAGGCGTGAATGTCGTGGGAGATCATTCTGCGCCCGATGGCCAGACTGGTCTTGTTTCGTTTACGGTTCGCAGCGTTGCACCTGGGGAACTTGCACGCTTCCTTGGAAAGCTTGGCGTTGCTATTCGTTCAGGTGGGCATTGCGCCTTGCCAATTCATGCCACCATGGGGCTTATTGGCACTGGTCGAATTAGCGTTGCTGCTCATACTACTCGCGATGACCTTGATGCAGCGCTCGTTGCTATCGAAGCCTGTCGCAGTATTTACGAAGCATAAGCTTATTTCAATAGCTATGAGTATTAGCTACGGGCTTTGACGCTGGGGTTTTCGGCGATGACCTTATGCAGCTCGTCGATATAGCGCAGAAGCAAAGAGCCAGGGCGGCGCTCGTTGTGCATGACGTAGCCAACTTGCATGCGTTCATCCACGTCGAGGGGAATTGCGGTAATCCCCGAGTGCATTTCGCTCGAAAGTACGCCAGTCGAAATGGTGTAACCGTTAAAGCTGGTTAGCAGGTTGGTTAGCGTGCCGCGATCAGAAAAGCTGATGTTGCGGTCGTGACGCAAATAACCGAAAGGCTCTTCAGAGTAGTAGAACGAATTTGTCGTGCCTTGCTC
>JAZQRZ010000021.1:0-5245 GCA_045629845.1 Eggerthellaceae bacterium | reverse complement strand
GAAGAAGAATCGGCCTATGTGTGTCGAGACGCATCGATCTCCGCCTACGCAAGCGTACAGACGCGGGTTGCCGTTTTCATCGAAGGCGTCTTTCGATTTCGTTGCGCAGTAGAAGGTGCAGTATCCCGGTATGTCCAGACAATCTTTGTATTTTTCAACTGCTTCTCGGATGCCTGCGGCTTCTGCAAGATGGCTGATTGGCTTGAATGCTTCTTGGTATCCCATAAGGCCTCCTTAAAGATACAAACAAATGTACGCTAATAGAATAACAAACAGATGTTCGAAATACAATAGCCGCGATTGTTTTCGGCAGTCAAAAATCAGTCAAGAATCTAGTCAAGAATCGTTCCTGACTCGATTCCGATTCCGTTCCATCAGTCAAGAATCCCGATTTCCACGTTCGGCTTCTTACGTGAAGAGCTCTTGGATGCTGTCCATGGCGGCGCGCCTGTCATCCATGTTTGCATGGGTGACGCCCTGAGCAAACCTCCTTTTGCTGCGCATGTTAATCGCGATTCACCAAGCAAAGCGATGAACTGGCCCAGTAGTGAGAGTTCCTGGGTAAGGTCGCCGAAACGAAGATGCCGCCGCTAGTCGCCTCGAGGCCGCCTCGTCTTGGCGATGGCCGAGTGCACGAGCCGCGTCCAGTAGCGCAGCTGCGCCGAAAGCGGCATGCGCCACCTCATCCCTTCGATCATCGCGTCCTTGCACGGGTTGCACGTCCCGCAGGGTCTTCCGTTCACTGGCGCATGGCAGAACCAGGTCCTGCGCATGATGGGCATCCAGCCCAATTCCTGTGCCACGCGTTTCGCCTCGGCCTTGCTCACGTCCAGCATTCCGAAATCGAGCCGGCCGAACACCATCTCCGCATTCGAACTCCCGCCCTTGGAGACGACGCGGAAGCACCCGCGCCCGCAAGAGCTCTCTTCGCACGGCACGAGCAGGCACTTCCATTGCTTGTCGTTCATCATGGTGTTGCCCCTATAACAAATTATGAGGCATGCGCTATCGTTTCATTGTTGTTGGCGACCTCCACCCTGCGGTAGAGGTTGTCTTGGCAGCTTCCGTTGCTTGGCGGGCGTCGTCTGGGTGTCCCTTGGGCGGGGCTGTGTTCGTAGTCTGTCTTCCGGTAGCCCAATAGCGGACGCGTTCAAAACAGAGGTTAAGGGCGTCACGGGTGAGCGGACGCGGGTTGCGAGGGGTCTTTCGCTAGCATCAGGGTGGTGTAGAAGAAGCGCCTAGTCTCGCACTCGCCTTTGTTTACAGTTTATATTCATTGTCGCTTTGGGACTGTTTCCCCAGCTTAACTAGACATATGCGTCAACTACAATAGCTTTGTAATTAGGGAAAGCGTGTAGCAACTACCGTATGCAGAATCATAGGAGGTTTTATGGTGAAGCGGATTGCGCTTCGCGACAGCGTGCTTGCCACACTCGGGCGCACCTATGAATTGCAGCAAGAAGACCTGGGGGCAGATGCGCACCTGTCTGCAAAAGGCATATCATTTGAAACTGAGAGTTGGGAAATCCCAGGGGTCGGCCATCTCTGCATCATGCAGATGAAAGCTTTCCTCGGGTTGATGCGCATGGAAACTGCCGTCATAGCCCCGACGAACGTCGATGTCCCGCTGTTCAACCTAGATTGGGTGAAGGCATTCAAAACCGAAACTCAGATTGCAGAGCTGTACGACACGCAGCTTCTACCTTGGCCGGATGAATGTCATGATGCATTCGAATTTGCCCGCGCCCAATACGCAGACCTACCCGATGCGCCTGCTGGAGAGGCCCGGTGGTACGACGATATCCTGTACCCTTACTCATTCCATAAGAAAGGCAGGGGACTGACAGAGCGGATGTCGCGTGCCGCCCAGGATTATCTGACTGTCTACACCGAATTACTTGTGGCTGCCCCCACCTGTGATTCGGCGGCGAAGGCGGCGAAAGTTCAGGCCTTCGCCGAGAAGCTGTTCAAAGAAGGCGGACCGGCGGTCAACCAGGTCACTAAGCTCTTCGGCGAGCAAGTAGCGAAGAAGCTCATCTTGCAGCACATGTACGGAGTTCGTCAATCTGAATAATGAGGTCCTGTTCGGGGGTTTGATATGTTTCTGTTTCTGGCAATGTTTGTAGTTGCACTCGTGTTCAGCAGTATCGGGTTCAAAAAATACATCTGGTTCATTTCGATTGGGTACGGCTTTTCGATTGCGGCGATTGGTGTGGCGTTGCTTATCGCCGGGCACGAGCAACTGACTGCGAGCACAGTGTGTGCTTGCATCCTGTTAATCGCGTATGGCTTTAGACTCGGAGGCTATCTTGCATTTAGGGAACTGCGATCTTCAAGCTATAACTCCAAGATGAAAACTGAAATCAAGAGCGGCGATGACATGAGTATGGTCGCCAAGTGCGCCATCTGGATTAGCGCAGCCCTCTTGTATGTGTGTCAGACCTCTCCGATTATCTTTAGATTTGTCAATGGTTCCGGAACCGATGTCTTATTGGTAATCGGCCTGGTTATCAGTGTCGTAGGTCTTATCGTGGAAACCGTAGCCGACTTGCAGAAGAACGCTGCGAAAAAAGCGAATCCTGGGCGCTTTGTCGACACGGGCCTCTTCCGCATCGTTCGTTGCCCGAACTACTTTGGCGAGATGCTGTTCTGGACGGGTGTATTCGTCGGTGGTATTACGATTTACGTTGGTCCCTTGCAGTGGATTGCGGCTCTTGTTGGCTATATCGGCATCATCTATGTCATGTTCGGCGGAGCTCGCAGACTGGAGATTCGTCAAAACAAGTCGTACGGCGACGACCCAGAATATCGGCACTATGTGGCGACGACGCCCATCATGATTCCGTTCGTCCCAATCTACAGCGTAGAGAAGTACAAGTGGTTGGTTGCGTGATTCTTGGTGACAAGGGAATAGTTTTCGCGTCACTCCTACGGTTTTTGGCTGCTTGAAGGACTGTTATTCTCGCAGGTTCGATGCGATGCGCTTGAATTTCGGCTTGTCGCCCGCGAATGAGCATCAGGGCGTTCCCAATGATATAAAATTGGTCGCAATTAACCCGAGGATGACTGGAGGCCAAAAGCATGAGGCGCCTCGAAGTCACCTTCGTCAACTATGACGGCGCCATGTTGCAAAGAAGCTTGGTTGATTTCGGAGAGACGCCTGAATACACGGGGAAAACGCCAGAGAAAGCTGCCACGGCTCGGTACACGTATTCGTTTGCGGGTTGGATGCCTAAGGTTGTAGCTGCGACGAGCGATGCTATCTATACGGCGACTTATACCAACACATTAAAGAAGGGTTCACTTACCTTTGATTTGGGCGGCGGGACAATCGATGGCAAGACAAGCTTAACCATCGAGGCAGACGTGGGCGATGTGATTGCTATCCCCGATGCGCCCGTACGCGATGGTTACACGTTTAAATACTGGAAGGGCTCGGAGTATTATCCCGGCGACAAGTACACGGTTGAAGGCGACCATTCCTTTACCGCCGTATGGGAGCAGAAATCGGATGGTGGCGGTGGTAATGCCGACACGAGAGGTACCTCGTCGAATGATTCTGAAAAAAGTTCGGCGGCCAAGACGAGCGACAAGCTTGGCGGGGCTATTTCAGTGCTTGGCGCAGTGGCTGTATTCGCATCCTGTCTTGCGTTTTTTGCCTTGTATCGACGTCGGCAGCGCGCGTCTCATCGCTCCAAGTAGTAGGCTAGACGGTAATGTGAACCTGGATGAGATAACTTAGCTTTTTAGAAGCGCCGCGGAAGACTGCGGCGCTTCGTTCATGCTGCCCATGCGATAACCCTGAAGGTCGACCGACACGTAAGAGAAGCCCAACTGTTGCAGGCAATCTACTACGAGAGTGCGCATTTCGGGTTGTGTAAGGCGCTCGATTTCGTTAGGCGCTAACTCGATGCGTGCATTTGTGCCTTGCACTCGCACACGTACTTGGGAAAAACCCTTTGCAAAGAGCCACTGTTCAGCCTTGTCAACTGCGCTCAGGCGCTCGGGTGTAATGTGCTCTCCGAAAGCAAAGCGTGTGTTCAAGCAGGCAAATGCGGGTTTGTTCCACACTGCAAGCCCTTTGCTTTTAGCCAGGGCCCGCACGTCTGCTTTGGTAAGTTCTGCAGCAAGCAACGGGCTGGCCAGACCCGCTTCTTCTATAGCTCGCTTACCGGGGCGAAAATCCCCCTCATCGTCAGCGTTTGATCCTTCGATTAAAACGTCGAATCCCTCGGCATGGGCAGCAGCTTGCAGACAGGACAGAATCTCGCGTTTGCATAGATAACACCGGTCGGGCGGATTGTATTCGAAGCCTGGAATCTCGAACTCGTGTGTTTCAACCACCACGTGGCGAATGCCTCGCTCAAGACAAAACGTACGGCAGGCTTCTAGTTCCCGCGTGGGAACGGACTTCATGTGCGCTGTGACAGCTAACACGTTGTTGCTAAGTGTTTCCTGTGCAATTGTTAACAAAAGGGCTGAATCGACCCCACCCGAGAATGCCACTGCTACGCGTCCTAGAGCTAATAGGTTTTCACGTAGTGCTTTCTCTTTGTGGCTCAGCATTTCGTTTGTCACGTTCGCCTCCATTTCGTCGGCTTTTCTGGTGATGCAAATCAATTGAAGTACCCACCAAAAGAAAACGATTACCTTAGGGCGTCAGGGTTTTGTGTCCCAAGGACTTAAATGATTTATTTGTTGCTATTCCTGGTAACTGCGACATGATTAATCATGCTTGCCTGATAGCCAGCACCGAATCCGTTGTCGATATTAACAACCGAAACGCCGCTTGCACAGCTGTTGAGCATAGCGAGCAGTGCTGACACACCACCGAACGATGCTCCGTAGCCCACACTGGTTGGGACAGCGATGACAGGACAGGATGCCATGCCGCCAATCACGGACGGCAGTGCACCTTCCATGCCTGCAACGGCGACAATGACATTTGCTCTTGCTATCTCGTCAGCGTACGCAAGCAGCCGATGGATGCCCGCCACTCCAACGTCATAGATTCGCACTACCTTGTTTCCTAGCATCTCCGCTGTAAGCGCCGCTTCCTCGGCGACTGGATGATCGCTTGTTCCTGCGCTGGCAATTACTATGTTTCCGTTGCCGTCTGGTTCGGGAAAACCACCGATAATGCCAATACGCGCCAGCTCGTGATAGTCCAAATTGGGTACGTCTGAAAGTTCGGCGGCCTTTTCGGCAGAAAGGCGCGTGATAAGGATACGCTCTTGACCTGCAT
>JAZQRZ010000020.1:0-6989 GCA_045629845.1 Eggerthellaceae bacterium | reverse complement strand
ACCATTACGGGATGAACCAAGACCTTTTTTATGTGCCATGATTTCCCTCCTTTATTCCTCGTCAGCCTTAGCGGCCTTCTTAGCCGGCTTTGCCCACTTTTCGGAGCCAACCGACATGATGCGCACGCGGGTGAGCTGCTGACGGTGACCGTTCAGCTTCTTATAACCCTTGCGCTTCTTGAACTTGAAGACAATCTGCTTCTTGCCCTTGAACTGGGCGAGAACCTTTGCGGTTACCTTCGTGGCTGCAGCCTTGTCAGGATCTGCCTCGATCTTTTCGCCGTCGGCCACAAAAATGACCGGCAGTTCGACCTCGGCGCCTTCTTCCACGTCGAGCTTCTCGATCTCGAGAACATCACCCGGCGTGACCTTGTACTGCTTGCCACCCGTTTTAACTACTGCGTACATATGCTTTCTCCTTGCTAAACGTAAGCATTTACTACACGACGACACGTATGGGTGGGACGCGCCATCTGTGCTTTTGCGTGCAAAGACGCAAACCGATACTTTAACAGCGGCTCATTCGCACGTCAAATGGTAAATATGTGATGAAAAATATGGAAAAGGGCCTGACCCTTTTCCATATTAATGAGCTTCAGCCCAGGTTGAGGCATAGGATACATCGGCAATAAGCGGAACACTGAGTTCAGCAGCGTTTTCCATGACATCCTTCACCATGGCGCTTAAGGATTCAATTTCGTCGGCAGGAACCGAGAAGTCAAGTTCGTCGTGCACCTGAATCAACAGCTTGGCCTTGAAACCGTCAGCAACAAGGCGGCGCGATACTTCACTCATAGCCAGCTTAATGATGTCAGCAGCACTACCCTGCATCGGATGATTCATAGCCGTACGTTCACCAAAGCCACGTTGTACCGCATTGCGCGCAGTAAGCTCGGGAATGTGTCGACGACGGCCAAACATGGTTTCGGCGTAACCCTTTTCACGTGCCTCTTCGATTGTGCGGTCAAGATATGCACGCACACCAGGATATGCCTCGAAATAGCGGTCAATCATTTGCTTGGCTTCAGCCATGGGTATTTCAAGACTTTGCGCCAAGCCAAAGGCTTGCTGACCGTACACAATGCCAAAGTTCACTGCCTTAGCACGACTGCGCATCTGCGGTGTGACTTCTTCCACTGACACCCCAAATACGCGTGCAGCGGTCGAAGCATGAAAGTCAGCACCCGAATTGAAAGCAGCCACCAAATGCTCGTCGCCTGATAAATGCGCAAGTAGACGAAGTTCGATTTGCGAATAGTCGGCAGACAGGAAAACGTCACCAGCCGCTGGATTAAGCGGTCCAAAGCAGCTGCGAATCTTGCGGCCAAAATCCGTACGCACGGGGATGTTTTGCAAATTAGGATCGGATGATGACAAGCGACCCGTTGCCGTAACTGTTTCATTGAATGAGGTATGCACGCGGCCGTCACCATAACGGCGAGCAATTTGCGGAAGTGCATCAATATAGGTGGACTTAATCTTCGCATACTCGCGATAACGCAGAACCAATGCGGGCAGCTCGAACTCTTCCGCCAGTTTCTTTAGCACCTGCGCGTCAGTCGAATAGCCGCTCTTGGTCTTCTTACCATGTGGCATGCCTAGCACCTCGAACAGAATATGGCCAAGTTGCTTCGGCGAATCAACATTGAACTCTTCGCCTGCAAGTTCGTGAATTTGAGCACGCAGTTCATCGATTTCGGTTTGAGTCGTAGCACCCAATTCAGCCAATGCCTGAGTATCAATCGGTGCACCATTGCGCTCGATTACGGTAAGCGCACCGACCAAAGGAGCATCGATTTCGTTATACACACTGGCGGTGCCATCTTCTTCAAGCTTCTTATCCAGTACGCCTACCAGCGCAAACACTGCCTGCGCTTCGACGGAAACACGCACGCGTTCTTCCTTGCTTTCGGGAAGCGATGCGCCAAGATAAGTCTCGACAAGACTTTCAAGCGGATACTTACCCACCGAAGAATCAAGTACATAAGCAGCTAGCGCTACATCAAACAGGTTCGCCTTAAGTACTTCTGAAACACTGACCAAAGCAGGCTCGGCAGAATCAACGGGATAAACCTCGTGCAAAGCCGCCTTTG
Source organism: Eggerthellaceae bacterium (assembly GCA_045629845.1). GTDB lineage: Bacteria > Actinomycetota > Coriobacteriia > Coriobacteriales > Eggerthellaceae > UBA9715. The sequence continues at coordinate 4,896 of JAZQRZ010000020.1, read as the reverse complement.
CATCATGAGCAGCAAACGAACCTTCGCGTACGATGCGTGCCAACAAATCGCACGCCGCATCACCATCGACAAGCCCTGCTCCTTCTGACGTTGCAACTGCTAGAGTTACCTCGGCGCCAAACAACGATTCTTGAGCCGAGCGAGCGAAGGCCACACTAATGCGTTCATTACGCGCCAGAGCTGCATTTACCAGCGCTTCAGCCTCGGCGCCTTCAACTGCTTCCTGCACTTCGAAGGCAGGTGCAACAGGCGCTGCATGTTCTTGCCCCACCAGCTTCATCAACTTCGCAAGCTGTGAGTTAAAACGAATCGCACCAAAAGCCTGAGTTACCGTTTCTGTATCGAAGGATGGCCAAGCAACTTCATCGACATCAAGCTCGAAATCAAGATCAGTCACGATAGTTGCAATCTTACGCGACAAGAACGCAAGCTCGCGATTATCGCGAATATTTTCAAGCTGCTTACCCTTCAGCTTGTCCAGGTTTTCGTATACACCTTCCATGCTGCCAAACTGCGCCAGCAACTTTTGAGCCGTCTTTTCACCAATGCCTGGCACGCCTGGAATATTATCGGAAGAGTCACCCATAAATCCCAAATAATCAGGGAATTGCGCTGGTGAAATACCATACTTTTCCTGCACGGTTTCGGGGTCAAAAATCACCACGTCAGTGATACCCTTTTTAGTGGTCACCACATGCGTTAAGTCAGTAACCAGCTGATTTACATCTTTGTCACCCGACACCAATAGCGTTTCATAACCACGCGCTTCGTCGCGTGCAGCCACGGTACCTAAAATGTCGTCGCCTTCCCAACCCTGCACCTTCACGACTGGGATATTCATCGATTCCAACAGACTTTCAATAAGCGGGAATTGCACACGCAGCTCGTCATCCATCGGCGGACGCTGCGCCTTATATTGCTCCATCGCTTCCATGCGGAATTTCGGCTTACCCGCATCGAAGGCACAGACGATACCATCAGGACGCGCCATTTCAATAAACTTGAACAACATGCTGCAGAAGCCAAACACAGCGTTGGTTGGCGTGCCATCAGGAGCAGTCATAGTTGGAGGCACCGCATGATAGGCGCGATGCATCAGTGAATTACCATCGATTACAGCGATTTTCTTAGGCATGAAGAATCCTTTCCTTTTAAAGGAAAGTATACGTGAAAGAAAATGTAGAAAAGGGCGAGCTGAAGCTCGCCCTACGAATCAACAAGTAAGGTTCTTCGAAGGCGACCTTCAGGCCGCCTAAAAGCACATTAAGCGCTCCAGAGATAGCCGACGCCGCGAACAGTTTCGAGACGCTGAGCCAGTTCGGGGCCAAGCTTGGCGCGAATACGACGAACGTGCACGTCAACCGTACGAGAACCACCATAGTAGTCGAAACCCCACACATGCTGCAGCAACGCATCACGTGAGAAAGTATGACCAGGATGACGCACCAAGAATGCTAACAGCGCATATTCCAAATACGTGAAGTCGACAGGCTCGTCCGCTACCGTGACCTGATACGTTGCCAGATTAATAGTCATCGCATCAACAATAATAAGTTCTGACGAACTGGTAGGACCGTCGTTTCCAAGCAGGCGCTTCACGCGTGCACTGCACTCTTCAGCACTGGCGCCATGCACAATAAAGTCACTAAGCACCAGCGATGGCAGCTTCAACTGAGCTAAATCGGATTCATCCGCAATTACCAACAGCGGACAGGTGCGATCTTCGGCAAGCTGCGCAATTTCGGGCAGATTAGCCTGCGCCATACCGCGAGCCTCAAAAATAATAAGGTCATGGCTTGCCCCAGGCGCCAGCAGCTTCTTAATCTGCATGGTAGAACCTGCAGCGATTTCGACATCAAACCCGCTTAGCACCTGCTGAAATTTGTAGGCGTTATCAAGCGAGTCAGCTATGAAAACAACGTGCTTCCTCATTTAAAGTACCGCCAAATACTGATCGAGCTCCCACGAACTAACATGACGCAGGTAATTCATCCATTCGTCACGCTTCGTCTTTACCAAATAAGAGTGAATGTGTTCACCTAAGGTTTCTTTCATAAGCTGCGATGCCTCGAAACGGTCAACCGCTTCGCCAAGGTTTGTCGGCAGCATCTTGATGTCAGCATCCGCGGCAGCATGCGGCGAATACTTAAACAGATTCTTGTCTTCGACAGGTGCCGGCGGTTCAAGCTCTTCTTCGATACCAGCAAGACCAGCTGCCAGCATAACTGCAAAAGCCAGATACGGATTTGCCGTTGGATCAGGGCTGCGCAGTTCGATACGGCACGCTTCGGGACGATGTGGGCGATAGCCAGGTACACGCAGCAATGCCGAACGATTTGTACGGGCCCACGACAGGCAAGCCGGCACTTCACCCTTGCCAATTAGACGCTTATAGGAATTAACGCACTGATTGGTAATCAGGCAGAATTCAGGCGCGTACTTCAGAATACCCGCAATATAGTGCTTCGCCAGCTTAGATAAGTTATAGCCCAGCGGGTCCTTGTCGTCGAAGAACAAGTTGTTGCCATCGAAATCAGCCAGACTTTGATGCACATGCATACCGCTGCCCGGTTGATCCATCAACGGCTTAGGCATGAAGGAAGCATACACACCGTGCGTGTGGGCGATTTCCTTCACAACCAGCTTGTAGGTGATAACTGCATCAGCCATCGAAAGCGCATCGGTGTAGCGCAAGTCGATTTCGTGCTGGGATGGACCGCTTTCGTGATGCGAGTATTCAATAGGAATACCCATCTTTTCCAGCGTAAGAACCGTGTCGCGGCGCAAGTCAGATGCATAATCAAGGCTGGTTAAATCGAAATAGCCACCACGGTCGAGCACTTCAGGTGCTTCGGGTGTCTTGAAATAGTAAAACTCGACTTCAGGGCCAACGTTGAACAAGTAGCCTTTGTCGGCAGCCTTATCAACCATGCGACGCAGCACCTGACGTGGGTCGCCTTCGAACGCTGCTCCATCAGGCGTACGCACGTCGCAGAACATACGCGCAACAGCATCCTGAGCCGGACGCCACGGCAACACCTGGAAGGTTTCGGGATCAGGGAACGCCAGCATGTCGGATTCTTCAGTGGGACTGAAGCCTGCCACGCAGCTGCCATCGAAGCCCATGCCATCGGTCAGCGCAGTTTCGATTTCGGAAGGCGACACGGCAAAGGACTTGCACGCGCCCAATACGTCGGTGAACCACAAGCGCACGAAGTGAACATCGCGGCTCTTAATGGTTTTCATTACAAAATCCAATTCTGGATTCATAGCTCATACTCCTTTCGGCAGCATTCACTATAATGGAGTCATGACTGGTTATTATACATACCCTGACATTTCTCCAAGTGTTAACAAGCGGCCGAAACGCATTGCCCTTGTTGTACAAGCTGCACGCCTTGATGGGGAAACACGCGGACAGTCGCGCATCCCGTTTTTAGCAGGGTTACTTTCGCGCGAAGGTTTTGAAATTGACCTGATTACCTCAACTTTTCAGCACTGGGACAAAGCCCAACGCGATACTACAGATGCGCGTTATCAGAATCTTCCTTATCGCATTCGATTCGTGTACGAGCCTGGCTATAAGAAGAATTTGGATCTGGTACGCATTAATAGTCATCGCATTTTTGCACGTAATCTACGCAAATTGCTGAAAAGCAAATTTGCAGATAATCCGCACGCATACGACCTGATTTATTCGCTTATTCCTATGAATGACATGGCTCGCGTATGCGCTGAAGTTGCTGCTGAGCAGGGAATTCCTTACATCGTGGATGTCAACGATTTGTGGCCCGAAGCCATGCGTATGGCAGTTGACGTACCAGTTTTAAGCGATATCGCCTTTGCGCCCTTCGCGCGCGATGCAAAGCGCGTATACGAACTGGCAAGCGCAGTTGTTGGTACATCAGACGAATATGCCGACCGCCCTGCAAAGGATCGCAGCGAACCTTATATCAAGCGCACCGTGTATGTTGGCAACGATTTAGATGCCTTTGATTCAGGCGCCAAGGCGCGTGCTGATGAAGTTGAAAAGCCTGAAGGCGAATTCTGGGTATCCTACGCTGGCACCATGAGCACCAGCCAAGACTTGGGTACACTAATTGAGGCAGTTGCACTGGCAGCTAAGCGCGATAGCCACACGCGCTGCAAGCTTATGGGCGATGGGCCCCGCCGCCCCAATTTGGAAGACCTTGCTGCTAAAACAGGTGCGCCTGTTGACTTTGTTGGCTACGTTACCCACGACCTTATGGCTGCCTATTTATGCGCGTCGGATATCACGGTGAATTCATTGATTCGCACGGCTCCGCAAAGTATTGTGACCAAGATTGGTGACTATTTGGCTGCTGGTATTCCACTGATCAACACGGGTCTTAGCCCTGAATTTTGCGGCAAGGTGGAAGCCGACGGCTTTGGCGTAAACGTTCCGCCCGAAGACGTGCAGGCTTTGGCCGACGCCATTGTTGATTTGGCTACTGGCCCCGAACGTTGTGCGGGAAGGGGGCGCCGCGGTCGCACAATCGCCGAAGAACAGTTCGATCAGAAAAACTCGTATATGACGATTGTCGAACTCATTCGCGAACTGACTGAATAAAACTTCCCCGAAAAAAGAACCCGGCAAAAGCCAGGTTCTACATTAGCTTTCAAATGGCGGGTGCAACTTGTCTTTGTCGCTAAGGATTACCTTCGACGGGTCGAATTCTGTATCGCCCTGAAGCGGCGGCCATTCAATTCCCAATGCAGGGTCATTCCACATGAGCCCGCCTTCGTCGTTGGGGTGATACACATCATCGCACTTGTAGCAGAACTCGGCGCAGTCCGATAAAACCAGGAACCCGTGCGCAAAGCCACGCGGAATGAAGAACTGACGATGGTTGTCGGCAGAGAGAACTTCTCCTG
>JAZQRZ010000019.1:0-12130 GCA_045629845.1 Eggerthellaceae bacterium | reverse complement strand
CTGTTCTTGGCGACCAGGTTGCCATGACGAAGGCTGGTCGACTTGGCGAAGCATATGATGCGATTCAGGAAGGCTTCCAGCAAAAGACGCTGGAAGAATGGATTCCCATTCTGACCGAGCTTGATATTCCCTTTGCTGTTTGTAAGACCTATGAAGAAGTGGTCGATGATGAGCAAGCTTGGGCTAATGATGTGTTCTACAAGATGGATTATCCGCGTGGCCCCAAAGCATTGGTTCGTACGCCAATAACGATGGAAGAAACACCCTTGCCGCCTTATGAAAAAGCACCACTTTTGGGACAGCATACCGAAGAGGTTTTACGCGACCTTGGCTATACGGAAGACGATATTCAAGCCATGATTGCCGATGGCACCGTTGGCGTGTGGAAGGAGTAGGGCATGGTGGAAGAGAAGGTCGGTGCGAAGTACGTCCTACGTGCCATTCCCGATAAGTGCTACGAAGAAGCCATCGAGGCTAAAGCTCGCGGCGAAATGATTGGCTGGAGCGCTTCGAATTTCCCGCAAGAAATAACAACCACGCTGGGTATTCCTGTGGTGTATCCCGAAAGCCAGGCGGCTCAGATTGCTGCCAAGCGCGGCGCCTTGCCGCTGCTCGAACACGCAGAAGGCGACCTGGGTTATTCAAATGATCTATGTGCTTATGCGCGCATAAGCTTGGCATATGCCGATGTGGGCGAATGCCCCAATGGTGAACGTGATATGCCATTGCCTGACTTCGTGTTGTGTTGCAACAACATCTGCAACTGCATGATGAAGTGGTACGAAAACCTGGGTAAGCAGTTGGGTATTCCCGTCATCATGATTGATGTGCCATACAGCAACGATTATGACATCGACGAGAAGCGCATTGCCTATGTGGGCGCGCAGTTCCGTGAGGCAATTAAGCAACTAGAACAGATTACGGGCAAGAAGTGGGACGAAGCAAAGTTCGAAGAGGTGTGCCGCCGTTCCAGTGAATGCGGTCGATTGTGGCTTGAGGCGGCATCCTATACGAATTACAAGCCTTCGCCCGTGAACGGGTTCGAGTTGTTTAATCATATGGCGGTTGCTACGGTTGCGCGTGGCCGAGAAGAATCGGTTGAGGCGTTCCGTATGCTTATCGACGATTATCGCTCGTTTGTTAAGAACAACGAATCGAATTGGCATGCGCCCGAAAACCATCGCATCATGTTTGAAGGCATTGCCTGCTGGCCGTACTTACGCGCCACCTTAACGCCGCTTAAAGAAGCGGGTGTTAATACCACTGCCATGGTGTACGGCCCCGCTTTTGGTCTGACGTATACCGCCTTCGATGAAATGATTGAAGCCTACTGCAGCGTACCGAATGCGGTAAACCTAGAACGTTCGGTTGAGCTGCGTAAACAAGTAGGAGCTGCGGGTAAGATTGAAGGCGGGCTGGTTCACATTAACCGCTCGTGCAAGATGTGGTCGGGCTTTGCTCCTGAACTGGCGCGGCGTGTGTCGAGCGATCTTGGCGTTCCCATGATTACTTTCGATGGAGACCAAGCTGACCCGCGTAACTTCAGCGAAGCTCAATATCAAACGCGCGTTGAAGGTTTAGTCGAGATAATGGAATCGAACCGGAAGGGGGCGTAAAGCATGGCTACTCTTGAATCCTTGCTTGCTGAATTTCAGCATATTGCCGCCAATCCGCATGAACAGTTGCAGAAATACCTTGATGCTGGCAGGCACGTCATTGGCGTAGGCCCGTATTATGCGCCCGAAGAATTGGTGCATGCTGCAGGTGCGGTTCCTTTTGGCGTGTGGGGCACTATGGGGACACCTAACGAAGCCCGCAAGTATTTCCCGCCTTTCTATTGCTCGCTGTGTCAGATGACGCTTGAAATGGGTTTGACGGGCAAGCTGAGTGGTTTGTCGGGCTATATGACCACAGCTTTGTGTGATACGCAGCGTGCGGCATCGCAAAATTGGCGTGCGGGTGTAGGTAATGATATCCCGCTTATTTTTGTTTCGCAGCCGCAGAATCGTACGAGTGATTTTGGTCGTGCTTATGCGGTTGATTCGTATAAGCACGTTGCACACCAGGTTGAAGAGTGCGCTCATGGCATTATCGATGACGAATCATTGCGCGCGGCAATTCATTTGTACAACGAATGGCGTGCAGCTATGCGCCAGTTCGTACAGCTGGCTGGTGCGCATCCTGCTCAGGTTAGTGTTCAGGCGCGTTGGGCTGTTATTCAGGCTAGCTATTTCATGGACAAGGCTGAATATCTTCCAATGGTGCGCCAACTCAACGAAGCTCTAGAAGCGCTTCCTGAAAGTACTGAGGGCTTTAAGCGCGTGGTACTCAGCGGTATTTTTGAGGACATTCCTGCAGTAACGCAAATGCTTGACGAGATGGGCTATGCGGTGACTGCAGACGATTTGGCCAAGGAAAGTCGCAGCTTTGCATTGGTTGCACCAGAAGATGAAGATCCTTTTGAAGCGCTTGCTGATGCCTGGTGTGCGCTTGAAGGCGATTCGCTTCTGTATGACCCTGAAAAGCTGCATGTAAAAAAGATTGTTGACTTGGTTCAAGAATCAGGTGCTCAGGGCGTTGTTTTGTTGCTGGCAAAGTTTTGCGATCCTGAAGAATTCGATGCGCCGCTTATTAAGACAGCGTGTCGTCAGGCTGGTATTCCGTTTTTGCAGGTGGAAGTTGATCAATCGACTGAGACGTATGAACAGGTGCGTACTCAGCTCGAAGCGTTCGCTGACATCCTATAATACGGAAGTGCAGGGGCTCTTTAAAGCACGGCACAGCATGTGTCATTTTGAGAGGGCGTAAGGTGGGGGACTATTTCCTCGGCATAGATGTGGGTTCAACCGCTTCTAAGTGTGTCATTATTGACACACAAGGGAACATTGTCGCCCAAGGCCTTTATCCTTCTGGAGCTGGTACTGCGGGTCCGCGCGCCTGTGTTGATGAAGCTCTTGCTCAAGTATCTGGCTTGTCTTCAGTTGAAGCTGTTGCCGCTTCGTGCGCGACTGGTTACGGTCGCCATTTGGAAACTTGGACCACAACCCAGATGTCCGAATTGTCATGTCATGCGAAGGGTGCTGTTCGTTTGTTTGATGACGTGCGCACTGTTATTGATATTGGTGGACAAGACGCCAAGGTGCTTTCTATCGGCGAAGACGGGGCGCTGAAAGACTTCGTCATGAACGATAAGTGCGCAGCTGGTACTGGTCGTTTTCTTGATGTGATGGCTGGCGTGTTTGGTTGCGCGGTCGATGATTTATCAGGGCTTGATAAAGAATCAACCGAAGTCGCTGCAATTTCTTCGACGTGTACGGTGTTTGCTGAATCCGAAGTAATCTCGAAGCTTGCAGCGGGAACGGCAATTCCCAACATTGTTGCAGGTGTGCACGAGTCTGTTGTCGAACGCACTCATGGCCTAGCCAAGCGTGTGGGAATTACGCCAAATGTTGTTATGACAGGCGGCGTTGCGTTAAATGAGGGATTGCGTGTTCGGCTTGAACGTCGTATTGGTATGCCAATTGCGACAAGTCCGTTAGCTCAGTTTGTGGGCGCATATGGTGCGGCTTTGTTTGCTTGCGAGAAGGATCGTTAGGCATGGCTGCGCAGACGTACATGTCCTACGATCTTGATCGGTTTCCCGAATATGCGTTTATCCGCTATTTCGAAAAGGGTTATTTGGAAGATCCTTCCAGGCAGGCCGTGTTGGGCACGGGTGAGGCATTGACGTATGCCGAAGCCTATTTACGTACAAAAACGTTGGCCTGGTATCTAAAAGAACAGCTTTCTATTGGGCCAGATTCTGTTGTTGCATTTGCGGCACCCAACGTAGCCGATAGTCCTTTGGTTATTGCGGCGGTTCAAACGTGCGGGGCTATGCTGGTGTTGGTGTCGGGCGATGCTGAGCCAAGCGAATATCCTGCTTACGCTGCTCAGGTTCATGCTGACCTGTTTATTGTTTGCAAGCAAAAGGCATGCAAGCAGCTTACGGAGGAATGTCCCGAGGTGGTGGTGCTAACCCTGGATTGCGGTCAGACTGATTATGAATCGGTCGAGCGCATTATGGCGAAGAATCGTCGCAAAGGTTTTACGTATGACCCTGTGTTTACTGGTGACCCGCGTATCGTGCTGTTTTCATCGGGTTCAACAGGTGCGCCCAAAGCAATTGTTAATCGCTCGTCTTCGTTCTTCCATAACGGTAGCGAGATTGCGCGCGCCTATCAGGTAACGAAGGAGGACGTGCTGTATTTGCCCGTTCCGTTCTTCCATAGCTACGGCATGATTGGCTTGTATACCGCACTTCCACAAGGGGCAACCATTGTTACGCTGAAGAAGTATCGTCCCGAATCTTCGCTTTCAACAATCGAATCGACGCGAGCTACGGTGTACTTTGGTGTGCCTACCATGTACGTGCGCGAGATGCGCGTCAATGATGATAACGAATGGGATCTTTCCAGTTTGCGTGTGGTGAAGTTGGCTGGTGCGCCATGTCCTGAAGCAGCTGTTATTGAATACGAGAAGCGCTATGGCTGCATCATGTTGCCTTCCTACGGCATGACGGAACCCGCCGCCACTCTGACAACAAGCACGTACGATGCGCCGCTGCACGTACGTGCTGCAGGCGTAGGCAAGCCTATTGATGGCGCCCAGATTAAGCTTGATCCCGAAACTGGTGAGCTATTGTGCAAGTCGGTTTCGATGATGGATGGCATTATGCGCCCTGATGGAACGCTAGATCCCTGCCTTGATCAGGACGGGTGGTTCCATTCGGGAGATGTTGCAACTGTTGATGAAGATGGCAACTATTTCATTATTGGCCGCATTAAAGACATGATTATTCGTGGCGGTGAAAACATTTATCCCCTGGAAATCGAAAATGTGTACCAGGAGCATGAAGGGGTTTCGGAAAGTTGTTTGGTAGGCTATCCCGACCCAGAACTAGGAGAACGAACCTGCTTGTGTGTTGTACCAAAACCAGGACATGACGAACCGGCGGTTGAGTTGCGCCAATACGCCTATGGGCGTTTGCAGAAGTGCAAGGTGCCCGATGTGGTTATGAAGATGGATGGCTTCCCACGGCTTTCAAATGGGAAAACAGATAAGAAAACACTGCGTCTGCTTGTAGCAGAGCGCTTAAGTTTGGCTGGACAAGAGGAATGAGTCGCAGGCTGTTTGTGCAGGCTAATGCGTTGAAGAGGAGTGCATCATGGTTTTGACAGATGGACAACGTCACGTCATCGAAGTCGTCGATGAGTTTTGTGACAAGTATTTCAGCGAAGAGCTTATCAAGCAGTGGTGTGACCAGCGTGGTATTCCTGCCGAAGTGTATGACGCGTTTTACGAAAGCGAACTGGGGCAATATGTGCTGCCAGTAAACGTAGGAGGCAAAGATTGCCCCTTCATCGATCGCGTTACGCTGATTATGGCTATGGTGCGTCGCGCGGGCGCAACCTTGCCATTCCAATCTGATATGACATCGCTTGCGCTGCTTTCTTCAATGCGCCCGATGTCTCAAGACGAGATTACTCAGGACTTGTATGGCAAGTCGGGGCGTGTACTGTTTTCTCAAGCTTTTAGCGAGCCTTTCGCTGGTACCGATGTTCAGGCTGTTCGTACGCGTGTAAGTGCCGATGAAGATGGTGTTTATCTTGATGGCACCAAGACGTTTGTTAGCAGCGGTGAGTTTGCTCCTTCGACGTTGGTCCTTGCACGTGACCCGATTTTTGGACAGCTAGATGGCGGCATGTCGCTGTGGTTGGTACCAACTGATTTGGCAGAAGTGTCTGCTGAACCGCTTTCAACAGTTGGTCAAGAAATGCTTGCGTCTGCCATGTTGTCTTTCAATCACGTAAAGCTTGATCCTGCTTGGCAAATTCAAACTGAAGGTAAGCTGCGTACCATGATGAAGCGGCAGTTTGGCTTGGGACGTGTACTGTTATGTGCGTCAAGTTCTGGTTTGGCGCTTGCTGCTCTTGATGACGCGATTGCCTATGCAGCCGAACACACCGTGAAGGGCCGCCAGCTTGTTAGCTTGCCGCAAATTCAAGAGAAGCTTGCCAACATGGAAGCTCAGGCACGCGCTATCGTGAACCTTACCTTCGATGCCGCACGCTCTGCCGATGAAAACGTGCAAGAATTCGCGCTTGATACTGCTCTTGCCAAGCGTTTTGTTCCATCGGCTGCTACCGAGATTGCTTCGGAAGCGCTTCAGGTCTTTGGTGGAATTGGCTACACGGACGCCACGCGTGTTTCGCGTATCTGGCGTGATTGCCGTGGAAACCAAATCGCCTGGGGAACTGACGAAGTCATGGCCGGCTCTGTCGCCAAAGCTCTTACTCGTCGCGCTGGAGAAAGGCGCTGGTAATTACAACACGATTCCGAAGGTGTTGGCGAGGAGCTGGGGTAGTTCGGCGTCGGTGATTTCGCGTGAGGTCTTTTCGCCGTTAGCGAAGACGGTGAAGGTTGAATCGCGTAGGTCAAGTGCGCCGTCTTCGGTTTTGATGTTCACCATGCGTACGTTGCGGAAGACCGATTCTTCAAAGTTAGCCTGGAAGAACGAAAGTGGCACGAAGTCTTCTTCGCCAACTTCCATGGTGCATATGCGCAGTACGGGGCGCTCTTCCTCTTTGGTGCCCTGGTAGCCAACTTCCCACCAGCTGTGACCAACGCGATGAAGCGTGAAAGTTTGACCTTCTTCGGTGCGGCTGGTGCCGTCTTCGATAAGTGGGGCGAAAGTTGGTTGGGGTCCGCCGAAGCCCACGTCTGCCAAGTAGCGCTTACCTTCAATCGTGACGATGTTTGCTCGATGGCTGATTAGCGGATAGGGGATAGGGCGCAGTAGCACGCGTGCCATGCAGGGTCGGGCATCAAAGCCCAGTGCTTTCAGCAGTGCTCCAAACAGTGCATTCAGCTCGAAACAGTAGCCGCCGCGTTTGCGGATGACAATCTTGTCGTAGAGGTCTGCAATAGCAAGCGAAGGCGTGAGCTTCTTTTCGTATACGTCCAAGTTATCAAAGGGTACGCTGTGCTGATGTGCGTAGATAAGCTCATCAAGAAATGCGGGTGAAGGCTCTTTTACTTCGTTTATACCAATGCGTGCCAGATAGGCATCAAGGTCAGGAATCGGTGCGTACAGTTCGTCACTCATGCTAGCTCCTTAGTTTGCAGGCTGTTATACATGGTACGACAAGTGCGCCTTGTACGAAGCTAGGAAATGATGCTTTAAGCGCGGTAAATACCGTTCAGCCTTACGTTGTCAGGGAAGGCTTTTGGGGTGTTATAGTGTCCCAAGCATGAAAGGCAGGAACCATGGAAGAGCTTATCGATATTTACGACCGCGACCGTAACTTTACGGGTCTTACTATTCCGCGCGAAGGTGCGCATCTTAAAGAAGGTCAGTACATGCTGTATGTGCTGGCAATCATTCAGGATGCACAGGGCCGCATTCTTATTACGCAGCGTTCGATGGATAAGCACTGGGCTGCCGGCTGGTGGGAAGTCACGGGTGGTGGCGTAGCTGCAGGCGAAACGCCTGAGCAGGCTATCGTGCGCGAGCTTGCGGAAGAAGTTGGCCTTGACGTGGCTGATTATCCGCTTGATTGCGTTTACACCTACGAAAACGTGGATCTGGAAAGCGGCGATAACTACTTCGTTAATATCTATCGCTTCCAGCTTGACTTTACTGCCGATGACATTGTCTTGCAGGCTTCCGAGGCAATCGATTGCAAGCTGGCTACGTTCGAAGAAATTGAACAGCTGGCTGATGAAGGCGTGTTCTTGCACTATCGCCGCATCAAGCAGGCACTTGCTGCTATTCAATAATGTGACAAAGGGACTTCCCTTTGTCACATTATTCAGTTGATACGTTGGAGAGAATCTTTTTCAGAAGGCGAGCAAGCTCGGTTGCTTCTTCGGGTTCAATACTAAGACATTGACCCATGGCAATGGGAACCTTAACAGCATCTGCTTTAAGGGCTTTGCCAGAATCGGTAAGGGTAATTTCAACGCGGCGCTCGTCGTTAGCGCTGCGTGTGCGTTCAATCAAACCCTTTGTTTCCATCTTTTTTAGAACGGGCGTAAGGGTGCCTGAATCAAGATAAAGGCGTTGCCCGAGCTTACCGACCGACGAGGGCTCATATTCCCACAGTGCCATCATGACAAGGTACTGGGTATAGGTAAGCCCCAATTCGTCTAGGAAAGGAGAGTAGCGACGCACGACTTCTTTCGAGCATGCGTACAAGGGAAAGCACAGTTGATTTTCCAACTTTAGAAGGTCATCGGTCGGTAAGCGTTTATCGGTCATGTTTGCAGTCTTTTCCAATGATTAGAGTTCGGCCTTGACTGCTTGCTTAACGACATCCATGTCGGTGGTCGGTTCGAAACGTGCGATTACATTGCCTTGACGATCGACCAGGAACTTGGTGAAGTTCCATTTAATGTAGGCAGCATCGCCGTACTTTTTGTTATTGGCATTAGCGAACTTTTCAAGACCTTTTGCCTTGAGGCCCTTGCCGAAGCTCTCAAACGGCTTTTCGGTAGCAAGGAAAGCAAACAGCGGGTCGGCAGCTTCGCCATTGACATCAATCTTTTTGAACTGAGGGAATTCGGTACCAAACTTCATCTGGCAGAACTCGTGGATTTCATCGTCGGAACCAGGTGCCTGATCAGCAAACTGGTTGCAGGGGAAGTCTAGGATTTCAAAACCCTGATCACGATATTCGCGGTACATAGCCTCGAGCGGTTCGTAATGAGGCGTAAAACCGCAGCCCGTAGCGGTGTTAACGATAAGCAAAACCTTGCCTTCGTATTCGCTCAGGGATACTTCACTGTTGTCGCGTGCCGTTACTTTGAAATCGTAGATGCTCATAGTTTCGCCTTTCGTGGAGGGGACTTGCGTGAGCAAAGAATAGCATAAAATTAAATTGTGCACAATATAAAAGTAGAGACGACAATTTCTCCAATAATTGGCATACAGGGGTTTACACCGCTTGCGTGCGTGTTTACTTTGGCGGCACTACGCGCAATCACGCGAGTATAAGTTGCATTTATATAAATGGTTCTTAGTGAACGCCTTCGGGGTTGTACGATTCAACCAAATCGCGCAGTTGCTGTTTCTTATGAACATCCAGCTTTGCATAGATGCGCTTCGAGTGGGTTCGCACGGTATTTTCGGATACGAAAAGAGTTTCCGCGATGCGAGCAACAGTTTGGCCGCGTGCAAGCATTTCGGCAACTTCTGCTTCTCGTTCGCTAAGCTTGTAGTCGATACGCATAAGTTCAATCTGCTTGGAAAGACGGTCCTGATATACCGTTGAATCAGATGCAGGGGTACTGCTTTCTGAGACAGCCGCTTGCTTTTCTTGCGTTTCTGCGCGTTCATCGTCATCGAAGGCAGCACCTGCTAAGGCAATGCTTTCTTCGTCAGGGATTGACGTTTGATTAAGAAGCTCGATGCTATTGCCATCGGCTCGCAAGGTAGGCTTGGTATTGGGCGTTGAACCGATAAGCGCCAAGATACTAAGGGCGCTAACGGCTGCAAGCGACACCATGGCAGGCGAAGACAAGCCGGGAACAACGGCGGCTGATGCGGCAGAGCCCATAATGAAGCCTAGATCATGCAGGGCATACATAATGCCGCCGAAAAGACCGTAGATGAATACGGGATTAATGCCACGGTCACGGGAAATCTGTGCGCATTGAATCATCATGAGTAGAATAGCGGCACTGTGCAGGGCATACATGATGCCTGCCAGCCAAATGACGTTATTTTCGGGGATGATTGGAACAAGGAAAAACGCGATAACTACGATGGGGAAGGTGCGCCTGTAGGCTAATGGTACGTTCAGCGTAATGCTGCGATGTGCCCATAAAACTAGGGTTAATGAAGCAACGATAAACGAGGCAAACATCGAAACAAGGTTTACAGTTGTACCAATGGCAGGCGCTGTAATAGCCATAGCGCGCATAACGCCTGTGCACAGACCTAGGCCGCCAAGGCTGACAGCGCTTCGCCATACATCAGAGACCACGCGTTTGTAGACCAAGGGGTGCTCGCTTGGTACATCTTCGAACATAGGCTGGTTAAGATCGATAGTGCGACTTCCTAAAACAACAGCCAAGCCAAAGAGCGGCAAGAATACCAGTGGCACCAAAAATGCTGTAACAGCTACAGGAATAGCGTGCAAAGCCATATATATAACTGAAGCATAGGCGGTTCCTAAGATAAGGTCGTGCGTGCCGCGGCCGGGGCGCTTTGCAGCAAACAAGCGCTGCCACAACATATAAAAGCCAGCCGACCCTACACCTAGTAGTGCGCCAGCAATAACAACAAGCGGTGTCGAAAAGCGTTCGAGGTAGCTTGCAGCAATAAGGCAGAACCATCCCAATGCATAAGGTGCTCCAGCAAGAGGAACAAGGAAACGCTTCGCATGGCTAGGGAAGGCATATGAGCCAAAAATGCTTGCGAGGAATGCGATAGCAAATACCGTTGCTTCAACAAGGAAGAACCAAAACATGGTTTGCGGCGACTGAATGGAATAGGGAAGGAAGGGGAATACACCGCCCCAAACTGCTGTTGCGTTTACAGCAAGAAATAGCGCGTAACCTAATACGGCTGTGTTTGGTTTAAATGTTTCGATGAGAGAATTCACGATTTAGTAGTCCCTTTGCCCTAGGGTAGAAAAACTATAACACGGGTTGCTAAGTCGTGTCATCTTAGGCTTCTGGAGTATTGTAGGGGTTATAAATCATATTATCCCAGCGTGTTTAAGGGTCAAAGTGGTAGCTGCTGACCTGCGAAAACGCAAAAATCCCATGTTTTATGTGACAAAGGTCCTTTTCTCTGTGGCTAATATGCTCTCAACGTGTTAGGCCGCGGAATCTAAGACGAGAAGATTCAAGACTGTCTAAGCAGGAATGACGGTCACGCGGGAGAGAACCCAATCGAAGAAGGGGGTTACATGGCAAACGCTAGTATGAGTCGTCGTACATTCATGAAGACGACTGGCGCACTGGGCGCCTTGGCGGCTGTGAGTGGCGGTGTAGCAGCAGGCGAGAAGATGTTCGTCGAAGCTGAGCCCGCATTCGCTGCAGAGTCTGACACCATCGCTTGGAGTCAGTGCAACGTTAACTGCGGCGGCAACTGCATCTTCCAATGGCATGCCCGTGACGGCAAGGTGCTGTACATGGAAACCGACAATATCGGTGAAGCTGACTTCCAGGCGCGTGCTTGTCTGCGTGGTCGTTCCATGCGCAAGTGGTTGAATCATCCGGATCGCTTGCTGTATCCGATGAAGCGCGTGGGAAAACGTGGTGAAGGTAAGTTTGAGCGTATCAGCTGGGACGAAGCAATTCAGATTATTCACGATAATCTGGAGCGCATTTATGACGAATATGGTCCCAACGCTGTGTTTGTTAACTATGCAACTGGTATGTATAGTGCGCTTGGTCGCAACCCGAACCGTCGTCTGCTTAGCTTGCTTGGCGGCTATGTTAACCAGGGTGCTGACTATTCAACCCATATGCTGCAGGTTGTTATGCCTTACATGTATGGCAGCGACGAGGACAAGGGCAACGTTTTCACTCCGTATGACAACGTAAATGCTTCTTCGTTTAGCGAAGCAGCCCTGCATTCTGACCTTGTTGTTATGTTTGGCAATAGCCCAGCTGATACGCGTATGGGCGGCGCCAATGCTGTGTGGGATTTTGCTCGTGTACGCGAAGCAGTTACAGCCCGTGGCGGCAAGGTTATCAACATTGACTATCGTCTGAACGAAACGTCTTCTGGTCATTCCGATGAAT
Source organism: Eggerthellaceae bacterium (assembly GCA_045629845.1). Lineage (GTDB taxonomy): Bacteria > Actinomycetota > Coriobacteriia > Coriobacteriales > Eggerthellaceae > UBA9715. The sequence goes on along the minus strand of JAZQRZ010000019.1, from coordinate 331 downwards.
GGCTGCCTATTCGTACGGGTACTGACGCAGCACTTTGCGCAGCTCTTGTTCACGAATTCATTGTTGATGGCAAGACCGACGAGGACTTCCTGGCTAAGTATTGCGTTGGTTGGGATGAAACTACGATGCCTGAATCCGCAAAGGGCAAGCACCTGTCCTACAAGGACTATGTCATGGGTGAAGGCTACGACAAGATTGAAAAGACCCCAGAATGGGCTGCTGAAATCACGCAGATTCCTGCTGATCGTATTCGTGAGCTTGCAGCTGATCTGGAAAACGCAAAGGCTCCGTTTGTGGTTCAGGGTTGGGGCCCGCAGCGTCACACCAACGG
>JAZQRZ010000018.1:0-6104 GCA_045629845.1 Eggerthellaceae bacterium | reverse complement strand
TGACAAACAGACCGATGAACATCGTCGCTACCGTAAGTACCATGCCAGGATAGGCGTCGGTCATAGTATTAGCAGCGCTGCTTGCCGTAAGCGAGCCAAAGAAGTCCCTCATAACATAGAAGGGGTTGCCCGTAGCATCATACACACCAGCATTGCTGCCAACGCCAATGTTCAGCAGCATAAGGCCGATAGCAGGAGCAATACCCATGCGCACGCCATACGGGATGGCATCGATTATGGCCTCGCGTATGTTACACAAGGTTAGAACGACGAATACGATACCTTCGGCCAGAACGATGATAAGTGCCGCCTGGAACGAAGCAACATACGTTGCACCAGTAATCGTAGCAATTTGCACAACCACCACTGCAAAGAAGCTGTTCAGACCCATGCCAGGCGCCAGACAGAACGGCTTATTTGCAAAGACTGCCATGCAAATCATTGCAATGCCCGAAGCCAAGCACGTAGCCAAGAACACTGCATTCCACAGATCGTCGCCACCAGCACGCCAGCCAGTAAGCAGGTTCGGGTTCAGGGCGATGATGTAAGCCATCGTCATGAACGTGGTGAGACCGGCGATAATCTCGGTTTTGACCGAGGTGCCGTTCTCTTTCAACTTAAAGAACTGTTCCACAACCCCTCCTTTATCAGGTTGTCCTTATATAAGCTTTGCGCTTATTCCATTCACTATTGCTATTTCAACTGCGCTTGTTCACTCGAAACAACAAAGCTGAAATAATAGCAAAGCTAATCCCCTGTTGCAAAACAATTATGCCTGCTGCTGCGAAGCCTTCCATGCAGCAATTTCTGCCTTCTGAGCAGCAATTTCAGCAGCGTTCGTTGCGAATTCCCCCCAGTCCTGATCGTTAGGACGCGGCATCAGACCACCACCGAGGATATGCACATGCAGATGCTTAACCGACTGGCTTGCATCTTCGCCAACATTCACCATGAGGCGATAGCCGTTCGTAAGACCCTTCAGCGATGCAACATGAGCAACCCTATCAAACACCTTGCCCAGCGTCTCGGGCGGAACGCTATCACCCAAGTCACTGTAGTGATCCTTCGGAATTACCAGCGTATGAACAGGCATGAGTGGTTCCATGTCGACAAATGCAATGACGTCATCGTCCTCGTATACCTTGTTTGTGGGAATTTCACCCTTAGCGATTTTGCAGAAAATGCAATCGTCCTTTTGCATGCGCCCTCCTATCGTCAATATTCGACCGTGAGCATTGTACCCCTGAGAATGTAACGAACACCAGGTAGCAATCACTTTTTTTCGCGACGAATGAAATACAAGACGATGAAGGTTAGCAGCGCAACAGCTGCGCCACCCGCAAAGATAAGCGAACTTGGCGTAAAGCCATCCCCTACGACACCAAAACCAACAACCGCACCCGAAGATGCAGAGATAGCACTGCCAATCCAAGGACCAATAAGCATCGGCACAAGCACAACCATGAAAATACGAATTCCCTGATACAAACCCACGCGATCAAGCGGGGTATTATTGCGGATTTCCGCACCGAAACAGGCAACCGAACCAAGGTAGCCCGACAACATAAGCATGCTTCCAACAAACACACCAGGAGCGTTAGCTAAAACTGTCAACAAAACACAGCCCACCAGGAACAGCGCAAGCGGAATAAGGATGCTTTTCGAGAAACCACGGCGGTCAACCGTGCGTCCATACAAAATCGTAAACACCGCCGCGATAACAATGCACGGCGCCATAACGAAGACGTAGTTTTCGCCAAGGATGTACGGCAGACGCAGATACAACACGTAATACGGCATGATGACCTGCATGGCGATTGCAAACACACAATAAGCGAGCAACACCAAATACAGCAAGCGACTTGCACGCACAGCCGAAGGCCTGAAGCCGTAGAACACCTCGGCCAAATAGCTGGCATCTCGACGCGGCTGAGGCTTACTGTCTTTCATAAGCAGGCCAGCAAGCAAACCTGTGACCAGCACAATGGCGCCAATAATCGTAAAGAACAACGGGTAGTTGTAGGTTACCGACCCATCGGGACCAACAATCATTAAGAACATGGCGCCACCAAACACCGCCAGCATAGAAAGCAGCGGCATCGAGCTGTTCACGCCTTCAACCTTGCCACGGTTGGTATCGTCAGTAATGTCGGTCATCCATGCGTTAAACGCACTGTCATTCGCCAAGCTGCCGAAGAATGTCATCACGCAGTCAAACACGATAGTTAGGGTAATACCCAACGCTGCCGCTGCTGCCGCATCGCGCGCCAACGCCTGCGAAATGTTTTGCAACGCGGCAAACGCGCAAATAGAAACGCCCCACAGCAACGTACCAACAACCACAAACACCTTGCGTCGTCCAACACGGTCGGACCACACGCCCGCAAGCAGCGTTGTTGCCGTTGCCGTAATAGCTGAAGCACTAACCATAAGCGCTACATCGGAAAGTGAAGCGCCAAACACATCTTGAATGAATAGGTTGAAGAAGTTGTTTTCGACCGCCCATGCGACCTGCCCCATCAAGGACAGCATCACAATCAGGAACCATGTCTTGCGCGAAAGCGGCGTGCCTTTTACCTTTGTCGCAGTTTTGACGGTGGCTTTACTGTTCGCTTCGCTCATTTCTTACTCCCATTCCCTAAAAAGGTGGAAATAAATCTGCCCCTTTCCCACATTCTGCAAAGTCTTCGAAAGAAGTGAATGTGGCATCAGGGTTAAATGCCAGCAAATCATCGGTCGGGAACATGCCCCACAAGGCCGCAACAGTAACGCAACCTGCCGCCATGCCTGCTAGCATATCATAAGGACTATCGCCAAGATAAATGCATTCTTCGGGGCTTAAACCCAAGAGCTCGGCAGCCATGATAATAGGCTCGGGATCAGGCTTTGATTTTGGGCAGTCATCGGCACCAATCAGACAACTTAAATAGGGCCACGCACCCGTAAGTTCCAACCCATGCTGCGCAAGACGATGCCGCTTCGCGGTAACCACACCCTGGACAAAGCCTGCTTGTTGCAAGTCGTGTAACCCTTCTTCAACACCAGGAAACAAGCGGACAACATCGTCATGACGCGCCTCGTTATGCGCCCGATACACCCGCGCCATTTCAGCACCAAGTGCTTCATCACCGCCAGCTAATTCAACGAGCTGCGCATCAAGCGGCGTGCCGACACCCTTCAACAACGCTTCATCAGGAAGCACCTGGCCAAGTACCGTACTTGTCGTATACCGCATGCTTTCCAGAATCAAATCATGTGTATCAACCAAAGTACCGTCGTTGTCGTATAGAATGCCGCGAATCGCCATACCAGCCCTTTCATCTGCTTGCCTCCATTATAGAAAACACGCACTCAAATGAAGGCAAAACACAGTCCAAATATGACCACAAAATGCTTTACCCCCATCTGTTAGACAGGGGTAAAAGGGAAGGGAGGGAAAGGAACGTAGGTGTCGTATTACTTGCTCGAAGAAGAGCTGCTACCGGAAGGCTTATCGGGAGGCGTACCGCCCGAAGAAGGGGCGCCACCCGAACCACTGGGTGCTCCACCACTTGGAGCCCCACCGGATCCACCAGGAGCACCATCATGGCCGCTCGATAACGTTGCAACATGTTCGATAGCAGTTCCTGTCGAAGCTGTTCCGCTCGTGTAAGCCTGGCCATCCACATACAGGGTATGACCGTTCAAATCGATTGAATCAACATCGCAGGTCAAACTGGTGATATACGAATCACCCGTCAGCACCCACCTCGAACCACCTGACAACTCGACATACACATCGCCCGCTTTACCGTCCGAGTTTATTGCGCCAGTAAAAGTTGAAGCGTCTGTCAGGTACAAATTCAAATTGGAAACGTCGTCGACCACCATGTTGCCATTAATCACCTGATTGGCTGCCTTTAGCGTAACTTGACCGCCGTTGCTGCCTTCACTGCCCCAACCAGCTGCTGCCGCACGCAAGAACACGCCAGAACTATCGTTGTTCACGATTGCAGCATTCTTCAAATCAATGGTTGCCACCGTGTTATTCACAAAGAACACGTCACCATTCGCGTTGGTCAAGCTGCCACCATTCATGCTGAACGAAGCTTCACCCGATGCTGCGTCACCCGACATAGACTGATAAATCATGACAGCCTGATAGTAATCGGACTTGTCGCTATTCTTCTTGTTGTTATTGGCCACAACCACTGAATCATTCAGCGTTACCGAGTTTTTGCCTTCAACAACAATGCCCTGCGAAGCAGTTGATTCAAGCGCTGCGTTACTAACAGTGATATCTGCCGTCGAATAAATCACGGGCGAACCTGTGCCGCTCGTAGCGTAAATGCCGCCGTCAACATTTACTGTTCCACCACCACGATCGCTTCGAATAGCTGCTGAAGAATTGCCGCTGGTCAGAATGCGCAAATTGTTTGCATTCATCGTGCCGCCGCCCGTGGTCATAAGACCACCCGAGCAATTTCCTTGCGTTTCAATAACCGAATCAGAAACGTTTACCGTTGTACCTTCGCCATAACTGAACACACCATTAGCATGCGTGCCGTTAGATTCGAGCACAAGGTTTGAAAGAGTAAGCGTAGCGCCATTTGTGGCGAAAATGCTGGCGTTATCGCCGTAGAAGTCCGCTTCGTCACCACTATTTGAATCGCCTGTCTTTTCGACCTTTACGTTCGAATAGCTTGCGGTTGTATTGTCGACCTCAATCGCATGTTCGCCATCGGCATCATTGCTTATGGTTTCATTAATAGCAATATCCGCCTTTTCTGGCGCGGTGCCAGTAACTGTTAACGTTGGCAATTCTGCGCTTGATGAAGAATGACTAGCCGCGCTTGACGACATGCTTACTGAAGAGTCAGTTGCAGAATTTGATGTCCCACTTGAGTTGCAGGCCGCAAGCGTCAGCGCTAGGCACGCGCACACAATTGCCGCAGCAATGCCTGTCAGGCGCGCTCTTGAAGTTGTTGCTTCCATGGTCTGATCCCTTTCTCACTTTTTCAGGATACCCGCAGAATATCGAGCCTTCCTTAAGTCAAACTGAAAGGGTTGTGTATGAACTATAAAGCTTAAGCGGGATCGGCAGAGTTTAAACGCAGAACACAGGCTTGAAGCTCTTTTATCAAGTCAGGCGTAACGGGTTCTTCAGGCTGCTCGCCTGCCTGAATTTGCTCATCAAGCGCAAAGCACGAACGAATAAATTCTTCATGCACTGGCTCAATCATTTTTAGTTCGCGAGCCGCGGCAAAACCCGCTTCGATATCGTTCGAATGGGCAACACGTCGCAGATGCAAAATTGCTAGCGCAACGGTTCCATGAAATTGCTGTTCGACTGAAACGCCCATTAATCCCTTGCACCCCTCACGCACTACCAGCAAATAGCTGGGATAATTTTAGTACACCACCATAGCCATACTGCCGCACTGTTTATACACGGAAGCCACCGCATCGGCATCCAGCTCGTACAATCCTTCCATGGGATCAGCAATCAAAACCTTCCCGAACTTGGTGCCATACATGACCACGCAATGCTCGTCATAGTACCAACCACGTTCAAGCTCTTCTGTGCGCCAATCACCTTCAGAAGCATCAGAAGAACTGGAAGCCTGCGACCCTTCCGCCCCACTATAGTAATCATAATCTTCGTAGCCATCGGAATACCAGTAGTAACCCTCTTCAAACCAAGGATCGTCCAGATATAACGTTGCCCAAATCAATACGGGATATCCCGCATCCGCCAGCGCCTCAAGTGATTCGAAACTTGACCCTGTTAAGTCATGCCCGCGCGACAAAGAATCTTTTGCCTTCAGATACGTGTTCGCCAGCTTCACCATACCCAACGGGAAGCAACCACCACCGTCGCCATACGGTGAATCAAGATACCCATCAAGTTCGCCGTCGATTTCCAAATACTCATCAGCCAATTCAGGCTTTTCCAAAGGGAAGCCCATAGAGCGCAGCGCGATGGTAAGCGACACAATTTCGCAACCCGAAGGAAGCTCGGGATACTGAAGCTCTTCCTTTACTTCAAATGAATAGCCAGGCTGCAGCGCCCAAAGCGACGCCTTCGTTGTAAGGTAAGGTGTCTTGCCATCGATACGCAAACC
>JAZQRZ010000017.1:0-15787 GCA_045629845.1 Eggerthellaceae bacterium | reverse complement strand
AAAAAGCAACTAAGCTTCAAGAAAGCCGACTGTCTGGGCATCGACGCTTGCGGTGCATGTCTACGCGCTTGCCCACATGAAGCCCTTACTGCAAGCGAGCTTCAAGAAACCTTGCAAGGCATGCGCCGCTACCCACATATTGACCATTCGCTTTGCAAAGACTGCGGTCTGTGCTCAAAGGCATGCTATTCAAAATCGCTGTATCTTTGCGGTGATGACTATACCGTAGAAGCAGCGGTTGCACGCGTTCTTAAGGATCGTAAGTTCTACGAATCATCGGATGGTGGCATCACTCTTTCTGGCGGCGAGCCGATGAGTCAATTCGCCTTTTCTTTGGCATTTCTTAAGGCATGCAAAGAAGCAGGTTTACACACAGCACTTGATACCACAGGGTTTGCACCTGGCGATCGCTACGAAGAAATCCTTCCTTATGTTGACCTATTCCTGTTCGATATCAAGAACATGGATTCCGATTTACACGAGGCCGTGACAGGCGTACCCAACGGCATCATCTTGGAAAACCTAAGACGCATTGCAAAGGCGGGCGGAAAAATTCAGGTTCGCATTCCGGTAATTCCCCAGTTCAACAATACGCACGAACACATGCAAAAAGTTGCCCACCTCTGCGCAGAACTTGGCGATGCTGTTACTTATGTTCAACTTCTGCCGTATCATACGATGGGTCTCTCGAAGTATGAAAAATTGCAGTGGGACAAGCCAATATTTGAAGCAACCCCACTCGCCGACGATGATGTAGCGTGCTATATTGACGACTTCACCGCAGTGGGAATTAAGGCGGTGCTTCACTAACAGAGAAGAGGCAGACATGGGCCATCTGAAACTGAGTGCAGAAATAATTGCTCTACGGTTGGGTGATTATGTTAAGGAGTTCCGCAACGACTCCGAAAACCCCATGTCAATTGAAACGTTTTCAATTTACCGCGAAAGCAGCTTTATGCTTCGCAGTAACTGCCTATATATTTGCACCGACAGCTTTGTTCCCCCACGCAAGCACGTGCAACCAGGGACGTGCATTATCTTTTGCAACTGCGATATTGATATCAACGAGTATTCCAAGTGCGGATGCGGCTTAATCGTAGTCGACGAAATTGATGAGTTCGCTCTCATCAACATTATTGCGGCTGTATTTCGCCTGTACGACGATTTGCGCCTTGAAATTGAAACCATTCCGGAAGGCAAAGATGCCTTTAATCGGCTTGTGCAAATTGGCGAGCGTCTGTTTGGCTGCCCTGTTTGCATTCTGGATAACTATCAAGACATCGTAGCAAAATCTTCATGGGGCTACGATTTCCTGAACCCAATGTGGGACTCTATTGCTAAAGACAACAAGACGCATCGCTGCGAAATCCTATACCTGTACGCAGACAAATTCACGCGACCGCCCTTCTTCCCTGGCGAAAAGGATGGCGCGGTAATCACCACCATGAACGGATATGCAGTTGTCACCCATGACCTGCACAGCAAAAGCACTCTTGTAGGGTCGGTTTGGGCCTTCAAGCCTAAAGTTGGAGCAAAGTTCAGCGTTGCCGAACTACAACTTTTTGATTGGTTTGCTAATAAAATCGACTACTGGTTTGCCCGCCTTGGAGTTGTTGCCGAAGGCAGCGGAACGCATTTCGAACGATTCCTGAGAGATATCCTGAACGGCAAGTTTAATGATGAGCTGTATATTCGCGAAGCTGCGCTAAGCATTGATAGCAAGATTTGCAGCAAGCCTGAATATCAAATGTTCATCATGCGGCCTAAGTCTGGCATACTCATGGCCAATAATCTTGCGCTGAATGAATACTTGCTTACCGAATTCCCCGATGCGCTAGCCTGTGTAAAAGGAAACACCTCGGTTTTACTCTTCCCTGCTGAAGGCGATGAATATCCCAGCAGCCGCACAGTTAATACACTTGATCGAGTCTGCCGCGAAAACCAGTACTTCGGCATACTAGGCACACCGTTCAAGCGACTTATTGATGCACCAAGTGTGTATCGCCAGCTTTACGACTGCTTCACCTTTATTGATACCGTTAAAGGCGAACCTAAGCTGTATCACTTCTATAAGTTTGTCGTGCTGCAAACCATGAAACTCATCATGGATCACGAACCACTTGAAACCATTATTCACCCAGCAATCCGTAAGCTGCTGGCTTACGACAACGAAAACCACACCGACTACCTGGAAACACTGAAGGTATACCTGAACAATAGAGCCAGCATTACCAGTGCGTCAAAACAGCTTCACATGCACCGTAATACCCTGCAAAACCGCATTAATCGTATTAGCGAAATCTTGAACGACGACTTTTCTGACTGGGAAACACGCCGCCTGTTGCTCTATTCCATCGACTACTTGCACTTTATGGAATACGGCAATATTTAGCTCAAGATTGGGTGTCCTTCTAAACCTGCGGTTAACTTTTTCTCGCCCATTCATACGTGGAACATTCGTCAAAAAAGCGCACTTCATCGCGCCTGCGCTATACTTGTGCGCGGTTCAAATTACAAAGGAGCGATACACATGCTGGATATTAAGTTCGTCCGTGAAAACCAAGAGGCCGTCGCCGAAGCGATGCGCAATCGTCATGCCGAATGGGATGGCGCCAAGTTTGCTCAGCTCGACGAAACGCGCCGCGAATCCATTCAGAAGGAAGAGGCTCTGCAGGCCGAGCGCAACACGCTGTCAAAGCAGGTTGGCTCCCTGATGAAGGAAGGCAAGAAGGACGAAGCTGAATCCGTTAAGGCGCGTGTAGCCGAGATTAAGGCCGAACTGGAAGGCGCTGGCGCCGAACGCGAGCGAATTGACGCCGAGCTGCGCGACCTGCTGCTGCACACGCCCAATATGCCCGCTGACTCCACGCCTGTTGGCGACGACGAAAACGACAACCCCGAAGTTCGCCGCTGGGGTACGCCGCGCGACTGGGATTTCGAACCGAAGGCACACTGGGATCTGGGTCCCGATTTGGGCATCATCAACTTCGAATACGGCGTGAAGCTGGCCGCAAGCCGCTTTATCGTTCTGGGTGGCATGGGTGCTCGTCTCGAGCGTTCCATCATCAACTTCATGGCCGACACGCACACCAGCCGTGGCTACAAAGAATGGTGGTTGCCGGTAATGGCCAACGCTCGCACCATGACGGGCACGGGCCAGCTGCCGAAGTTCGAAAACGACATGTTCAAGACCTTCGCAACCGACATGGAAGGCACGTCTGATAAAGAAGGCGACAACCTGTACCTTATTCCCACTGCCGAAGTTCAGCTGACCAACCTACATGCAGAAGAAACGCTGAACGTCGACGATCTGCCCAAGCACTACTGCGCATTCACGCCGTGCTTCCGCGAAGAAGCTGGCTCGGCTGGTCGCGATACGCGTGGCCTCATCCGCGTGCATCAGTTCGACAAGGTGGAAATGGTTAAGGTTTGCGAACCAGAGAAGTCTTTCGACGAACTGGAAGCCATGGTTGCCGATGCAGAAAACATCCTGCAGCAGCTTGAACTGCCGTATCGCGTAATCTCGCTGTGCACGGGCGACATGGGCTTTTCTGCAGCCAAGACCTACGACCTGGAAGTTTGGCTGCCGTGCTACAACGACTACAAGGAAATTTCCAGTTGCTCGAACTGCACCGATTTCCAGGCACGCCGCATGAACATGCGCTACAAGGATCCGGCGAACTTCAAGGGCTCGCGCTACGTTCACACCCTGAACGGTTCGGGCTTGGCTGTTGGCCGCACCATGGCTGCCATCCTGGAAAACTATCAGCAGGCCGACGGCACCGTCCGCGTACCCGACGTGCTGGTTCCCTACATGGGCGGCGTCAAGGTTATCGAACCCGAAGCATAAAGCACTCGCACAATTACTTGCACGTATAGACGGAAAGGGCTCATCCCCTTTCCGTCTTTTTAATTAAACAAAGGCGACGAAAAGGGCGACGACAGCAAGGACAGTGGAGGCGATAAGCTGAGGGCTTGGTGCGGCGAAGAGCAGCGAGCCAACTAGGACGAATGACATGGCAAGCGCCAGGCCAAGAATCGTCAGCCAACGCTTGTTGCGCATGCGGCACAAAGAAAGCGCAGCGGTAGCAACCAGCCAACCAGCAATGGTTGCCCAGGTAGAGACTTGCTTCAGCAGAGTTAGTGCATTGGCAGTAATGTTGACGTGGGTGAAATCCCAGTTCGCAAAGACATCCCAACCAAGCAAGCTCGTCGATCCAAGAGAAGCAAGCACGATTGCCTCGACCGCTACAAGCAGCGTCGTCATAAGCGCGATAGGCAGCGGTAATACCGCACCTGACAAAAATGGGACAGCAGAATTGCCGCCTATCGAACCCAACAAAGGAAGCGACAAGGAAACATTTGCGGGCGCAATTCCTTCTTTTCCAACAAGCAACCACCACACAACGACGGCAACCATAAGCGCAAGTCCCACAAAGGGATGCCCGCACGCAACGATTGCGATACCAAGTACAACCAAGCTGGCTAACGCGCCAATATGAGGAATAATGGCCCCAATAGCAGCTAATACTGCTGCGACAACCGCAATCATAAAGCCTGTTCCTGCGCCAAATGCTGTAGGAATGACAGGCATGTTTGCAAGTGCAAGCCATCCCACAAAGCCACTTCCTGCAGCAGCGCAGACACGCGACAGAACCATAGACAAGCGACCGCCAACCCTATCAGAAAGCGGAATGTGCGGAGCCGCTTGAACTACTGTTTCATCAGGCGGCAACGAAGACCGACGGCGGCGCGAGCGATCTTCCCATTCTTCTTCGCTATCGTCGTAGGCCCGAGCACGGTTATCAGGTACGTCATAGTCGTAATCATCAGCAGAATCGCCGCCGCGCCAGTTGAACAAACGTCCGAAGAAGCCCGCACGTTTACCATCTGCGGCCTCTTCTTCAGCATCAGCGCCGTCTTCATCCACCTCGTCACCTTCATCACCCAGACCAAGTGCATCAGCAACCACTAACGCCAGTTGCTCTCGGCCCGTTGGGGCATCACCGAGGAACTTATCCATTTCCTCAGCAAAGTGAGCCACACTGGCATAGCGTTCCTCGCGATCGGGGTCGAGCGCATAAAACACCACGTCATCGATTTGTTCGTCAAGGTCTTCCCAGCATAAAGACGGAAGAACAAGCTCAGCATTTTCGATAGCAGCTTCGGCTTGATCCAAACCACTGACACGGAAGGGGTTATCACCCGTCAGCATCTCGTAGGCAACCGACGCAAGCGACCATTCATCGGTGCGGGCATCCAGGTGCTCGCGACGCATTTGTTCAAGCGGCATGTAGCCAATCGTGCCGCCACCAGTCGTACCTGCGCCCGAAGCATCTGCCAAGGTAGCAAGACCAAAGTCGGTCACCTTTGCTTGGCCCTGCGGGTTAATAATGATGTTGTCAGGCTTAATATCGAGATGCAGCACACCTGCCTTATGAGCCACCATAAGCGCGCCCGCAACCGCGTCAAACACTGCTGCTACCATATCAAGCGTCAGAAAATCGGCGTAGTCAGAAAGCAGTCGCGTCAGCGTAATACCTTCAACATATTCCATAATGAGGTAAGCTGTACGCTCACGAATCTCGAAGTCATACACCGTAACGATACGCGGATCTTGCAGCATGGCGGCCGTACGCGCTTCATCAAGGCCCGGCAAATGAGAAAGCGAAATAACCTCGTCAGGGTCACTAAAGTCAGCCGACTCGGCCACGCCATAACCATCAGGAGGAAACACACCAGCGCGATCCTCGTTTTCCAGGTATTCATTCCACGGAACCACACCACGCCAACGTTCTGCTGTTTCAGTTGTTGAAACAGCCTGAGCACCCGGCAAGTTTGCTCGATACGCATCAAGCTCGGTCAATGGAATGGTTTTGATGGCAACTCGGCGCTGAATGCGTGGGTCCCAAGCGATTTGCACAGTACCAAAACCACCAACACCTGCCGTGCCGATAGGTTCGTAACGATTAAGTATGAGACGACTTGCTCGCGCCATGGTGCCTTCCGTGCTGCGGTAGTGGTTGAATGTGGAAGCACTTACAGTGCGTATGATAGCGCATTACGGGCGCTATCGGCGATATGTCGGCCGCCTTTCCTGGCTTGTTATTCGCTATTCCTTGCCGTTCCAGCAGTAGGTGCAAATCTTATTGCGATCGATACCAATAGCTTCCAGCATGCCATCAAGCGACTGATAGCTCAGCGAATCAAAGCCCATGCTCTCACAGATTTCGCGAACGAGACAACGACCACGCTCGGTCGACGGATCGATGTATTCATCCAGGTGGTTAGCGCCTTCATCGCCTTCCAACTGGTGCACCACGCGGCGTGCAATCAGATCCATGATGGACTTGTTACGCGAGAACGTAAGGTACTTACAACCAAACATGATAGGCGGGCAAGCCGAGCGCATGTGCACTTCAGACGCACCGCACTGATACAGGAACTCGACGGTGTTACGCAACTGAGTACCACGAACGATAGAGTCATCAACAAACAGCAGCTTCTTGCCTTCAATCAGTTCTGGCACGGGAACCTGCTTCATAGTTGCCACGCGATTACGCATTTCCTGATTGGCTGGCATAAACGAACGCGGCCACGTGGGCGTGTACTTGATGAACGGACGACCAAACTGCATGCCAGATTCGTGCGCATAACCAATTGCATGCGGTGTACCAGAATCGGGAATACCTGCCACGTAATCGACTTCGGGCATATCGCCACGAGCACGTTCGTCGCGCGCCATAATGACACCGTTACGATAGCGCATGACCTCGACATTTTCGCCTTCGTAATTGGAATTGGGATACCCGTAGTACACCCACAGGAAGGCGCAAATCTTCATGTCTTCGCCGGGCTGAACCAGTGTCTCGAAGCCGTCGGCCGTAATGCGTACGATTTCGCCTGGCCCCAATTCGTGTGCATCAACATAGCCCAGCTTGTGATAAGCGAACGATTCAAACGACACACAGTAGCCGTCTTCGTCTTTACCAACAAGCACAGGCAGGCGGCCCATCTTGTCGCGTGCAGCGTAAATGGCGCCCTGTTCATCCATAACCAGCAACGTTAATGAGCCATCAATAACTTCTTGCGCATGCTTAATACCCGACACAAAGTCAGACTCATGATTAATCAGTGCCGCCACGAGCTCGGTCGTGTTCACTTCGCCTGAAGACATCGAAGTAAACTGACGGCCTTCATGTGAAAGATAACGTTCAACCAGCTCGTCAGCGTTGTTGATACAACCAACCGTAGTCAGTGCAAACACGCCCAGGTGCGAACGCATAAGCAGCGGCTGCGGATTCGTATCAGAAATGCAGCCAATGCCCGACTTGCCGTGGAAACTGGGCAGATCGTTTTCGAAACGCGTACGGAACGGCGTATTTTCAATCGAATGGATTTCGCGCTGGAAGCCACTTTCTTCATCAAAGAAAATCAAGCCCGCCCGCTTGGTGCCAAGGTGAGAATGATAATCCACCCCGAAGAACACGTCGTACACAACATCGCGCTTTGAAACTGCGCCGCAAAAACCACCCATCATTGCCTCCACTCAGTTGTTGATGGAAGCAGTATACACGCTGCATTTAAAGACTTTGCGACCGAATCGGCTGTACGGTTGAAGTGCGGCAGCGCACGTTTTCATAACGCGCAAATTGCGCCTACAAAAACCTATTCACCTGATTGGGAAAAGCCTACAGAAGCGACTTTAGCCACTCGCGATAATCAGCTATCAGTTTCTTAGGAGCTTTAATCGTTACAGCGCCATCAAGACCTGCAATCCAACCAAAGAACTGAGGACTCTGTCGTACATTTACGCGCACGTCAGCATAGCTTTTTGTTGAACGCAGAATCTCGACGTCGTAACCGAAACGGTCGACAATAGTATCCATAAGTGGTGCGTTTACATGCAGCGTTACGCAAACAGGTTCGCCATGGAACATTCCGAAGCTTTGATAAGCAAAGTCTTCGAAATCATAGTTTGCGATTTCCGCACAACGCGTTGCAGCTTCATTGCTAACCTGCAGTAATTCCATGCGGTCAATGCGATACGACTTGATAGTTTGATCTTCGTCGTCGTAAGCCGCTAAATAGTAATTACTATCAGCATATACAACGCGCACTGGCGTTAGCTTGTAGCGCTTGCCATCGTGACGAGCGGTGCGCTTCAGCTCTGTGTCATAGCTAAAGTACAGGAATTCAATCTTGCGCTTGGCTTGCAAAGCCTCATGAATCACATCGACGCTATGGAAAATGGATTCGCTTTGATTCTTGATACGCCCACGCACATGAACGCGCTTATCCAGCAACTTGCGTTCGCGTTCACTAACAAGGCCCTTCAAGCTGCCAACCAGCTTGTTCGACTTGCGCTCGGTAATGAAGCGGCTTGACTGCACGATATCGACCAGCATCATGACATCATCGATACCCAGTTCGTTGCGCACAAGTGCGTATTCCACGGGGCGTGTTTGCAGCATGCGAATATCAACACCTGTTTCGCGCAGAACCGCAATATCGCGATAGATGGATTTACGTTCGGCAGAAATGCCCAATCCTTCAAGCCGCTCGATAATCTGCGGCATAGTTAAGCCACGTTCAGAATCAGTTTCTTCCTCGAGAACACGCATGAGATAGACGAGCTTCAGCTTTTGACGCTGCTTGACGTCGGCGACCATGAGGACCCCTTCCCAAAGCGAACTTATTCGAAGCGGAATGTGTCCCCATTATAGGACATGAAGGTTTCTCAAATAGCCTGTGTAATGCAACAGTTAGGTGACAAAATCCCCTATTGTCTGTTACCTATCGGAGATGTGTTCGCAGCCGTCGCCATAAAGCGAGTACTTCGAACCAGCATTCAGCTGAGCACCATCCCATGGGTCAAGCGCAATAAAATTGGAAAGGGTTAGATGGTCGGGGTCGGTTGCATTCTCATAGCCAATGAGCGTAATCCAGTGTTCGCCGCCACTCCATGCAACGTGAATAACCGTGGGTTTACCAGCGGAAATCTGATCATAAGCCTCACGCAAAAGCTGTTCGTCAGAACCAACACTTCTGAAAGATGAATCACCGCCACCCCAGTCAGTCCACGTGCAGCACGAGCAAGAATAGTATCCATGATCATGGACAGTACCATCCATGACTGCGTCAGCATATGCACACGAGAATGAGGGACAGCAAATGCTATGGCCCGTTTGTTCCTGTGTACCAATAGTGGCAATATGCGCAGGGTCATACGAAAGAATCTTGTTGACTTTCTGAGCGTTATGCTCGGGCATAGCCTTCGTTACACATGACATATTGTCGTTTACGGAATCTTGAAAGCCTTCCATAACGGTGCTTCCAGATATTCCTTCATCAGAAATAGCACGGGAAATGCTGCTTGCAAAACACTTCCAGTCGGGCGCAGCTGAGTGATGCGTATCCGTCGAAGCAAAAGCTGCGCCAGGCAAAAGAGCTAACGCAATCGCGAAGCTGAGTGCAGTTGTAATGTATGTACGCTTACGCGTCACGGTATCCTCCTCGCCGATCAGAAAGAGCGATTATTCTTCGGTTCCGTAATACGGTCCGACCGGCACTATGAGCATACGGGAGGATTTTGGGACACCTATGAACTCGACACTTTGCACATGGGCACTCAACGAAGCGCGCACCCAATAAGCATCAGGAACACAAACGCCCAGGTCAGAAGCCTTCACATTTCTAAAAACTATTCCACGACTTCTTCAGGACACACAAACCGTTCACAGCAAAAGTGTGCTCAGTAGGGCAATTTTTTTGTTTTGGTCTAATTTTTTAGTCTTTATCTTATTGCTTTTTCGTGTTATTAGGGTATATTATTTTGGCAAATGGACCACTTAAACGCACAACTGGGTCTGGTGAACCTGTTCACCTCGGACTCGTTCAGGCTGCTTTGCCTGTTAGAACGTTTACAGGCAGACACTCTGGACGGGAAACGGGTGCGCGAAAGCCAGGAAGAGATTGCACAGCTTTTCCATGTCAGTAAGGGAAAGCTCAACCCGCTCATGCAATCGCTCGTTGCATCGGGTTGCATTCGCAAGTACCGAGCGCGCAGCGGATACACCGTTACGCCGCTCGGTGAGCAGGTAGTGAAGTGTATTGGTCAGCTGGAATCGCTCGAAAACGAAACACCAGCGGCAGCGAGCTAAGGGAGGGATTGTCGTGTTCTCATCGCAGAAACACATCTTCGCCGGAAAGCCAGGCTTGCGCACCGAACCATTCTGTCCCTACTTATCCAACGAGAGCGGCTATCTTAGCTTAAAGCGCTCTCTTGCGAGCAATTCTAGCTGGTCGGGTCAGCCGCAAACCACCCGACCTTCTGTTCGCGGCGGGAGGTCACACGCTTAAATCCGGCATCCCCGCCCTTTCATTCCAGAGCCTCCGAACTTGTCCCATTTGCGTCAACGAAGCCTAGACGCAGCAGGCAGATGGGATGAGTCTGGGGGCTCTGTTTTTATATGGCAAAGGGTTAGACCTTTCACCATGTCAACGAAAGCAAAATATGGCAAAGACTCAGATTCTGCGTCGTATTACTCAGCTAGTTTATTAATACGGCGGTCGTAGGTAAGAATGCCGTTCGTTTCTTCTTCGATATCACTAACCTGGGTGTACACGTAGCCAGCAAGCCCCTTGCTCTCAAGCGAATCCATATGAGCAAGCAGGTCGCGAACTGCTTGTCGCCATTCAGTAATGTCGTCATAGGGTTCGTAGCCATATGCTTCATCAAGAGAGCTGTGGCCTTCAACACGATGGGTAAAGCCGCCAAATTCCGAAATAAAGAACGCGCGCTTCTTAAGCCAATCATGCCAAACAACAAGGTCTCGAAAATAGTTGTGCACACTAAGGAAGTCACCGCAGCCTTGGTCATACCAGCCGCTAACAGCGTCAATAACGCGCGTTGGATCAAGCTTGCGCACCATATCGCAGGCGACCTGTGCATTGAACTGGCCCCAGGCTTCGTTCATAAGCGACCAGCCAATGATGCAGGGGTGATTTGCAAGCAAATCAACGGTATCACTGCAGGTTTGAATCCATTCTGCTTGATAACCCACATCACCCGCCCCTAGCTTAGCCTGGTTCGCAGGCGTGGTATCACGCATGTGATTCCAGCTGAACTTGAACAGCGTAGGCTTGTAACTCCACTGCCAAGTTTGAATATCGGGCGCACCCCCGCTAACCATGTCTTGCAGAACCAGCATACCCAGCCGGTCGCAGTGGTAATACCAGCGAGCTGATTCAACTTTGATGTGTTTACGCATCAGGTTAAAACCGCACGAACGCATAGCTTCAATATCGAAAACAAGTGCTTCATCTGAAGGCGCAGTCATAAGACCGTCGGACCAATAGGCCTGGTCAAGCACGCCTTTCATGAACAGGGGTGCGCCATTAAGAAACACGCGTTTATGCCCTGCGTCGTCCTTACGCATTTCAATAGTACGGAATGCGCAATAGCTTTCAACGACATCGCTTCCGTAAGTGAAGCGTAATTGATACAAGTAAGGGTCAGCTGGGGACCACAGATGAGGTTCAGCAATATGCAACGCAACTGCACAGGTAGCACTGTCAGCTGCGCAATTATCGGAAGCAATAAGCGTTCCTTCAGTATCGAATACTTCAACCTGGAAAGAAGCTGTTGATTCAGATGATGACCCGCCCAGCCGCGCGCCAACGCTCAGGATGCCTGCGTCAGAAGCTTCTATTCTGACTGACTGAATGTAGGCAGCAGGTACAACTTCTGTCCAAACAGTTTGCCAAATGCCGCTTTGTGCGGTGTACCAAATGTCACCACGGTCGAAGCGCTGCTTCCCACGCAAGCGGCCGCCAAATTCACTCGGGTCGGCCACACAAACGGCAAGCTTGTTGACGCCTTCAGAAAGAGCATCTGTAATATCAAAAGTAAACGGAATATATCCGCCAACATGCGTACCAATAAGTTGACCGTTAACGTATACCGCACAAGCGTAATCAACAGCCTGGAAGTGCAGAAGCAAGCGCTTGTCACCACTAAGAACTGGCGCTTCAAAGCTGCGAAGATACCAAAGCAGTTCGTTGGGCTGCAGTTGACGATTAACACCCGAAAGCGGCGCTTCTGGCGAAAACGGAACAACGATTGCTTGCTCAAATACTTCATCAGCAGGAATCGGTGCATTCGTGACCACCGCTTCTAAATCAGCAGCAGGCTCATGCCCGCTTAGGTCAAATACACAGAGCCATTGCCCATTCAGAACCTGGAAGTTTGAACGCATGAATTGGGGGTCGGGATGTTCTTCAAGCACGTGGTTGACGTCAAGCGCTTCACCCCAAGGTGTTAGCATAGTCGTCAGCTGCGACTGAACATGCTCTTTTGGTTTTGCGCCAAGCACCTTTTTCAAGTGCAGCATCGCCACTCCATTTCGTAAGTGAAAAGAACAAAAACGAGTGTATCCCAAAAATGCGACAAAAGCCTAACCCTTTGTCACATTTTAAGCAGTGTAGACGCGGTAATGACGCAAAACGATAATGGCAGCCAATACCAGAAGAATAAGCATGCCAGCGTACGACACAACGTATGAGCCGACCAGGTCTTTTAGGATGCCTGGCAAAGTATTCGCGATGAAGCCGCCGATTGAATACGCCACCTGAAAGTTCTTTATTTCGCGCGCACGATTCGCTTCATCGGAAAGCTCGATTGACCAAACGGAAATACCAACTGAACCAAGCGACAGACCCGCACCCATAAGCACAGCTGCCACCATCATCATGGCAGCGCTGCCAACACTAGCAAAGCAGCACAAGGTAAAGCCAACAAGCCCAACCGCAAATACCACGGCTGATCCGCGAGACGTTCCCAAAAGATCAAACAGCTCACCTGTCGCAAACTTCGAAACCGTCAGCGCTATGCCTGCAATCGACACAAAGGTTGCCGCAAACACAGGATCGAAGCCTGACGACGTTGCAAGCACCGACAAATACGTAATAGCCCCGCAGCAGTACGCACCCACCGAAACCATAGCAACCATAAGCAAGCGGTGCTCGCGCGCGGGTGAAGGAAGCATGGTACAACGAGGACGACTTTTCTTTTTGCTCTTACCAACGTGCGGCTGAAGCCCCATGTCAGACGGATGATTGCGCAACAAAGCGAAAACAACAATACCCACAACTGCTGCAATAATGCTTTCCACCAAAAAAGCCACCGACAGCGATGAGGCCTCAATTACTCGAACCAGAATAAGCGGCATAACAATGGAAGCCAAGCCGCTACCCATCGTTGCAAAGCCAACTGCGCCGCCAATGTCTTCGGAATACCAACGATTCATGATGATGGTCATGGCCACCAACCCAGCAAAGCCATAGCCTGCGCCCAGCAATACTGCGCCCACTAAGAACACTGGCAAACTGGTTGCAGCACTATAAATTGCGAAGCCAAGCGCCGTACAAAGCGAACCAATAAGAACACCGCGACGCACGTTCAGCAGTTGATAATAGCGATCGACCACCAACGTAGCCAGCAGCGACACCAGCGTGCGCATAGACAGAATAAGCGAGCCACCCGTATCGCCGATGCCTTCCATGGCAACCAGATAAGGCTGATGCACGGCAAATGCCGTTGACGACAGGCCGATGTTCGCGAAAATAAACGCGAAGCAACAGCCGACGATTACCTTGTCGTAGTGCTGCTTAATCATAAGATGCGCTAATAACCCATTCTGACTTTCGTAATAGATGAACAGCAGGTGTTTATCGTGTCCATTATGCCACGATATGCCAACCACAACTGAACAGCAGGCGTGTATGACATCAGTCTTGTTACAATGACCACATGGCAAACAGACGAGAGGAGACGCCATGAAGTACATCTGCCCCTGCGGTTATGTGTACGACCCTGAAGTCGGCGACCCCGATGCCGGTATCGCCCCAGGCACCGCATTCGAAGACATCCCTGATGATTGGGTTTGCCCCTGGTGCGGCTTAGGGAAAGACGCCTTCGAAATCGAAGCATAAACGCCAAGACAACCCGTGCTATACACAGCGCAGACGACAGGCGCAAAACAACTTGCTTAAACAGAACGCAAAGCGACCACCAATCGGTGGTCGCTTTCGTAACACAAGAACGCGAAACTAATCCGTGCGTTATTTACTGAACCTTTACCAGCGAATGCAGTTGCTTGTCAGTAACACGCGCCAGAATATCGCGCGGATGGAAGAATTCCAGTTCCATCAAGCAAGCAACGCCCGCAAGTTCTGCACCCAGTTTCTCGATAATCTTAACCTGTGCTTCCATGGTGCCACCCGTTGCTACCAGGTCGTCAACGATAAGAATCTTATCGCCAGGACCAAAGGAATCTTTGTGTACCTGCAGCTCGGCTGTGCCATATTCCAAATCGTATTCCTGCGAAACAACTTCGCGCGGCAACTTGCCTGGCTTACGCGCAGGAACAAAGCCTGCACCCAGTTCAAGCGCAACTGGCGCACCAAGCATAAAGCCACGTGCCTCTGCACCCATAACCTTGGTGATACCGACACTGCGGAACGGATCGGCAAGTGCCTGTACAACAGCTTCAAAGCCTTCAGGATCAGCCAGCAGCGGCGTGATGTCCTTAAAGACAACGCCCGGCTTTGGATAATCCGGAATGCTTTCAATTAAGCTGTTGAAATCGAACTCAGTCATTATTACTCCTTAAAAATGTGGCAAAGGACAAACCCTTTGCCACATTCATTAAGCTACCAGGAAGAACTTCACGAGGAAGATGAGGGCCAGAACATACGTCAGGATGTACTGCTTGGTGCCCTTACCCGTGGACAGATTGATTACCGTGAAAGCAATCAGACCGATACCGATTGCGTGACCAATCGAACCAGAAATCGGCATTGCAATCAGCATGAGCGCAACGGGAACCGTCTGCTCAAGGTCGTCGAAGTTAATATTCTTCAGGCCGCTGAGCATTACAACGCCAACATAGATAAGTGCCGACGAAGTTGCAGCAGCCGGAATGATTGCAGCAATCGGAGCAATAAACATGCACAGCAGGAACATGATGCCGCACGTCAAAGCCGTCAGACCCGTGCGACCGCCCGCTTCAACACCAGAAGCAGATTCAACGAAAGTGGTGACGGTAGACGTACCCGTGCAAGCACCCACAACCGTACCGATGGAGTCAGCCATAAGAGCCTGCTTCATCTTCGGCATCTTGCCGTTTTCATCAAGCATGCCCGCACGTGCAGCGGTACCAACCAGCGTACCAATGGTGTCGAACATATCAATCATGCAGAAGGTGATGATAAGCGTGATAACTGTGAACCAGCCCATCTCCAAGAAGCCCTGGAAGTTGAACTTGAACAGCGTCAGGTTAACCATATCGCCGAAAGCCGGCACCCAAGAAGCAGTTGCCAAGGTTGCGAAGGGGTCAACACCCAGGAACAGAGCTTCGCCTGCCCAGTAAATGACAGAAGCAACCAACATGCCTACGATAACGGCACCCTTAAAGTTGCGATGCACCAGGAAAATGATGACAAACAGACCGATGAACATCGTCGCTACCGTAAGTACCATGCCAGGATAGGCGTCGGTCATAGTATTAGCAGCGCTGCTTGCTGTAAGCGAGCCAAAGAAGTCCCTCATAACAAAGAAGGGGTTGCCCGTAGCATCATACACACCTGCATTGCTACCAACACCAATGTTCAGCAACATAAGGCCGATAGCAGGAGCAATGCCCATACGTACGCCATACGGGATAGCATCGATTATGGCTTCGCGTATGTTACACAAGGTTAGAACAACGAACACGATACCTTC
>JAZQRZ010000016.1:0-8317 GCA_045629845.1 Eggerthellaceae bacterium | reverse complement strand
TAGTCAAGCGCGCCAGTAGGTTCGTCGCACAACAGCAGCTTAGGATTCTTCGCCAAAGCACGCGCAATAGCTACGCGCTGCTGTTCGCCACCCGAAAGCTGCGCAGGGAAATTATCAAGGCGATGACCCAGGCCAACCTGTTCAAGCACTGTTGCAGCATCAAGTGGGTCTTTACAGATTTGCGCTGCTAATTCGACGTTTTCCTTGGCGGTAAGGTTTTGCACCAGGTTGTAGAACTGGAAGACAAAGCCAATATCGTAGCGTCGATAGTAGGTAAGCTCTTTCTCGTCGAATGCGCTGACTTCGCGCCCATCAAGCGTGATAGTGCCCGATGTGGCAGAATCCATACCGCCCAGCATGTTCAGCAGCGTAGTTTTACCAGCACCCGAAGGCCCAACTACAACAACGAGTTCACCTTGTTCGATATCGAAGGACATGCCAGACACAGCCGCCACTTCGACTTCACCCATCTGGTAAACCTTGCATACATCACGAAACTCAACGAACGCCATGTGCATCTCCCTTCGTCTGAGCCCATGATACAAGAAAGCGCCCCCGAAGGAGCGCTTTCAAGAAGTTGTTTTCGCAAGCTGTTACGAAGCGAAGATTTCGATGGTCTCGCCTTCAGCGATGGTGACCATAGCCTTCTTCCAAGTGCGGGTGTAGCCTGCAATGTAGCGAACACGCTTCTTCTTAGGCTTGACGTTCATGGTGTTAACCTTCTTGACCGTCACGCCAAAGATTTCTTCAACCGCCTTAGCGATTTCAATCTTGTTAGCGTCGCGTGCTACTTCAAACGTGTACTTGTTCATCTCGATCATGTCGTAGCTGTGCTCCGTGATGATCGGGCGAATAATGATGCTGCGTGCGTCCTTCATTACGCCATCGCCTCCTCGAGCTTGCGCAGAGCTTCTTCCTCGAAGATGAGGAACTTGTTGTCGAGCAGCTCGTAGACGTTCTCGTCACCAGAGGGAACGATGTCAACCTCGGGGATGTTGCGGAACGACAGGAATGCGTTGACGTTTTCGTCGTTAACAACGATGGTGCAACGACGGCCTTCGACTTCGAGAGCCTTCAGGACAGCCATAGCTGCCTTGGTGGAAGGCGTTTCGAACTCGAGCTTGTCAACCACAATCAGCTGCTCGTCAGCCAGCTTGGCGGACAGAGCCGAGCGGATGCCCAGCTTGATTTCCTTCTTGTTCACCTTGAAGGTGTAGTTGCGGGGATGCGGGCCGAAGACCACGCCGCCGCCACGCCAATGCGGTGCACGGATGGTACCCTGACGAGCACGGCCGGTGCCCTCCTGACGCCTCGGCTTCTTGCCGCCGCCACGGACTTCGCCGCGAGTCTTGGTTTCATGCGTGCCGGCACGCCAGCTTGCGCGCTGCATGCGCACAACCTGATGCATTACCGGGACGTTCGGCTCGATGCCGAACACGGAGTCGGCGAGTTCAGCCGTGCTGGCCTTCTTGCCTTCCGCGGTTTTAATATCGATAGTTGCCATTTATGGTGCTCCTTACCAGCTCTTGCCGTCGCCGGCCATGCGCACACGCACGATGCCGTTCTTGCCACCGGGCACGGCGCCCTTCACCAGGATGAGGTTCAGATCTTCGTCAACGCGGACGACTTCCAGATTCTTCACGGTTACGCGATCGCAGCCCATGTGACCCGGCAGACGCACACCCTTCAGAACACGAGAAGGCGTAGCGCACTGACCGATGGAACCGGGAGCGCGGTGGAAGTGTGCACCGTGGCCGCCCGGGCCGCCACCAAAGCCGTGACGCTTGATAACACCAGCGAAGCCCTTACCCTTAGAGGTACCGGTTACGTCAACCTTCTTAACCTCTGCGAAAGCGCCAACCGTCTGGGTGTCGCCAGCCTTGTATTCAGAAGCGTTCTCGACGCGAACCTCGCGCAGATGACGGCAGGGTTCAGTGCCCCACTTGTCATAGTGACCGCGCATCGGGTTGGTCAGATGCTTTTCCTTGATAGCGCCGAAGCCCAACTGAACAGCTTCGTAACCATCGGTTTCAGCGGTCTTAACCTGGCAAACCGTGTTGGGTTCTGCCTGGATAACCGTAACAGCAACAACCTGGTCTTCTTCGTTGAAGATCTGGGTCATGCCGACCTTTTTACCGTAAATCGCATTAATCATGTTCGGCACCCCCTTACAGCTTGATCTCGATGTCGACACCAGCCGGCAGGTCGAGACGCATCAGCGAGTCCACGGTGTTAGGCGTGGGCTCGAGGATGTCGATGAGGCGCTTATGAGTGCGCATCTCGAACTGCTCGCGCGAATCCTTGTCGACGTGCGGCCCGCGGACAACGCAATACAGGTTGCGTTCGGTGGGCAGCGGAACAGGACCGGATACTTTGGCACCCGTCTTCTGGGCAGTGTCGACGATGAGCTTCGTGGACTGATCCACGATTTCATGGTCGTAACCCTTCAAGCGGATGCGAATCTTTTGATTAGCCACT
Source organism: Eggerthellaceae bacterium (assembly GCA_045629845.1). GTDB lineage: Bacteria > Actinomycetota > Coriobacteriia > Coriobacteriales > Eggerthellaceae > UBA9715. Next base: position 5,839 of record JAZQRZ010000016.1, on the reverse strand, counting down.
TGTGTTTCCTCCAATTACCTTCGCAGCCCGCTTACGCGTTGCCGCCTGCCTTGCTGACGATTTCTTCTTGCACCGACTTGGGCACCGGCTCGTAGCTGTCGAACTGCATGGTGTACATAGCGCGGCCCTGCGTGCCCGAACGAAGGTCGGTTGCATAGCCGAACATGTTGCCCAGCGGCACCTTTGCGCTGATGATTGCGCTGTTGCCACGAGTTTCCTGACCCTGAATCATGCCACGGCGGGAAGGAATGTCGCCCATAACGAAGCCGAGATATTCCTCGGGGGTTTCAACTTCAACAGCCATGACCGGTTCCAGAATGACCGACTTACCACGCTTAAGAGCTTCCTTGATGGCCATAGAGCCTGCCACCTTGAAGGCTGCTTCGGAGGAGTCGACCTCGTGATAAGAACCGTCGATGAGTTCTACCTTCACGTCTTCGACCGGGAAGCCAGCCAGAACGCCAGAGTTCAGCGCTTCCTGGATGCCCTTGTCGACAGACGGGATGTATTCCTTCGGCACAACGCCACCAACAATCTTGTTTTCGAAGGTGTAGCCTTCGCCCGGCTCGGCCGGATACATGTTGATGACAACGTCGCCGTACTGACCGCGACCACCAGACTGACGTACGAACTTGCCCTGAACGTTGAGAGCCGGTTCGGTAGCCTTTTCGCGGTAAGCAACCTGCGGTTTACCAACGTTAGCTTCGACCTTGAATTCGCGCAGCAAGCGGTCGATGATGATCTCGAGGTGAAGCTCGCCCATGCCAGCGATGATGGTCTGGCCGGTTTCTTCGTTGGTGGACACCTTGAAGGTGGGATCTTCTTCAGCCAGCTTACGCAGAGCGTCTTCCAGCTTAGTACGATCGCCCTTGGACTTCGGTTCGACAGCAATGTCGATAACCGGATCAGCGAATTCCATCGATTCCAGAATGACCGGATGTGCTTCGTCGCACAGCGTGTCGCCCGTGCCTACATCCTTCAGGCCCACGACGGCAACGATGTCGCCAGCGGTGATCTGGTCGATGTCGATACGCTGGTTGGAATGCATCTGCAGCAGACGGCCGATACGTTCCTTCTTGTCCTTCGTAGCGTTGATGACATAGCTACCAGAATCCAGCGTGCCAGAATACACACGCAGGTAGGTAAGCTTACCAACATACGGGTCAGTCATAATCTTGAATGCCAGTGCGCTAAACGGTGCCTTGGGATCGCTAGGACGATCTTCCTCGGCATCGGTCTTGGGGTTAACACCCTTGATAGCCGGCACGTCAAGCGGGCTGGGCAGGTACTCGACAACAGCGTCGAGCATTTCCTGAACACCCTTGTTCTTGTAAGAAGAACCCACGAATACCGGGTGCAGCTTGCAAGCGATGGTGCCCTTACGGATAGCAGCCTTCAGTTCCTCAGCGGAAACAGGCTCTTCCATGAGGACCTTTTCCATAAGCTCGTCGTCGCAGTCAGCAGCAGCTTCCAGGAGTTCCTGATAGCGAACTTCGACTTCGTCGACGTATTCAGCAGGAATAGCATCCATCTTTTCGGGATAAGTCATGCCCTTGTCGTCGGCCTTGAAGTCCCAAGCAGTCTTGGTAACCAGGTCGATAACGCCCCAGAACTGATCTTCAGAACCCATGGGAATCTGAGCAGCAACAGCCGGAGCACCCAGACGATCCTTCATGGTCTGGATGGCATGGAAGTAGTCAGCGCCCACGCGGTCGTACTTATTAATGTAAGCGATGCGCGGAACACCATACTTGCTTGCCTGACGCCAAACCGTTTCGGACTGCGGCTGAACACCAGCAACAGCGTCGAACACGGCAACAGCGCCGTCGAGAACGCGCAGAGAGCGCTCGACTTCGGCGGGAAAGTCTACGTGGCCCGGGGTGTCGATGATCTGGGAGCGATAAGGCTTGCCATCATCTGCGCCACCCCGGTAGGTCCAGTAACACGTGGTAGCCGCAGAGGTGATGGTTACGCCACGTTCCTGCTCCTGAACCATCCAGTCCATGGTAGCAGCACCGTCGTGAACTTCGCCCACCTTGTGCGTCTTACCAGTGTAGTAAAGGATACGCTCGGTCGTCGTGGTCTTGCCCGCATCGATGTGGGCCATGATCCCGATGTTGCGCGTATCGTTAAGGTCAAGTTTCGCCATGTATTCTCGTCCTTCCTAGAAGCGGTAATGCGAGAAAGCGCGATTCGATTCGGCCATCTTGTACAGGTCTTCGCGGCGCTTCACGGAAGCACCAGTGCCGTTGCATGCATCCATGATTTCAGCGGCCAGGCGCTCTTTCATGGTGTGCTCACGGCGCTTACGCGAGAAGTCAACCATCCAACGGATAGCGAGCTGGTTAGCACGACGGGAGTTAACTTCCATCGGTACCTGATAGGTAGCGCCACCAACACGCTTCGGCTTAACTTCAAGCGTAGGACGAATGTTGTCCATTGCCTTCTTGAACATGGACAGTGCATCCTCGCCGGTCTTCTGCTCGACAATTTCGAATGCGCCGTAGACGATGTCTTCGGCCAGCGACTTCTTGCCATCGAGCAAGACCTTGTTGATCAGCTGGGTGACCAGCCTGTTGTTGTACTTTGCGTCCGGCGTTACTTCGCGGCGGACTGCTGCTGCACGACGCGGCATGTAGTTTCCTTTCTTCCTGCGCGCTTCGAGGCCTTTCTTTTCGGCCCATTAGAAATGCGATTAGTTAGTTCGCATTCCCGCGCGGCTTACTGACTTATTTAGGGCGCTTAGCGCCGTAGCGGCTGCGGGCCTGCTTGCGGCCATCGACAGCAGCGCAGTCGAGAGCAGCACGAATAACCTTGTAACGGACACCGGGGAGGTCCTTAACACGACCACCGCGGATGAGCACCATGGAGTGCTCCTGCAGGTTGTGGCCAATACCCGGAATGTAGGCCGTGACCTCCATGCCGTTGACCAGGCGTACACGGCAAACCTTACGAAGAGCCGAGTTCGGCTTCTTAGGGGTGGTGGTGTACACGCGGGTGCACACACCACGCTTCTGCGGGTTGCCCTTCAGAGCAGGCGTCTTCGACTTGTCGACCTGCTTCTTGCGGCCCTTGCGGACCAGCTGGTTAATAGTAGGCATTCAAAAACTCCTTAACGTTTTATGAGGTATTTCCCTGCGTCCAGGAAAACCCCGCTTAAATCTGTTGACGTACACGACATGCGTTTCTTTCAAATGCTCGCAGCACCAAGCGTTTTCCAGTCGCGACCTGCCGTTATAATCAACGGTGTTTCGTGTGCGTTCAGCTGATACGCGCACGAAAACATGTCTCCCTGTTAGAGACGCGAGGCGAAATGATACGAGCGTCCACCAAGGTTGTCAAACGCCACGGAGCCGGGCGTGTCTATACCTTCACACTTTGCCTACACAAGCCAAGAAAGTAGGTAAAAGGAAGGTACTTTCCCCTACCCTGAGCGGGCGCGCGGAGTGCACCCCTACGTGAACGCATTACAAACAAAAGAGCCTTCATGTGCAGAAGGCTCTTCGGTAGGGGCGCTCTCCGAGCGCCCAATGTGACAAAGGGACTGTCCCTTTGTCACATTAAGCTTCCAGGATGCGGGCGGCAACTTGCTTTTTGCGAGAAAGGACGCCAGGCATCCAAGTGCCACCTTCGCCCGTACATTCAATATCGAAAGCACGGTTTACAATCTTGCGATTGCCTTCGCACAGGAACTGGCTGCCTTCAGCGATGATGTCGGTAACCATAAGCAGCACGAACACATAACCATGCGATTCGACAAGACCGCGCATGTATTCACGCATTTCGCCTTCGCGCATCATGACTGATTCAAGGTTTGTGGTTTCGTGCTGAGCAATAAGCACCGTGCCATCGGACGTTTGGAATTCCTTCGAGTCGGCGCTAACCAGCTTATCGATAGGCATATCGTCGTCGCCACCACGGAACGAGAACACTTCGATACCGTATTCGGTAGGATCAACATCAAGAATATTAGCCAGGTACTGCACCACTTCTTCGTCGATGGGAGTTGCGGTGGGCGACTTCAGTACAACGGTATCGGTCATGACAGCCGACAGCAGCACAGCTGCGATAGACTTGGGAATTTCAATACCATACTTACGGAATTCGAGCGTAACGATGGTGGCCGTAGAACCCACAGGCATATTGATGAACTTAATGGGATTAACCGTGGAAACATCGGCGATACGATGGTGGTCAATGATTTCCACGACTTCGGCATCCTGAATACCATTTGCTGCTTGGCGTACTTCGTTGTGGTCGACCAGAATAACCTTGCGATGCGGATGTACAGCCAAATCGGTGCGCGTCACGATACCAATAGGCTTGCGAGCATCATCGAGCACCACTGCTTCACGCCAAGGCTGAGCCATGATGTCGACACGCGCTTCATCAAGACGGTCGTCCTTATCAATAGTAAGGATCTGATTTTCCATGACCACTTCGACCTTTTCGTCGAGCGACGAAATAAGATCGGCAGCCACAGCTTCGTGGCTTGCACCATCTTCAAGCTTGTCAGTAGCCGAAATGTAGCGATTCGCAATCATGCGCGTGGAAACCAGGCCCTGATATTCGCCCTTTTCATCGGTAACGACAACAGCCTGAATGTTGTGCTTGCGCATGATGCGACCAGCTTCGATAAGCGTAGCGTCGGATGTAGTGGTAATAACATCGGGCGTCATGACATCAGACACACGTGCGAACACGTTGTTGATTACCATAGGTGCTTCGATGCCCCACTTTTCAAGCACGCCTGCCGTTTCGGGAGGCAGCGGACCCAAACGCGCTGGCACATAAACCTGCAGTTCTTCCCCTTCAGGCGTTTCACGGCGGGCAAGTTCGTTCTTCAAGTAAGCGTAAGCGATAGCGGCGCTGATGGCATCGTTATCGGGATTCTTGTGACCGACCACAATGATTGGCTGCGGCAGCGGCATGGTTTTCCTCTCTATTTGCTTTTGAAAATACGGCTAAGGCGTAACCCTTGCCAAGTTATTTGGTGATTTTAACAATGGGTGCGTAGTCTTTCAGCAACTTCTTCGTCTGTCCAAGCTTCGAGAACGAAACATACACGGTATCGCCATCGACCTTGGTAACAGTGCCACGGCCGAACGTCTTGTGATCGACCAGATCGCCCTTGGCAAAGGTAGCACCTGCGCCGGACTTCTTTTGCGCCGCGGCAGACAGACCCGTACGCGCATTACGCGAACGTTCGCCCGAGCCAAACGCGCTGGAACGGCCGAATACGCGCCCTTCGCCTGCTTCGGTACCCGAGCCAGAAATGCCACGACGACTGCCGCGCTTTTCCCAGCCCGTGCCCGAAAAGCCTGCCGAGCCCACGCCACTGGTTTGACGCAATTCCTGCGGGATTTCGTGCAAGAAGCGCGAAACAGGATTAACGTGCGTGCTACCAAACAGCTGGCGCTGAGCGGCGCAGGTAAGATACAAGTACTTACGCGCACGCGTAATAGCAACGTAAGCTAAGCGGCGTTCTTCTTCGACGCTTTTCGCATCGCCAATAGAATTCATATGCGGGAACAGCGATTCTTCCATACCCGCCACGAACACACAGTCGAATTCAAGACCCTTGGAAGAGTGAACGGTCATAAGCGTGACCGCACGGCCGTCGTCGGTTGCGGCATCAAGATCGGTACGCAGACGAACCCATTCCAGGAAGTCAGCCAACGAATCGCCGCGCAACACGCGCACCGGTTCTTCGCCTGCAGCTTCACCAGCAACAGGAGCTGCAAATTCAGCATCTTCTTCGTCGTGCGTTTCGGTGAACTCATCGACAACGCCCAAGAATTCTTTGATGTTTTCAACGCGGCTGCGAGCTTCGTCGGTA
>JAZQRZ010000015.1:0-5385 GCA_045629845.1 Eggerthellaceae bacterium | reverse complement strand
CCGCCCATGCCTTCAAAAACGCCTGGCAGCGTTACAAACATAAGCGACGGGCCTGCCGACATGGTGCCGCCTTCGCCCAGGCCCAGGGCCAAGAAAGCAGCCGGGACAATCATAAGGCCAGCCAGGAACGAAACGATAAGGTCGAAAGCTGCAATGCCAGCAACAGATTGTGTCAGGTTTTCCTTGCGGTCAAGATAGCTACCGTATGTGACCATGATGCCCATAGCAAGCGACAAGCTGTAGAACATCTGACCCAAAGCGTTAATTACCAGCTCGGGCGAAAACTTGCTGAAGTCAGGAATCAGGTAGTAAGCAGCACCTGCAGCTGCACCAGGCTGAATCAGTACGAAAATCGAAATGCCCACTGCCATAACCAGCAGAAGCGGCATCATAACCTTGTTGGCCTTTTCGATACCATTCTTAACGCCCAAAGCAACAACCCCGATGCATACCAGCATGAAAATAATCATGAAGACATACGTGAAAATGGGGTCGGTAATAAAGCCCGTGAAGAAGCCATCAGCCGCCACCGCACTGGCACCTTCTGCAACATAGCTTGCCAGATACTTCGTTACCCAACCGCCGATGATACAGTAATACGGCGTAATAATAAACGGAACAGCAGCTGCCAAGATGCCTACGAACTTCCAGCGCTTGCTAAATTCGCTGTACGCACTAATAACGGACTTCTTCGTGCGGCGACCAAGAGCCGTTTCAAGCAGAAGCAACGAAATGCCGAAGGTAAAAGCCAACACAAAGTAGGTGAAGATAAACATACCGCCACCGTACTTGGCGGCCAGCGTTGGGAAGCGCCACAAATTGCCGAGACCAACAGCGCTTGCTGCGCCAGCTAAGATGAACGCGAGTTTACCCGACCAGGCACTGCGCTCCTGGCCCGATTTCTTTTCAATCTGGTTAGCCATGAAATAGTTCCCCTAATGAAACGATTATACAAACCGTGACATTATACCCATAAGTGCCCGTCCTAGACGAATAAATTCTTGCAGGTCAAGCGTTTCACCTCGGCGGCGAGGGTCAATATCCGCCTGCTCGAATAGTTTAGGAAGCGCAGATTGGATATCAGGGTTACCTGAAAAATAAGTCTTACATGAATTAGAAAGCGTCTTGCGACGAGTTGCAAACGCAGCATCAGCCATAGTGCAACTTGCTTCTAATAGCGCAGGTGAAAGAGGCATTCCGTCCTTATCGCAAGCAAGCGAACGATCCAAACGAATCACGGCACTATCAACGTGCGGCGGCGGAAAGAAATTGCCAGGCGCCACCAAAAAACGACCAACTGGCTTTGCGTATAGCGATAGCTTTACCGTGTAAGCGCCGTACGTTTTCGAACCAGGCTTGGCCATCATTCGGTCGGCTACTTCCTTTTGCACCATAACTGTGGCACTTTGCAAGAAGTCAAAACGCTGAAGATAATCAAGTACCACTGTTGCTGCCACAGCATAGGGCAGATTCGAAACCAACTTTGTCGGCAAGTTGGTAGCTGAAAAATCTTCGCTGCGTACGTCAAGCGCATCCATGTTAAGTAACGTGAAGGAATCTTTCCATGGCGCCAGCGTATCTTCCAATACGGCTGGTAAGTCGTAGTCTTTTTCGATAGCTGTTACATGGCCTGCATACTGCAACAATGCAGCAGTTAACGTGCCGATACCTGGGCCAACTTCTAAAACGTGGTCAGAATCTTGAACCTCAGCCAAGTCAACAATCTTGCGAAGGACATCATCATTCACAAGAAAGTTTTGCCCAAGTCCGTATTTCGTATACAAGCCATGACGCTCTAAGACTTCACGCGTAGCTGAAGGCGTCGAAAACGGTGAAATACGCGAGCCTTTTTGATTTACTGATTCTTCACTACTAACCACGACGCTTGCCCTTCTTCTGATTGGAAGACAAGTCAAGCTTCGGGCGCTGCTTTTTAGTGGTAGCTTCCTTGCGTGTCTCTTTTGGTTCGACATCAAGCTTAGCGATTTCGATTACCTTTGCTTCCTCGGTAATGTCGCCATCTTCGGTAACTTTCCCCACCCAATCAAAAACGGTTAGCAGGCGAAAACCAGCGCACGCAATAGAAGACTTCACTTCGCTGACCAGCGGATCGAAGCCATGCGGGTCGCCACCTTCGCCCAGTACATGTAACGTTGCAGGACGTTTTGGCTGCTTGCGGGTTTGAGCCCAGAAGTACGGCTGCATGCGATCAAGAAGACACTTCAACATGCTGGGAGCACCCGAGAAATACACAGGCGACACAATGGTTAGCTCGTCTGCTTCATCAAGCAAGTCGTACAGCGTTTGCATGTCATCATCAAAAACGCAGCGAGGACGCAATTCGGTATATTCACTGCCGTCATCAGCCTTAAACGTTACTTCGGTCTTTTCACGGCAAGCATTGCAGCCCACGCACGGGCCTACTTCAATTTCGGAAATAGGCACCAAAAACAATTCGTCTTCGGGTCTTTCATCAATGTTTGTTTCGAACAACAGCTCGGCCACATGGGCGCTCCTGCCATTTGAACGCGGGGACCCCATAATGATGACGCGCTTCATGGATAAACCTTTCTTTGAACAGTGGCCTTACTTCTTCTTCGCAGGGCCATCGGGGTCATCCAAATCGATTTTGGGAATACGCCCCGTTAAGCTAGGGAAACCGCCAGTCGAGCTTGCCGACACCGGTGGCATAGGAGCCGTAGCGTCGGCAATAGGATCTGCTTCATCGTTGTCAGTTGCTGCGCCCTTAAAGAAGACGCCGTCTTCGGCCACAATACGGCGCCCTGTTTTCTTTTCGAAGTAGTACACGAATATAGCTTTCAGCATAGCAACCAGCGGGATAGCAAGCAGCGCACCTACCAATGCACCCGTAAGGCCACCCATCGCTGTACCAATTCCTGAACCAGCCATTAAGGCGATAAAAGTAAGGGCGGGGTGAATATCGACCGAGTCGCCCATAAGCTTGGGAGACACAAAGGTGTACACAACCTGCTGCAAAACAATGGTGCCAAGCAGGGCGATAATGGCCGTTGCTGGACTTGAAGGAACGCCCACGATAAAAGCCAACGCACCACCAAGCCACGGGCCGACAATAGGAATGATGTTCAACAAGCCCGTGATAACCGCGATAGCGCCAGGGCTTGGAATATCAAGCACGGCAAACAAACAACCGCAAAGCACGCCGATAATGGCGCACTGCACGATGGTTGCACGCAAATAGCCACCAACTACACGCGTAACAGTAAGATGGATCATGTCGGCATCTTGCTGATACTTGGGACTGATAATGCGACGAGCCTCGCGACCAAGATTCGGAAGTTCGATAAGCATCCAGAAAGCAATGACCAGCGCGAAACCAATGCACATGATGGTATTCGCCAACGAAGCGCCCACATCGATTACGCCCGAAGCACTATCCTTTGCAAAATTTTGCAGCCACGTACCAAAAGCCTGCAAGAGATTCGTAATCCATGCACGCACTTCTTCGCTTTGCAAAATATCTGCATGCTGGTTATAGAAGTCAGATGCCCAGAATTGGAAGTCGTTAATGATAGTGGGCAGGCTAGCCATGAGGCTTGCAAACTGATCACGAATGCCAAAGACTGGCGAGAAAATAACCAGCAGCAAAAGCGCCACAATGGCAACAAGAAAGACATAGGACGCAACCGTGCCAAGTGTTCGATTTACGCCATGCCTATCAAGCCAGTTAACAGCTGGACGCAAAATGAATACGAACACGATTGTCCACACAATCATGCCAATCGCGTTTGAGATAAGACCCGACAGATAAACAAGGGCAGCACCCAAAAGAACAATGCCAACCCAAGTCCAAATGCGAACAAGGCGCCTGAGCGCCTTGTCGCTTATCTGCCTCGTGCCAGTTTCGGACCCGCCGTTGCTTGACATCAACAGATTCCCCTGACTCTTCTTATTCTTCGCTTTCAGCCGGCTTTTCCTGAGCAGGTGCTACTTCTTCAACTTCGACATACCCAGGATTTGTTGGTGCTTCTTCTTCAGTTTCCAGTTCTTCAGCAGCGCGATATTCTTCCAATGCCTCTTCCACAGAAGCGCGATGTTCTGCGAGCTTTGCTGACTCTTCGCTGGCATTCTTGGTACCAAACTTTTCGCGAACCTTATTAGCTACGCCAGTAACAGCCTTTGCTGGAGCGCTGGCAAGGTTATCAACCGCAGTCGTAGCTGACGAAGCTGTATCAGTAATCTGGCCAACATCTTCCAGAATTTCGTCAACACGCATCATTTCAAGATTGACCGCATCAAGCGTCAGCTGCACGCGGTCGATTACAGGTTCAATCTTCTTAATCGTGGGCTGAATATCAGTCGTGATAATCCGAGCATTTTCCATTGTCGGTTCAAGCTGATCTTTCATGGTGACAATGGTTTCGTTAGCGACATTAATCGTTTTCATCAGCTTAACGACCAAAAGTACCAGCGCAACAACAAGCGCAATCAGTGCAACTATCAAAATAGGAACAAGAACGGACATCGGATCCATGTACAACCTCCTCTATGAACTGGTGCAATCATATCACCATGTGCGCAATGGAATCATGCGAACAGCGCGAATTCAGATAAGAAAAGCCCCATCCCCGGCCGAAAGGATGAACCCACCTCGAAAGGTGGGTGCTCGCAGCTTGCTGCCTGGCTTTCGTATCAACGGATACGAATCCCCATTTCACGCGCAATCTAGAGCTCCCGTAATAAATTATGTCGGTCCACCGCTGTAACACGGCTTCGAGAATGGGGCCTGTACTGAGCGTAACGCACCTGAGCGGCAAATACCAGACTTGACATTAAGCTGTTTTCTTGGAATAGGAGCATGAAAATTCCCCATCTGAAGGGGAAACACATACCGCCGAGCATCATTTGGTATGATGCCTGCATGGATACGTTGTTCACAGAGGTTGAAGAAGCGGCTGCGCTTGCACACGCACCCTTGGCGGTACGCATGCGCCCGCGCACCTTGGACGAGCTGGTCGGACAAAGCGAAGCGTGCGGTTCGGGCAGCTGGTTGCGCACCGCAATCGAACGCGATGTTTTAACATCAGTCATCCTGTTTGGGCCGGCAGGCACTGGGAAAACCTCTATCGCTCATATTGTTGCGGAATCGACTCAGGCCGAATGTGTTGAAGTTTCTGCAATTGGTGGCACCGTTTCCGATTTGCGCCGAGAAATCAAAGCTGCAGCAGACCGCCAGCATCTAGGTCGTCGCACCATCCTGTTTGTTGACGAAATCCATCGCTTTAACCGCGCTCAGCAAGATTCACTTCTGCATGCGGTAGAAAACCGCACCGTGGTACTCATTGGTGCAACAACCGAAAACCCTTACTTCGAAGTTAACTCGGCTCTTCTGTCACGTTCACGCGT
>JAZQRZ010000014.1:0-2564 GCA_045629845.1 Eggerthellaceae bacterium | reverse complement strand
GTGAACGATGACGTGCTTCGGCAAAGTCAAACTTCAGGCAATCCGTGCCATGTCGTTCGACTGGCGTATCAAAATCATAAGGCATGCTGAAGTCCTTTCATTAGGAGCCTTAGGTAAGGGTGGGGTTCGCTCGGCGCGTCGTCGCCTCGAACTAACTTTTGCCAAACCCAGGCAAAAGTGGATTTCTCGGCTCCTTTGGCTTTACCTTACCTCGCTTCACCCGCCCTTACCAAAGGCTTTTAAGCATTCAAATTCGTTATGACAATGCTTGGTTCAAATCGGCAATCAGGTCGTTTGCATCTTCGAACCCAACGGATAGACGCAATAGTTTGTCAGTAATACCAATGCTTTCGCGGATTTCGACCGGAATCGATCCGTGAGTTTGTACGCAGGGGTAGGTTATCAGTGTTTCTGCACCACCAAGGCTTTCTGCGAAGGTGATAAGCTGAGCCTTACGAAGAACATCTTCTGCGCGCTGAGCTGTGTCGGTGTAGAAACTAATCATTGCACCGAAGCCCGTTGTTTGGCGGCAGCTAAGGTCGTAAGAAGGATGTTCGGGGTCGCCTACGTAAAGCACCTTGGTTACGTTTGGATGTGAACGCAGGAAATCACAGATTGCCAAGGCGTTCTTCTGCTGCGTTTCTAAGCGCATTGCCATCGTTTTCAGCGAACGAAGCATCAGCCATGCTTCGAAGGGGGCAAGAGCATCGCCTTCGGTCATGTAGTCCATGAATACACGTTCAAGCAGTGCTTCATCGTCTTTTACTACGAGGAAACCGCAGATAACGTCGTTATGACCGCAAAAGTACTTCGTGCCACTGTAAACAACGATATCGGCACCCAAATCAAGCGGGCGTTGGAAGTAGCTGGTTAAGAACGTATTGTCCACGATAAGACGAGCATTGTTTTCATGGGCTAAGCTAGCCAGCGCAGCAATGTCAGACACCTTCATCATGGGATTGGTGGGTGTTTCGACAAAGAAGGCCGCAATTGTTTCGATTTCAGCGCAAGCAGCTTTAACAGCATCAAGGTTACTGAAATCAACAGGACGGAATTCAACACCATAGCGCGGCGCGTAAACATCCTGGAACATGCGATGAGTACCGCCATACAGGTCGTCGCTAACCAGTACAACATCACCGCGTTGGAAAAGCTTAATGACGCATGAAATTGCAGCCATGCCACTGCAGAATGCAAGTGCTTTGCGTCCGCCTTCAAGCAGTGCCACTGTATCTTCTAGTTCTAGTACGGTGGGATTGCCGCAGCGGCTATACGCAAAGCCCGTGGATTCGTGCAGCGCGGGGTGCGCGAACGTGGCAGATAGATATGCCGGTTGAACTACAGGGCCAGCTGGATCAGAAAGGGCCCCATAGCCGCGTACGGCGTTTGTTGCGAATGCGCGGTCGGCGTGGCGTTTTGGGTCTATTCCCAATAACCCCTCAATTTCTTCTGCCATTGCCTTGAAGCTTGAATCGTCCATGAGGCTCCTCTGTTTATGTGTCAGTTATTTACTACATTTTTATACGTAGAACCGTAACCCGAAGTGCGCCTTTGTGGCAATAACTGTTTTCGATGGCAGGTTATCGGAAAAGCGAGATACCCGAAAACCTAGAAAACGACTAGGATTACGCCATCAAATAGTTTCGCGTAGAAAGAAGGCATTATCATGACGCAACCGCAAGTTCTCGAAACGAATATTGCACAGTCGGTGATTGAGCTCATCGGCAACACTCCGCTTTTGCAGCTGAATCGCTTTGCTGCAAAGCATGACCTGAAGGGTAACGTGCTTGCAAAGCTGGAGTATCGCAACCCTGCAGGTTCGGTGAAAGACCGTATTGGTTATTCGCTGATTGCTCAGGCTGAAAAGGATGGCATTCTGAAGCCGGGCGGCACCATTATTGAACCGACAAGCGGTAATACTGGTATTGCGTTGGCTGCTTACGGTGCAGCTCTTGGTTACAAGGTTATTATTGTTCTGCCCGAATCGCTTTCGGTCGAACGTCGTGCACTCATTCGTCAGTATGGTGCCGAACTGGTGCTGACGCCGGCTTCTGCGGGCATCAAGGGTTCTATTGCAAAGGCTGAAGAGATTCGCGACGCTACGCCAAACTCCTTTATCCCGCAGCAGTTCGAAAACCCTGCTAATCCTGCCATTCATGAAGCTACGACGGCTGAAGAAATCTGGCGCGATACCGCTGGTACGGTTGATATCGTCGTTGGTGGCGTTGGTACAGGTGGCACGATTTCCGGCATTGCTCACGCGCTGAAACCGCGCAAGGCCGACTTGAAGATCGTGGCGGTACAGCCTGAAGAATCTCCCATTCTTGATGGCGGTCAGCCTGGTCCTCATGGCATCCAGGGTATTATTCCGGGCTTTGTGGCAAAGAACTACGATGGCGATGTAATTGATGAAGTTATTTCGGTCAGCACGGCAGAAGCTATCGAAGCATCGCAGGATTTGGCTCGTACCGAAGGTGTTAACAATGGCATCTCGTCTGGTGCAGCTTTGGCTGCGGCTGCCAAGTTGGCGGCTCGTCCTGAAAATGCAGGTAAGAACATCGTTG
>JAZQRZ010000013.1:0-3386 GCA_045629845.1 Eggerthellaceae bacterium | reverse complement strand
GCATCGCCTGGAAGCTTGCGATACTCATACACAGTCATCAGGGCATTTTTCTGACGCCTTAACAGGCCAGACTCTTCGATAACAGTAGGAATATCCGCTTCATCAGCATCCATAAGCTCGTCGAGAAACTTCGGCATGATTACCTTGAAGTGACGACGTTCGGTTACCGCTTCAGCCACAATGCTGCCGATACAGTACAGCGCGTACGCAATAAATGCCAGGAGCAGAATGATGTCGGGCGCAAGCAAGTTTTGTGCCACGACGTGCAAAATATCGCTCAGATAGGTTTGCATCATTGTTGCTTTTCTCTTAGCCTACAGACTGTTTCACTTTACCACGCATAGCCGCAGATGGTTGCCCCAGATTGAAAGTAATATGAAACAGCAAGCTTATTGTTGACATAATGAAACAGGTTTCACACGGACGAGCTGGGGTTTGCCCGCATGAAACACGAAGGGCGGGCAAGTGCCCGCCCTTACAGGACAAAAAGGGCTCGCAAATGCGAGCCCTGATATTACGCGTAGAAAAGAATGTCGTTATAGCTTGGTACTGGCCAGTGGCTGGCGCTAACAACGATTTCAAGCGCATCGATTTCTGCGCGGATTGCATCCATCAGCGGCACAACCTTGCTAGCATTTTCGTTTGCGCATTCCTGCTGGTCAGCAATAGCACGCACGCGATGATGCGTTTCATCAAGCTGAATAAGCAAATCATCGATAGCTTTGATGCCCATATTCAACTTGTTCAGAATGTTCTTCTGCGGTGATAAATCGGCCTTCGGCGATACCACGTGCACCTCGGCGATATTCTTTGCCACTTCGGCGGCGTAATCGGCAATAGCTGGCAAGTACTGCTGACGCACCATGCGCTTGCAGGTACGTGCTTCGATATTAATAAGCTTGTTGTACTTTTCCAGCTTCACTTCGTAGCGGCTGCGAACCTCAGTTTCGGTAAGAACATCAAACTCTTCGAACAAGTCAATGCTCTTCTTGCTGATAAGCGCCGGCATTGCTTCAGCTGTCGTAGGCAAGTTAGCCAAACCGCGACGCGCAGCTTCTTCCTGCCATTCGTCAGCATAACCATTACCATCAAAGATGATGCGTGCGTGATCTTTCAGCAGCTGCTTAATGTGAGCAAGAGCAGCCTTTTCGAATGCTTCGCCCGTCAGGCCATCCATGGCATCGGCAAAGTCCTTCAAGCTCTTCGATACAGCTGTGTTCAGAATCGTATTGGTTTCAGAAAGGTTCTGCGAGCTGCCTGGCATACGGAATTCGAACTTGTTGCCTGTAAACGCAAAGGGTGAGGTGCGATTGCGGTCAGTGTTATCGATAAGGAAGGCGGGCAAGACCGATACACCCAAATCCATTGCTACCTTATCGGCGCTTTCGTATTCGGATTCATGGTCGTTAATAAGCGCATCAACAATGCCCGAAAGTTCAGTGCCCAGGAAGATAGAAACAATGGCCGGCGGTGCTTCGTTTGCACCCAGACGATGATCGTTACCAGCCGAAGCCGTAGACATGCGCAGCAGTTCCTGATATTCGTCAACCGCTTCAATAACGCAGGTAAGGAATACCAAGAAACGCAGGTTTTCCATGGGGTTATCGCCCGGCTCTAACAGGTTGCGACCATTTGCAGAAAGCGACCAGTTGTCATGCTTGCCTGAGCCGTTGATGTGCTCGAACGGCTTTTCGTGCTGCAGACATACCAAACCATGGCGGCTAGCGATAAGGCGCATCTTTTCCATGGTCAGCAAGTTGTGATCGATAGCGCGATTAGCATTTTCGAAAATAGGAGCCAGCTCGTGCTGAGCAGGAGCCACTTCGTTGTGCTTCGTCTTTGCAGGCACGCCAAGCTTCCACAGTTCAGCGTCAAGATCTTTCATGAATGCACTGACCGTCGGGCGAATAGCGCCAAAGTAATGGTCGTCAAGTTCCTGGCCCTTGCACGGCGCATAGCCAAACAACGTGCGGTTGGTCAGCATAAGATCAAGGCGCTGCTTATACTGTTCTTCCGAAATCAGGAAGTATTCCTGTTCGCAGCCAACCGTTACATCAATGCGCTTGCGCTCTTCGCCAAACAGAGCCAAAACGCGGTTTGCCTGTTCTTCGATAACCGCCATACTACGCAGAAGCGGCGTCTTTTCATCGAGCGCTTCGCCCGTATAGCTGCAAAATGCCGTGGGAATACAAAGGACTTCATCCTTGATGAAAGCGTAGCTTGTAGGATCCCAAGCCGTATAGCCACGCGCTTCAAACGTGGCGCGCAGGCCACCATTGGGGAAACTGCTGGCATCGGGTTCGCCCTGAATAAGCTCTTTGCCCGAGAAACGCATGAGCGCACGACCATCGTTGGTGGGGTCAAGGAAGCTGTCATGCTTTTCACTGGTAAGGCCAGTTAGCGGCTGGAACCAATGCGTAAAGTGCGTAGCGCCATGTTCGATAGCCCATTCTTTCATGGAATGCGCAACAACATTGGCCACTTCAATATCAAGCGGCTCACCTTTTTCGATGGTGCGCATAAGCGCCTTATAGGTGACTGACGGCAGGCGTTCAGCCATCACGTGCTCGTTGAATACAAGCGACCCATACAATTCAGACACGTTCGAAGTCATAGTGCGTTCCCTTCGCATTGGATATGTGCGTATATAGTACAAGAATGGCCCCGATTTTTCATCGGGGCCATCTGTCCTACATGTTGCTTTGTGCGATTACGCTATGCGTTAGGCACCTGCAACTACCGTGCGAGACTGTTCAGCGTCTTCGTCGTCGTTGTCGTCCTTCGTCTTGTGAGAGATGATGGCCAGAGCAACGTCGATCAGAGCGATGATAGCGAAGGCGATTGTCCAACCGTCCGTCAGGACCATCTGCTGGCTCATGTCTTGCGTCAGCAAGAACAGGATTACAGCAGCTACGGTCGGGACGATGCTCAGCAGACGGATAAGAACATGCTTCTTCATCTTCTGATAGCTGCCTTCATTTTCCCTGTCGCGCCTACGGTTGCGACCAGCAATGCCAATAACCTGAACGGCAGTAACGATGATTGCAGCCAAGCTGAACAGCAGGTTCAGCAGAGCCCATGCGCCAGCCGGAGGAGCTGCCAGCGGGTTCTCATCGTCTTCGATGGTTTCGACCAGCGGGTTGTCGTTGTCATCAATGACGGTCGGCGTTACTGCAGGAGCAGCAGGCGTGGCAGGTGCAGCCGGGGCTGCAGGCGTGACAGCTGCAGGCGTAAGCGGACCAGCCGGGGTAAACGGTGCCGGTGCCGGAGCCGGTGCCGGTGCGGCCGTAATGGTCAGCGTACCCGTTGCATAGGTTACGTTGTAGTTACCCTGCTGTGCAGCACCAATCGGAGTGATGGTGTATGCGCCAACCGTTTCACCCGAA
>JAZQRZ010000012.1:0-3872 GCA_045629845.1 Eggerthellaceae bacterium | reverse complement strand
CTGTTGTTATTTATAACGCGTATCCTCACTTTATGAATCGGCCAGCTCTTGTAAAAACGTGTCATGATTTACTTGTCGACAATGGCCGTTTTGTGGTCGCGCATGGTGCAGGAAAAGATGTAATCAATTCTCATCACGACGATGTTGCTGCAGGTGTCTGCCTGGGCCTGAAACCAGCGCATGAAGAAAGCGCTGTATGGGCAAATCGTTTCGAAATCGATGCCCTGGTGGATACCCCTGGTTTTTATGCTTTTGCAGGTAAGAAGCTTTCGTAGTGACGGGTGTGCGCCCGCTTATTCTTAAGCTTGCATCGTGGTGAAGATGTCAAGAAACACAACCGAAACACCGCTTTTATTTTTGCGGGGGTATTTTAAAAGTACCAGCTGGGCAATTTAGCTGGCCGGGCCCAAGATGTTTGACGTTGTCGCAAATTATGTCCCGTTACCAAAACTGTCATCCAAAACGTCGGGATAGCTGTCTAGTATCAGCCCTCTCGGTTTTGGTTGCCGGGAGGGCTTCTTTATTGGCGAGAAACCCTTCCGCAACAGGAAGGAGGTAAGTAAAAGAAACGCCGATCGTCGGGTCCAAGGTTCGCTGCCATCGCGTATGACCCGTGAAAAACTGTTCCAATGGCAGAAAGGCTCCGCATGAAAGAGCTAATGGCAGACCAGCAGCGGTCTATAAAAGGCTGCAAGTATAAAACGGGGTTCTTTGGAGGCAAGTTCTTCCCGTTTCACAAAGGTCATCTAGACTGCATTTTGCGCTGTGCCTCTGAATGCGAGAAGCTATATGTGGTGCTCATGCATAATGGGGAAGAAGAGCGCCGGGTTCTTGCAAATTACAGCGACAAATTTCCTGTTGAATACCTAAGTGCTCACATTCGCGAGTTGGCGTTACGCGCCGAACTAGCACCCTTCGAAAACATTGAGGTTCTTTCCTACGATTGTTTTGAATCAAATGAAAGAGCGGCGCGCGAAGGAAAACACCCCTGGTTTTACGAATGCCAGGATATGGTGGAACTAATGGGCCAGTTCGACGTTGCTTATTCAAGTGAAGCACAGTATTCCGAATGGTTTCGCGAGTTTTACCCGTGGGCGAAAGCGGTAGTGCTTGACGAGCGTCGTGTTCGTAATCCTATATCTGCAACGGCTATTCGAGCCATGCCGTTTTGTAGGGCATATCAGTACCTGCCACGTGAGTACCAAAAGATCGTGAATAAGAAAGTGTTGTTCACGGGAACTGAGTCTTGCGGAAAGAGTACGCTCGTGCGTAAGTTAGCTTCCGTGTTGAATACTTCTTTTACCGAAGAGCAGGGAAAGCTTGCCTGTGAAAGAGTGGGCTTGTCTTCTCCGGGCGCAGAGATGTATCCGCAGTTTGTTCATGCTCAGGTAATGGCTGATGCTGAAGCGGTTGGCAAGGCCAATATGGTGGCACTTTGCGATACCGACGCCATCGTGACCGAGTTCTATCTAAAAGAATTCGAAGGTGCGGAAGGTATGCCTCTTGCTTGGCAGGTTGCGCAGCAGAACAAATGGGATCTGGTCTTTTTCGTTGAGCCAAGCGTTCCTTGGATTGCAGATGGTTTGCGTACTTCGCCGATGCAAGAAGAGCGTGAGCGGCAGGCCGAAATGCTAAAGCAGGCATACAGGGAACTGGGATACAAGATGGTCATGTTAAACGGTGACTACCAAGAAAACTATGAGCACGCGCTGTATGAAATACAGGTGCTGCTTGGATATGAAGATAACAATATGGGGGAGGAATAGGATGATGAATAACAGTGCACACAATACGCAGGCAATGGCGGGAAAAGGTGGGGCTTTAGCCGGGGCCTCATTCCGCCTTGCTGGTTTTAATCCGTTCGAGCTTGCTATGATTGCTGTGGTAGCAGCTATATCTGCATACTTCTTTGTCTTAGCACTTGACCCAAGCGCGGTGGTTGTTGATGCTGAATCGGTTTCTTATGCGGCAATCGATTTGATCGCAGCATTCTGCGGCATTTGCTCGGTTGTTCTGTGCGCAAAGGGGAAGCGTTCGGGGTTCATTTTCGGACTAGTGAATGTGGCCGGATACGCATTCATCTCGTTCCACAATCAGTACTACGGTGAGGTAATGTTGAATGTACTGTTCTACATTCCGTCTAACATTGCAGCGTATGCTTTGTGGACGAAGCACAAGGATGAAGACCGTGGCGGTAAAGAAGTGAAGGCTCGGGCATTAAGCATTCCGCAGCTGATTGGTTCGTGTGTCCTTATTGCGCTTGTTACGGTAGGCTATCACTTTGTTCTTGAAGCACTGGGTGGAGCCATGACGATGCTTGATGGTGCAAGTACGGTCCTTTCCATCTTTGCCACGATTCTTATGGCACTTCGTTTTTCTGAGCAGTGGTTCTTCTGGATCATTGTTGATGCCATTACCGTAGTGCTGTGGTGCTTCGCAGGTGACCCAGTCATGATTGCTATGTGGGGTGCATATCTAGTGAATGCGGTGTACGGTTACCTTATGTGGCTGAATAAGAGTGGTTGCAAGGTTCCGTTTAAGGCTGCTCTCGACAAGGCTGCTCGCTAAGCGATTAATGTGGAAAAGGGCCAGTCCCTTTTCCACATTAATCAAAGATAGTCGACCTAGTCTTATAATCAGAAAAGCTGAAAACGAAAGGAGCCTGCATATGCTGTTTAGCGACATTGCGATTCTTGATGAGAATCTTGACTATAAAGAGCACCAGTGGGTGGGTGTGCTTGACGAAAAGATTGATTACATCGGAAGCGAAGCTCCGGCAGATACCGCCAAGTATGGTGAGGTCTATGATGGTGCTGGCAAGCTGCTAATGACGGCGTTCTATAACGCTCACGCGCATGCGCCTATGACACTGCTTCGTGGTTACGCTGAAAACCTTCCGCTTCAGGCATGGCTTGAACAGAAGTGCTGGCCGTTCGAAGGCAAGATGACAGGCGAAGACAACTATTGGGCAACGCTGCTTGCTGGTGCTGAAATGCTTCGCTATGGCGTTGTTAGCTTCTCTGATATGTACTATCACACGCCCGAACGTGCGCAGGCGGTTGATGATTTGGGTATGAAGGCCAATCTGTGTACTTCACCCATAGCTTTCGAACCGAAGCCAATCCAGGAATACCCTGTATTTCCCGAAATGGAAGATGGTATTAATAACATTGAAGGCAGGGCAAATGGCCGCATCAAGTTTGAAGGCTGTATTCATGCTGAATACACCAACAATGACGTAACGGCGAAAAGCGTGTTTGATTGGGCTAAGCAGAACAATACGCGCATGCACGTGCATGTTTCTGAAACTAAGTCCGAAGTCGAAGATTGTCGCGAGCGGCATAATGGCATGTCGCCCGTTCAGTGGCTTGAATCACTGGGTGCTTTTGATGTTCCTGCTATTGCTGCTCATTGTGTCTGGGTCGATGACGACGATATCGCAATTCTTGCTAAGCATGGTGTAACCGTGGCGCATAATCCTGCTTCTAACATGAAGCTTTCCAGTGGCTTTGCGCCTATTACGAAGATGCTTGATGCAGGTGTTAATGTTGCGCTTGGTACCGATGGTATGGCGTCGAACAACAATCACGATATGTTTCAGGATATGTATCTTGCAGCCATGCTTCCTAAGGGCTACAACCTTGATCCCACATTGGTTACACCCAAGCAGGCGGTTAATTCGGCTACGCGTGCAGGCGCTTTGGCTCAGGGTCGTGAAGATTGCGGTCTGTTGAAGGAAGGCTTTAAGGCGGACTTGTGCGTGATTGACGTTAGCGGTCCATCTTGGTGTCCTGTGAACGATATGTTGACCAACATTGTGTATGCCGGCCATGGTTCCGATGTTGTGCTAACGCTGTGCGATGGCAAGGTTG
>JAZQRZ010000011.1:0-5807 GCA_045629845.1 Eggerthellaceae bacterium | reverse complement strand
CTGGCTCGTTCCTTGGCCCGTTCCTGTGGGGTCTGTACAAGAAGCGCGTGTCGAAGATTTCCGTGTGGTGCAGCTTTGCCATTGGCGTTTGCCTGACCACGGGCAACATGATTGCTGGTAACGCACTGGGTTCGCCGCTTGTTATTGGTGCGCTGGCCATGATTCTTTCCATCATCGTTGTGCCAGTTGTTAGCTTGTTTACGCCGTGCGAAGAGTTTCAGATCGAGCCTCCTTCTGCAAAAGGTGCTGGCGACCTGGCATTCGAAGCTGCCACTGCTGGTCAAGAGATTTCTGCTCAGACTGGTGGTCGTGGCATCGAAGGTGCAGCTGCTGACGAAATCGCCGGCATTGCTTTCGAGCACGAGGTTGAATCCGATACTGAATAGCTAATGTGGCAAAGGCTTAATCCTTTGCCACATTCAAACAGCTTAACTGGTTTCATACAGTTGGAATACGGGAAGGGTTTTACCCTTCCCGTTTCTTTATTCCGCCGTTTTTGTCATATTCCCATCCCGTGGAGGCTGTTTTTAGCCATGAAATAGTCGCTCTGTCAAAAACAGCCTCCACGGGATACAAAACAAGCCTTGGCGGGATGGAATGAGACAATAAGAAAGGCTCCCGAGTGGGAGCCTTTCTATTAGAAGCTTGTAATGAGTCGCTTATTCTGCAGCAGCTTCGAAAGCCTTGCGATCTTCGATGGACTGCTTGCCAAGCGTGTTGCGCAACACTATAAGCGCAACGACAACAAGCACAACGCCAATGCCCAGGCAGATGAAGGCGTTCTGCACGAAGCCAGCAATGATGAAGCAGACAAACGCGATTGCAGCCACGGTAAGTGCGTAAGGGACCTGCGTCGAAACGTGTTCGATGTGGTTCACGTTTGCGCCAGCCGACGCCATGATGGTGGTGTCTGAAATAGGCGAGATGTGGTCGCCACAAACAGCGCCAGCCAAGCAAGCGGAGATACCAATGGTCAGCAGCGTGGAGGTGGGGTCAAATACGGCAACAACGATAGGAATCAGGATGCCGAAGGTGCCCCAGCTGGTGCCCGTCGAGAAGGCCAGGAACAGTGCAACCAGGAAGATGATAGCCGGCAGCATAGAGTACAGGCCGTCAGCGGAACCTGCCAGTGCGTCGTGCACGAAGACGTCGGCGCCAAGTGCGGACGTAGCCAGCTTCAGCGTAAGAGCGAAGGTCAGGATAAGCATGGCCGGAACCATGGCCTTGAAGCCTTCAACGTAACAACCAGTAGCTTCCTTGAAGGTAACAACGCGGCGGCACAGCAGGTAGATAAAGGAAAGCACAACAGCAATCAACGAGCCCCACGGCAGACCAACAGAAGCATCGGTGTTGCCGAAAGCAATCATGACATCGTTGAAGCCTTCAGCCTCGGGATCCCAGAAGCCGCCCACGTACAGCATGCCGATAACGCAGCATACGATAAGCACGATGATGGGAAGCAGCAGGTCAAGCAGCGAGGCCTTGTCCTTGTCGACAGGCTCTTCATTGCCAAGCGAGCCAAGTTCGCCATCGCGATAAGCAGCAAGTTCAGCCTTTGCCATAGGGCCGTAATCGAAGCCCATGATGCAAATCGCAACGATAAACACGATGGTCAGCAGTGAGTAGAAGTTGTAGGGGATAGCCTGGATGAACAGCTGAATGCCCGTGACACCCGTATCAAGGTCGCTTGCAGTGGCGGATACAGCGGCTGCCCAGGAAGAAATAGGAGCAATCATGCAGATAGGAGCTGCGGTTGCGTCGATGATGTAGCTAAGCTTCGCGCGCGAAATCTTTTCAGCGTCGGTGACGGGGCGCATAACAGCGCCAACCGTCAGGCAGTTGAAATAGTCGTCGATGAAGATAAGAACACCCAGGATAAAGGTGGCAATCATGGCACCAATGCGCGACTTGATGTGCGCAGCAGCCCAACGACCGAAGGCAACCGAGCCGCCTGCGATGTTTACGAGCGCTACCATGATGCCCAGCATAACGAGGAATATAAAGATGCCGGCATTCCAGGGGTCGCTGATGGCGGTGATAAAGCCGACACCTGCAGCGTCTTCACCTTCACCTACCTGACCCAGAATCATATAGTTAACAATGTTCAGCAGGTCGCCCGACTGCAGTGCCAGCAGCAGCGCACCTACCAGAATACCCACGAACAGCGAACTGAACGTTTCTTTGGTAATGAGTGCCAAAACGATGGCGACAATGGGCGGAACAAGCGCCCAGAATGTGCCGACGAATTCCAACTTTATCTCCTCCTTGCAGCTTACTAGCTAAAAATGCGCGCCTATTATAGCTGACATTTTTGGTCGAAAATCGACAACTCGGCATCGAATCGGCCTAAAGGGCTTGATAAGGCTTGAATCTTTTGTATCGTAAGCGGACAATATTGGTAAGAGATAGTGACAGTTTTGGCACGTTTCTTGTCACGGTTTCTGTAGCGCTCGAGTGACAGGTAAAAAGTTAGCTGGTCAGCGGGTGAAAGGTTACTGTATGAAGCTGAAAGCATCGATCGATTACGGCGTACGTGCAATCATGTATCTTGCAGTGAAGGGAACCACGTGTTCCTCGCGCGAGATCTCCGAAGAGATGTCGGTTCCTCGCGACTATCTTATTCAATTAGCATTGCGATTGCGCAATGCAGGGCTTATTAAGGCGCGCCCTGGCAAGAACGGCGGCTATGTCCTGGCGAAGGATCCTTCTGAAATTAACGTTGGTGAAATCCTGAATGCTTTCGATAGTGATTTGAAACATGTGCGCCAGCCGATGAAGAAGGGGCGCAAGGCTAGCGACACTGCTGCAGCTGTGCGTATTCTGCATGGCATGGTGGGCGAAAGCTTCGAGCAATTCTTGGCTGCGATTACCGTGCAAGACCTTTTGGATGCGCTTAAAGACGAGAGCTCGGTCGACCAGATTATGGCTGATGCATTTGAGGCCGAAGCTGCTCGTTTGCGTGCAAAAGCGAAGTAATAGTTGTCAATTAGTCGCTAAACAACTATCAAGCAATCATGAAATATGGAAAGGGCCTAGCCCTTTCCATATTTTAGTGGCGTTCTTCGATAGGAATGTATTCCTTGATGCCGTTGAACGTAGCCTTGTACGCAGGGCGAATGATGCGCTTGCCCGCGACGATTTCTTCGAAACGGTGTGCTGCCCAGCCAGCCATGCGTGCGCAGGCGAACAGCGGCGTGAACAGATCTTCTGGAATACCGAGAATTGTATACACCAGACCCGAATACATGTCGACGTTTGCACAAACATCCTTCTTCGTGCCCTTAACGTCGCGAAGTACAGCGGGCGAAAGGCGCTCGATGCTTTCCAGCAGACGGAATTCGCGTTCGTATTCTGAACCTTCAGCTAGCTCGCGAGCAAACTGCTTGCAAATGACAGCACGCGGGTCGGACTTCGTATATACCGCGTGGCCCATGCCGTAAATAAGACCCGTGTGGTCAAACGCTTGCTTGTTTACGATGCGCGTCAGGTATTCAGCGACTTCGTCATCGTTATCCCAGTCATCGATTTCGCACTTGGCCTCGGCCTGCATGGCGCGAATCTTGTGGTTGGCGCCACCGTGACGGCTGCCCTTCAACGAGCCGATAGCAGCTGCATACGTGGCGTAGGCGTCGGTATCGGACGAGGTGAGTACGCGCGTGGTGAACGTGGAGTTGTTACCGCCGCCGTGCTCTGCGTGAATGCACAGCATGATGTCGAGCATGCGCGCTTCAGCTTCGGTGAACTGACGGTCGGGGCGCAGCATCGAAAGGATGGTTTCGGCCGTGGACTGACCAGGAATGAATGGGTGCATAATCATGCTGCCGCGGTTGAAGCGTGCTTCTTTCGCGTAGTACGAAAACACCATGATGCGCGGCAGACGCGAAATCAGCGAGATAGCGGTGCGAATCTCGTGGTCGGCGGTGCGACTTTCAGCTTCGGGGTCATGTGCATACAGCGAAATGATGGTGCGCGCCAGCGTGTTCATGATGTTGTTGGGCGTGTCGCGCAAAATCATGGACGCCGTAAAGCCTTCGGGCAGTTCGCGCTGCTCGTCGATAAGTGCGATGAATTCATCAAGCTGCTGGAGCGTGGGCAAGTGGCCCAAAAGCAGCAGGTAGGCAATTTCTTCATAGCGGAAACGGCGGTTGTCTTGCGGAGTTCCCAGCAGGTCGTACAGTTCGTAGCCGCGCAGCTGCAACGAACCTTCGTCGGGCATTTTCACGCCATCGGAAATGACGTAGCCATGTACGTTGGAAATGTTGGTGACGCCAGCCAGAACGCCCGTGCCGTCGTTGTTGCGCAGACCGCGCTTTACGTCGAAACGCTTGTAAAAGTCCTGGTCAACGGTATTCACTGTAGTGAATTGATCATACAGTTCGAATTGTTTGCCAGTCATGCTGCCTCCTGTAGTGACAGAGGTTATTCCGTTTTGCGGAATAGTTTGACCTATTGAAAGGTCGTATCTGTTTCCACGTTATAAAAAAAGCCGTTCTTAGAACGGCTTGGGATTGCGTGGCGCGCCCTGTAGGATTCGAACCTACGACGCCCTGATTCGTAGTCAGGTCCTCTATCCAGCTGAGGTAAGGGCGCAAAAATCAGCTTGCATATTTAAGCACGCAGCCTAGCGTGTGTCAACGACCTTTGTGACAGTGCTCACGGAATGTTCAAATGACGAGCTTATTGCGTTAGTTGCAAAGTCGGTCGTTGGCGCGGTGCGCTAGTTCAGCTTCTGCAGGTCGCAGTAGTCGAAGTACTCACGGAACACAATGTCGAGCAGTGCGCGGATGGTTGCTGGGTCGCCGCCGCCAACAGGCTCGCCGTCGATTTCGCTAGCAATGCTGCACAGATGCGACGATGCGGTGACGATTACTTCGTCGGCATCGAACAGCTCGTCAAGCGTGAAGGGGCGCTCGATAACGGGCACCGAAGCCTGGTAAGCTGCGCGAATAAGATGCGTCTTGGCAATACCGCGCAAAATGAATTCATCGTTGGGGTGCGAATACAGCGTGCCATTCTTCAAGATAAGCACGTTGGAATGCGCGCATTCCGTGACGATGCCGTTGCGATGAAGAATAGCTTCGTCAGCGCCAACCTGGGCGGCTGCCTGTGAATACATAACAGCGGGCAGTAGGTTCAGCGTTTTGATGTTGCAGTGCTCGAAGCGCGTGTCGGGCAGCGTGATAAGTTTCAGCTTCTGCTGAGGGTCTGCCATGTCTTCCTGGTTTACGAAGGCCCACAGAATGCCTGGCTCGTTGGGGTCAAATACGTGACTGCGATCACCCGAAGCACCGCGTGTGACTTGCCAATATACGAACTGCGAAGGCCCGTCGACCTGAGCCAACAGATCGGTCAGAAGCGTTGCCAGCTCTTCGCGTTCCATCGGCACGTTAATGCGGAAGGCAGCTGCTGAAGAATAGAAGCGATCTAAATGTTCTTCCAGAAGGAAAACCTTGCCGTTTGCGCCCATGGCGGCGTCGTACACGCCATCGCCAAAAAAGTGCGAACGATCATTAAACGGCACCTTTAATTCTTCCGGCGCGCCAGTTTCCCCGTTGTAATACGCAATGCTTTTCATAGTGACTCCGTTGTTTGTTTGCCTGAATAGGCGATATAAAACTGGCGGAGGCGGTAGGATTCGAACCCACGGAACCTTGCGGCTCGACGGTTTTCAAGACCGTTGCCTTCATCCACTCGGCCACGCCTCCGCGCGAAATAACAGTATAGATGATTTCCAGAAGGAACAGGAACAAGGATTGCGTTCCACTTATAATGATGCGCATGAATGACGAAATGTACATGCAAATGGC
>JAZQRZ010000010.1:0-3264 GCA_045629845.1 Eggerthellaceae bacterium | reverse complement strand
ATTTCAGAAGAAGGCGTATACGTTTTAAGCGGGACAGCTGAAAACGTAACGATTACCGTTAGCGCCGACAGCTCTGCTAAGGTGCAACTGGTGCTTGATGGCTTGAATATTACGAACAGCGACGCGGCTGCTATCTACGTTGCATCAGCCGATAAGGTATTCATTACCACAGCATCTGGTTCAAATAACACGTTAACCGTGACGGGAACATTCGCAAGCACAACTGAAGACAACATTGACGGCGTTATTTTCGCCAAGGACGATATCACTCTAAACGGCCAGGGTACGTTAACTATCAAGTCGTCTGCAAATGGCATTGTCGGCAAAGACGATGTTAAGGTAACTGGCGGTACGTATAAGATTGCGGCCGACGGCCATGGCATTCAGGGCAAAGACTCAGTCGCGATTGCTGATGGCGCCTTTACCATTACAACTGGCAGCGATGGTATTCATGCTGAAAATGCTGACGATCAAACACTTGGCTATGTTTACCTTGCTGGCGGAACCTTTACCATTGACGCAGGCGGCGACGGTATTGAAGGCGATGCAGTTGTCCAGATTGATAACGGCTCAGTTAGCATCAACGCCGCTGAAGGTATCGAAGGCACCTACGTTCAAATAAACGGCGGCAACGTTAGCATCGCAGCCACCGATGACGGAATCAATGCCACCAGCAAATCAAGCGCCTATAGCGTGACGCTTGAAATCAATGGCGGCGATGTCAGCGTAGATATGGGTAGCGGCGACACTGATGCGCTTGACGCCAATGGCAACCTGTTTATTAACGGCGGCACCGTAAACATTACCGCTCAGTTTGCATTCGACTTCGACGGTCAAGGCGTTCTGAATGGCGGCACCGTTACCGTAAATGGCGAACAAGTCACCGAGATTACCAATTCAATGATGATGGGCGGTGGCGGCATGGGTGGCGGTCAAGCCCCGCAAGGTGACATGAGCGACCAAGCGCCCAAAGGCGGTATGAGTGGCGATTCCCGCAGCGGCGCAGCAAGCCGATAACCACAAGCGCCCCTGAAAGCGCACTCCCCTCCCAATTCCAAGGCCAGATGAATAATCATCTGGCCTTGTTTGTTCACCAAGCGTTAATACACGTTGTGCACCGCTTCGGCGGAACCACGTAAGTCGTGAATCTCGAACGTGCTTCCGTCATCAAGTTTGACCCAACCATTGAACAAGCCAAACACCTGATGCTGATCGCTAACGATTGCTTTCAAATCAACGTAATCGAAGCGATCAATGTCGGGCGTGAAGGTCAAATCAAGGCGTCCCTCATCATCGGTAACATGCCACGGCTTCATTAAATCAAAGCGTTCGCCCACACGAATTGCCGACGCGTCGCGAACAGGGATACCGAAATCAACGCGACCCAACTTGTGAGCAATACCGTCAACAAACACCATGTTTTCCGACGCAGCGCTGGTATCACCAAAGCCGTATCCAAGATTGAAGGCAAAACGGTGATTATTTTGCCAGCCCTGAGCAACACCCCAGAACCAGGTATTGTCGCGTGTCCAAACACCACGACCCCAATCAAGCAAGCCAAATGAATTCTTGTCGCTAAACTGATGGTATAAGCCGCCAAGAGAGAATGAACCGATAGCGCGCATGCCCACAATCTTTTGATTGTAGTAAAACGCGTAATCATCTTCAGCCCATGGTGTTGCAATAACCATAGAATCGCGCGGTTCTTCATCAAGAACAATTTCAGCAATAAGCGGCTGGCCATCTTTGAAGTCAGCGAAATTCACTAATAAGCGACGCAGACCACCAGCTACCTCAAAGGCTAAAGCGGCGCGCTTGTCAGCGAACTGAGTAACACCAAGCGCTGAAG
The DNA here is from genome assembly GCA_045629845.1 of Eggerthellaceae bacterium. GTDB lineage: Bacteria > Actinomycetota > Coriobacteriia > Coriobacteriales > Eggerthellaceae > UBA9715. The sequence continues at coordinate 1,415 of JAZQRZ010000010.1, read as the reverse complement.
TTGCGGGCATATTCATTCGCCCAAGAGGGAAAGCGCCCATGGTACTTTCAGTAATGAATGTCCCACTCTTAAAATCAAGCACAGACACCGACGCTAGCGCTAAATAACCCATATCGCCCACGGTGAAAGCAAGCGCATAATCGTCATCGTTCACCAGGTAGTAATCCCACTCTTTAATGCGCATCTTCGATGCCCCAATAAGCGAGCGGTCATATTCCAAAAGAAGAGATGTTGCATAACCTGCCTGAGCCAGCATTCCATCCTTATTGAACAAGGGACCTGGTTCAATAATGCGAACTTGAGCAGCTGTGCCAATTGCCTCGGGCGCTTCAGAAACCTGAGCAACGCGACGCAGCACCTTTTCAAAACGACGGCGATTCCAAATAACAGGCACTGGATAGGCAGGATTTCCTTCTGCTTCGGCGCCTGCAGCCAATTCAGGAATATCTTCTTCTAGAATTTCGGGAATAGTTTCAGAAATACCCATCGATGCCGATAGTTCGCGAATGCGTGCGATGAACTGTGCTGCTAAGTCGTGATCAGTTGCCCCACCAAGGCCAATAACTTCAGCTAATTCGGCTAGGCGTCCTTCGGCAGCAGTGCCATACTCTTCTAACACAACAGGCAATAAGATTGCATTCGCTAGCCCATGCTGTACGTGATAACGCCCACCGATACCATGAGCCAAAGCGTGCACATAGCCCACCATGTTATTCGTAAACGCAATGCCCGCATAATACGAAGCAATAAGCATATCTTCGCGCAGTTTTGCATCTGAGCCATCATCATACGAAGCCTTCAAGGATTTGAAGATAATTTCAACTGCGCGACGCGCATACTCGCGTGCTTCACGTGAACCATAACGATTCACATAGGCTTCGACCGCATGAGTCAAGGCGTCCATGCCCGTATAGGCCGTAAGATTAGCAGGCAAACCCACTAAAAGATTGGGGTCAAGAACCGCTGCATCAGGAATAAGCGCAATATCGCCCACGGCGTATTTACGCTGACGCTCAGGATCGGTTACTACAGCAGCAGCCGTAACTTCCGAGCCAGTTCCTGCTGTAGTGGGAACAGCCACCAGATAGGGCAACGTTGCATGCACTTTTAAAGTACCAACTAAATCAAGCGCCTGAGCACCTGGACGAACCGCCAGTGCACCAGCAACTTTTGCGCAGTCCATAACCGAACCGCCACCAACAGCTACAATGCCTTCGCAACCATGGCTTCGATAAAACGCTGCAGCCATTTCAACGCATTCGATATCGGGGTCAGGCTTCACATCAGAAAACACTGCAGCCGTTATTCCATGTGTTAGCAAATCTTGAACAAAAGAAGGAATAACCCCGCGCCGCACAAAGCCTTCAGTGGTTACCACCATAACGCAGCGAATATCTTGATCTCGCAGTAACTGA
>JAZQRZ010000009.1:0-2716 GCA_045629845.1 Eggerthellaceae bacterium | reverse complement strand
CCCACGTATTCCTGGCAACCAATTACGCCGTAATCACGAGCATCACGCAAGCTGAAGCCCAGTTCGCGCTGCATACCGCCAATGACGACCTCGTCATTCATGTACAGCGGCAGGCCGCCGACCAACCTGGATACTTCAATTGCACATTCCCACAGCTTGTCGGGAGAATTGTTATTGAAACGCAGCGACACGGTCGGGTCATGCAAGCTTAGACGGCCCAACGTTTCCAGCACCATGTAGGTCACCGGGTTTGTGGCATCTTCACCCGTTTCGGGGTCAACACCACCGATTGTCACGTGCTGATACGTGTTGTTAGCGCCAGTAATAGCAGCAAGCTTCGGCGGGCACGCATTGTAGAAGCATTCAGTCTTTAAGATGAATGCATCGACGAGTTCCTGTGCCTCGTTCAGCGTAATCCTGCCTTCAGCCAGATCCTTTTCCAGATAAGGCCAGGTGTACTGGTCAACACGGCCAAATGCCAGTGCGCATTCCTTTGCCTCGTTATACAGAAGCAGGTGATACAGCAACGCTGCCTGGCAAGCTTCCCAGAAGGTGCGTGCAGGATTGGTAGAAATCCATGCCAAAGAATCAGACATCTTAAGCAGCTCGGCCTTGCGCGCCTCGTCAGTGCATGCGGCAGCCTTGTCCGAGCAAAGATTTGCGTAACGCTTAATCATGTTTTCAGCGCCATCGCAAACAATGACAACACCCTTGTAGAAGAGAGACTTCTCGATGTCATCGCCCAACAGGTTGCCCACATGTGCGTCCAGCCAATCCTGAGCTTCCTTGCGAATAGCACCATAGCCCTTGTCGATAATCTTCTTGTGGCCTGGAATAAGGTGGCCTTGCGGCAGACCCACAATATCCATGCGCGCATTGTAGGGCGCTGTCAGCGAATCGCGGAAGACTTCGTAGCCATCAGGCTGGAAGGCTTTCGCAATCTCGCCAAAGCGATGAGTGCTCCAGTAAGGCTGGATGTCACGAAGCGTCTGCAGTGCCTCGGGAGAAATCGCCAGCTTGACGTTTTCCTCTTTGCGATGGATAAGACCGTCGTCCTTCAGCGTCCACAATCCCTCGACCTCCTGCTCGGCCAAGATCCATCCAGGCCCGTCCCATTCGGGCCACACGTTCGACGCACAGTACTTGGAAGCCTGGTTTCCGACGAAGATGTCGTCGTCCTCTACGAGCAGGGTCTTTTTGGTGCAGACATCGTAGGTTGCCAGAGGAATTTTAATCTGCCAGGGAACGTTTTCATTCCGCTGGTACGATTCGGTCACGATTCGCGCACGTTCGTCATCGATTTCGATGATACGTGACCTAATTCTCTCGTGCAGGTTCTTGACTCTGTCGGTCACCGGCCTAAACTCGTACATAACGCCTCCTCCTTTCGGTCTCGTTGTGGGTTTTCCCACACTTCTACTACCCCACGTAGATAATCGCTTGGAGGAGGCGGTTATACCATCATCAAAGAGCCCCGCATTTTTATGAATTAATGGGCGCTTGTCACCAAAAACGCACCAAAGCCTTCTTGATTCTTTTCGACACTGGGCGAAACGAACAACTTTCGAGAGTAAAACTGTGCGCATTGACCTTTTTTGCACAAATCACGCATGCAATACTCGCGTCAGGGTAAACGGGCAAATGAGCAGACCCGATTTTGGTACTGGCTTAACAGCCAAAGAGAGAGGTCAACGCGCTATGGAAACCATGAACGAACCCATTGGGCTTGTCTATGACATTCAAGGATTTTCCATTCAGGACGGTCCCGGTATTAGGACAACAGTATTTCTAAAAGGTTGTCCGTTGCACTGTCCGTGGTGTCATAGCCCCGAATCGCAGTCGTTCAAAAAGCAACTAAGCTTCAAGAAAGCCGACTGTCTGGGCATCGACGCTTGCGGTGCATGTCTACGCGCTTGCCCACATGAAGCCCTTACTGCAAGCGAGCTTCAAGAAACCTTGCAAGGCATGCGACGCTACCCACATATTGACCATTCACTTTGCAAAGATTGCGGTCTGTGTTCAAAAGCGTGCTGTTCAAAATCGCTGTATCTTTGCGGTGATGACTACACCGTAGAAGCAGCAGTTGCGCGCGTGCTTAAGGATCGTAAGTTCTACGAATCATCAGATGGCGGTATTACCCTTTCTGGCGGCGAGCCAATGAGTCAATTCGCCTTTTCTTTGGCATTTCTCAAGGCGTGCAAAGAAGCTGGTTTACACACAGCGCTTGATACCACAGGGTTTGCACCTGGCGATCGCTACGAAGAAATCCTTCCTTATGTTGACCTATTCCTGTTCGATATCAAGAACATGGATTCCGACTTGCACGAAGCTGTGACGGGCGTACCTAATGGCATCATCCTGGAAAACCTAAGGCGTATTGCAAAGGCAGGCGGGAAGATTCAGGTCCGCGTTCCTGTAATTCCCCAATTCAACAACACACACGAACACATGCAAAAAGTTGCCAAGCTTTGCGCAGAACTTGGCGATGCAGTTACCTATGTGCAACTTCTGCCGTATCATACGATGGGTCTCTCAAAGTACGAAAAATTGCAGTGGGACAAGCCAATATTTGAAGCAACCCCACTCGCCGACGATGATGTTGCGTGCTATATTGACGACTTCACCGCAGTGGGTATTAAGGCGGTGCTTCACTAACAGAGAAGAGGCAGTCATGTGCCATCTGAAACTGAGTGCAGAAATTATTGCCTTACGACTG
>JAZQRZ010000008.1:0-5592 GCA_045629845.1 Eggerthellaceae bacterium | reverse complement strand
CGTTCGATCGCCGAGCTGGGTATTTACCCCGCAGTCGACCCGCTGGAGTCTTCTTCCCGCGCACTCGACCCGCAGATCGTTGGCGACGAGCACTATCGCGTAGCTGTTGGTATCCAGGAGCTTCTGCAGAACTACAAGGACTTGCAGGACATCATCGCAATTCTGGGTATGGACGAACTTTCTGAAGACCAGAAGCTCATCGTTAACCGTGCACGTAAGGCGCAGCAGTTCTTCGGTCAGTGCTTCCACGTTGCAGAACAGTTCACTGGTCTGCCGGGCAAGTACGTTAAGCTCGAAGATACGATTCGCTCCTTCGCTGCCATTCTTGATGGTGAATGCGACGAAATCCCCGAGCAGTGCTTCCGTATGAAGGGTTCCATCGAAGACGTGTACGCTGCTTACAACGAATTGCAGGGTGAATAGCAATGGGATATCAAGGGGCATATCGTTGCGCGGTCCTCACGCCGACGCGCGAGCTGTTCGCAGATGACGTTTATTACGCCGACGTACCTGGCTATGCCGGTCACTATGGCGTCATCAAAGGGCATGAGAGCCTCGTAGCCACGAATCACCAGGGTGGCAAGCTTACGCTTTGGCTTGACCCCGAAGGAAACGAGAAGAAAACCTTCTTGATTCATCGTGGCTGCTCTCAGATGCTCCATGACCATCTCGCCATTTTGGCTCGCTTTGGTTGCGCCGTTGACGAAATCGACGTTGATGTCGTTCGTGAAAAGGCTGAAAAGCTTTCTGCGGAAATTGAAGAATACAAGCAGACGCTTGATTCTATCGATGACGAGGACAAGCTTGCCGCCGCGAAAGCCTGGATCTCTACTGAAGAGATTCACCTGAGCTGGTACGAGGCACAGATTGACTTTGCCGAAACTGGTAGGGAAAGCACCAAAAAGTAGCGCGCATGTGCACCGCATGAAACACTCAAAAGGCCGCAAGCGATTTCGCCTGCGGCCTTTTAGTTTGCTAGAAGAAGTGAGTGGGCCGATAAGCCGGGTTCTGTCGAGGGACGACCATTTATCTACTACGTACGTCACCGTACGTCTCTAGCACGCAACCCAGATGCTCGGCGGGCAACTTCATCGCATCCCTATTTGCGCTTGCTCCGGATGGGGTTTACCAAGCCACGTCGTTGCCGGCGTGCTGGTGCGCTCTTACCGCACCGTTTCAGCTTTTCTCCTGCCGAAGCAGGGGAGTTTTCTTTTCTGTGGCACTTTCCGTCGGGTCGCCCCGCCCAGCTGTTAGCTGGCATCCTGCCCTATGGAGCCCGGACTTTCCTCACGCTAAAGCGCGCGGTCGTCTAGCCCACTCGCTTGGTGTATTCTAATGCCTAGGAGTATGCTGCATATGGCATTCTTGGCGTTAGCGAAGAATCTCCGCGAACTTAGCCATTTAAGGAACACCTGATGACGACTGATTTTAAAACGTGTGCCCTCGTAGCCGCTTGCGATTTCAATGCGAATCATTTTCTTAAAGCATGGAAGTCAGGCGAATTTGATTGTGTTGTTGCCGCAGATGGGGGCTATGCGCATGTGAACGCTGCGGGCTGTGTAGCTGATGTCGTTATCGGCGACTTCGATTCGCTTGGCTATGTTCCCGAAGGCGACGCGGTTATAACTCATCCCACTCACAAAGATAAGTCAGATCTCGAATTGGCGCTTGATTACATTATCGAACGTGATTACCAACAAGTAGTAGTGTATGGCGCACTTGGTGGCAGGCTGGATCATTCTGTGGCCAACTTACAAATGTGCGCTCGTTTTGCTGAGGCGGGTATGAACATCTTACTCGTTGGCGCTGATAGCATTGTTAGCATCCTTGTTGGCCCGGGTTCTTTAGAGTTGCCTGCTTCGTGGGGGACGGTATCTGTCTTTTCGGCCGTTGACGTTGCGCGGGGTGTAACAGAACGCGGAATGGAATATTCCCTTGATAATGCAACGCTTACTAATCGAACGACACTTGGCCTTTCAAACGAGCTTATAGGCCAGTCAGCCACGATTTCTGTCGACGAAGGTACGCTCTATATTTTCCAAAACATGCAATAGGCCAAGACGCTTTACCTACCTCTCGCCCGAAAACCTGACAAAAGACAACCTATTTAATGAGCGCAAGGCTATAATCGCGTGCGGGGAGCTTGCGGAATCGGCAGGCTGAGAGGAGGCGCGTATCGCCTCGACCCAAATAACCTGATGTGGGTAATGCCAACGAAGGGAGAAGATTATGGCAGAGTTGCCCCTTTCCACTGCACTACGTAATGTCCGTTCGACCACGCCGCTTGTGCACTGCATCACGAATTACGTGACGGTGAACGATTGTGCAAATGCGCTTTTGGCCTGCGGTGCAAGTCCAATCATGAGCGATGAACCGCAAGACGTCGTTGATATTCAAACAATCTGCGGTGGTCTGGTGCTTAATATTGGCACGCTTAATGAACATACCATTGAAGGCATGCGTGTTGCGGGCGCTCGCGCACGCGAGCTGGGTCATCCCATTGTGCTTGATCCGGTTGGTGCGGGCGCTTCGAAGCTGCGCACAGATACAGCTGCCGAGCTCTTAAATACTGCGGGGGCTCAGGTTATTCGTGGCAACATGTCCGAAGTAAAGGCGCTTGCAGGTGCCGCTGCTGCTACACGCGGGGTCGATGTTAATCCTAATGATGTTGTAACTCCCGAGAATCTGAAAGAGAATGCAGCTTTCGCTAAAACCTTGGCAGCTAAGACAGGTGCTGTGATTGCTATTACTGGCGCAATTGATATTGTGGCCAATGCGGATCGTGCTTTTGCTATTTATAACGGAACACCCCTTATGGGTAAGATTACCGGTGCTGGTTGCATGCTTACGTGCGTAACCGCAGCTTATGCTGTTGCAAACCCAGAAGCCCTGCTAGAAGGCGTAGTTGCAGCAGTTACTGGAATGGGCGTGGCAGGCGAAATCGCTTCGGCTCGTATGCAGCCAGTTGATGGCAATGCATCTTTCCGCACCTATCTGATTGATGCGTTGTACAGTTTGAACGGCGAGGCCCTTAGTGCTGTCGCTCGTTACGATGAAATCTAGCGTGATAAAGTAACGTGACAAAGGGGTAGTCCCTTTGTCACGCTTTGTAGGGGCAGGTTCCAGCTTGCCCTGCAAGTAGGAGGAATATGACACGGTGGAAGCCAGAAGATCTGCGTGAATCTATGCTGCTGTATGCAGTAACTGATCGCGCCTGGTTGAATGGACGCGCGCTTGCTGATTGTGTTCAGCAGGCAATTAAGGGTGGCGCAACCTTTATTCAGCTACGAGAAAAAGAAGCGCCTTTCAAGGAAATGGTCGAACTTGGAAAGCAGCTTGCTGCACTTTGCCAGCAAGCTGGCATTCCCTTTGTTATCGATGACAACGTTGACGTTGCCTTAGCGTGTGGTGCCGATGGCGTTCATGTGGGTCAAGATGATATGGCGTGCACAAAAGCACGCGAACTACTTGGTTCTGATGCAATTGTTGGTGTGTCTGCTCAAACGGTCGAGCAAGCTCTTAAGGCACAGGTTGATGGCGCTGATTATCTTGGCGTAGGAGCGCTTATCCCTACTCCAACCAAGCCTGATGCGGTTGACGTTACAGCTGAAGAGCTTCGTGCAATCTGTGATGCGGTTTCTATTCCTGTGGTTGGCATTGGTGGCCTTAATGCGCGCACTATTCCACGTATTGCGCATCTTGGCGCCGATGGCGCTGCGGTTGTATCAGCTATTTTTGCTGCTGATGATTGTTTTCAGGCTACGCGCGAATTGCGTTCTGTATGCGAAAGGACCTTTCGATGAAATCTGTACTGACTATTGCTGGCTCTGATTCGTCGGGTGGTGCTGGTATACAGGCCGATATAAAAACTATTCAGGCGCATCGTCTGTTTGCGCAGTCAGTCATCACGGCCTTGACGGCGCAAAACACGACAGGTGTGTATGGTGTTCATGATGTGCCGCCAGAATTTGTGGCGCAGCAAATTGATGTTGTCTTCGATGATATTCGTCCTGATGCAGTCAAGATTGGCATGGTATCATCGCCAACCATTGTGTCTGCAATCGCTGATGCGCTTGTGCGCAACAAGGCTGTCAACATCGTTGTTGATCCTGTTATGGTGGCAACAAGTGGTTCCGAGCTAGCATCAAGCGACGCCGTCATTGCCTTGCGGGAAAAGCTTATCTCCTTGGCAACGGTTATTACGCCTAACATTCCCGAGGCCCAGGCTTTGTTTGGTGGAACTATCAGCAGTGGCTCTGAACAGAAGCAGGCAGCACTTGATATTGCTCAAGCAACAGGGGTAGCAGTACTGGTCAAAGGCGGTCATGGCGAAAACGATGCAAACGACGTACTAGCGCGCCCCGATGGTTCGCTTGTCTGGTTCGAAGGTGAACGCATCAACAACCCCAATACTCACGGTACTGGGTGTACGCTTTCAAGCGCTATTGCATGTGGTTTGGCAACAGGTTTATCGCTAGAAGATTCGATTGCTCAAGCAAAAAGCTACATCATGGGTGCGCTTGCTGCTCAGCTTAACCTTGGGCGCGGTTCTGGCCCGCTTGATCATATGTGGCAATATAACTAGCTTGTTCGTAGGGGCGGGCCAACTTTGGCTCGCCCGGCTTTTGAGGTGCGAGCGGCATTCTTGTTTACCACACAATGGTTTGAATCGAATGTGCAGGTGCTTCAATCGAAGCAAGGCGGTTGCCCAGCGCACTATCGTTCCAGGTAAGGTCGAAGCTTATATTCCACCAATTGCGATTCAGGACAATCAGGACACGGCTTCCATCGGGGTTAACAAACGCACAGGTTTCCAAATCGGTTGTATAGCGCGTTGTAAGGGCGCGTAGTGCTCCCGGCTGAATAAAGCGACTGAAATGCCCTAGATAATGGAAGGGAAGGCGTATATTCATGCTGCCTGCTTGGCAGTCGTACATGATAGGCGCGTCGCAGTAATTGCCAACATGGTTGGGTCCGCCTTTTGCATCAAGCAAAATATTCCAGTCCAGAATAGCGTTTGCTCCTGCTTCAAGGTCGCCAATAATCTCGTGAGCATAGTGTTCTGCGTGGGGCAGCTCTTGCTCGGGGTCGCCAGCAGAATAGCTGTCGCACCCTTCGGTAAAGATAAGCTCTTTGTCGGGGCCGATGAAATCACGTACAACGCGCACAGCTTCAAAATGGTCGCCCGAATACCAGTGAAAGGCCACTCCATCAACTGCGTCATATGCTGTATCACGCATGACTTCAGCTGCGCGGTCAAGCATACCTTCTTTATTGTGATCCCAGATAAGCGTTTTAATATGGCTTAGCCCTGCTTCATGCAGGGCGGGTTTCAATGCATTGCATAGGAAGTTGCGCTCTTGTTTGGCGCTATACAAGCACGATTCCCAGTCTTGTATTGCTTGAGGTTCGTTTTGAACTGTTAGGCGCTCAATAGAAATACCTTCTTGCTGATAAGCAAGAAGCGTGCGGGCAATCATGCAAGCCCAATCATCGTACGAATTGCGTTTCAAGTGTCCACCGTACTTCATCATGTGATTTGTCTTTGCCCATGCAGGCGGGCTCCAAGGTGAAGCTAGGAATTGCAAGTTA
>JAZQRZ010000007.1:0-19544 GCA_045629845.1 Eggerthellaceae bacterium | reverse complement strand
GAAATTGTTTCCTTAAAAACACGGCGATTGGACCGATTTGTAACGATTATTCACATTAGTCTCGAAAAAACCCTCACATTCCAAGTTATTTGGAAGTAGTGTCCTTTGCCAGCACGCTTTCTGGAGAAATGCGACCAGCTCTTCTGTTTGCCGTGGTCGTGGTATCATTCTGCGACATGACAACCTACCTTGCACATTATCAATCACCTGCTGCCGCTGACGTCCACGGCATGGGTTCGTTCGAATTCGAAAGCGATGCACGCGCGGGTTCGAAAGAAAACCTGCATGACGCCCGCATGAAAATGCTGGAAACGTTTGGCAAAGATGCCGCATCGTGGCAGATTAAAACTGTCGAACGCAAAAAGGCAAAAAGCGATGTGCTTGACGGGCAACTACAACTGGATTTTCGCCCCGAAAAGAAACGCCGCAAACGGCGCACAAAGGAGTACTGGTAAATGGAACGCCGCGAGAAAAAGCTTATTGCCAAGAATCGCCGCGCCTTTCACGAGTACGAGATTCTGGAAACATACGAGGCTGGCTTGGTTCTAACAGGAACCGAAGTGCGCTCTTTGCGTGAAAACAACTGTCAGCTTACCGATTGCTATGCGCTTATTCGTGGTGGTGAAGCTTGGCTGCATGGCGTCCACATTGCACCGTATCGCAATGGCGGATGGGATAACGTCGACCCTGATCGCAAGCGCAAGTTGCTGCTTCATCGCAGGGAAATCCGTCTGCTTGAACAGAAAACACGCGAAAAGGGCTTAGCTCTGGTGCCGATTTCCATGTATTTCAGCACCAATTCGCTGGTAAAAGTTGAACTTGCCCTGGCTCGCGGCAAGAAGCTGCATGACAGGCGTCAAGCAATGGCTGAACGCGATGCAAAACGTGATATCGATCGCGCCCTGAAGGAACGAAGCCGCTAAATGTGGCAAAGGCAAACCTATTGCCACATTTGAAGGAGGAAACATGGCTGAAGAGTTTGAAACTGTCGAACTGGAATACTCCGAAGAAGACATTCTGTACTACATCGAAGACGAAGACGGCACCGAAATCGGTTTCGCCTTGGAAGAAGACGGTGTTGAAGTCGAGTACTACTACGAAGGTTTCGAAGCCGACGACTACGAAACGGTTAGCGAACCCGTAGCTGCTGTTGAAGAGGCGCCCGCCCCTGCCGCAAAAGCACCCGTCAAGGAAGAACCGAGCGAGCCTGTTGAACATGGCTACCTGTACAAGATGGCAACTATTGCTGGCCACACAGGCAACAAGGCGCGCAAGCAGGCTGAAGAAAAGCTTGACGTTGCACGCGGCAAGGCTGAAGTTCAGTACAGCAAGGCCAAGAAAACTGCTACTGAGCAGGCTGGTAAAGCAAAGGCAAAAGCCGACGAAGCAGACATCGATCTTTCTCGCGAAGGAATCGCTGAAACCACAGCCGATTTAAACGCTATCGCAAAAGAAGGCGCTGAAACCGTAAAGGAACTGAAGGAAGCCTACGATGACATCATGGAGAATTTCGGTTTCATGGTTCCTAAAAAGATTCGCCGTAAACTGCCGTAAGTCATACCCTTCTCTTCAATAGAACGAAAAGAAAATGGCCACTCGAATCGAGTGGCCATAGCATTTCTGGTGGAGGCGCGGAGAATCGAACTCCGGTCCATAACGAATCCCTGGTCAGGCTCTACAAGCTTAGTTGATGCTCGGGTTTAAAGACTGCGCGGCGCAACGACGAGCGTTGCAGTCTCGAGCCAGTTCAATCTTAGCTTCGACCATACTGACTACGTGCCGAAGAGCATTTCCCTAAAATGACACCGCATCCAGGGCGGGAAAACATCTGGAATTGGCGTGCCGACTTATCTTATGCGGCAAGGGCGAGTTGACGCCCAAAAGAAGTGTTCTTGCCAATTAAATTTGACAGTACCCCTGTTTAACGTGGAAAGGAGACCACGACCTGCTCCTCACCTCAGACCCACCATGTCGAAACCAGTCACCCCCGAAATCGGGAAGCCGCTTAGCTCCACCTTGTCAATGTGCGGATAGGAAGTGTAACACAAAACTACTTCAGTTTGCGCTCGTTCATCAGACGAAAGCGAAGTTGACGAGTGCGGCGATCTGCCTCTACCAAGCGTACGGCAATACGTCGACCAAGTCGGAATTGCTTGCCTGTATCTGAACCAGTCAACATGTGACGAACGGGATCGAGGATGAAATACTCGTGCCCAAGATCAGCCATTTCTACAACACCTTCAGCTGTATTGTCTAAACGAACGAACAGACCAAAGGTTGCTACACCCGAGATAAGAGCCGAAAACATTTCACCAATATGCTCTTCCATAAGCTCAACGATTTTTACTTCCTGAGATTCTCGTGCCGCCTGTTCAGCAGCTCGTTCCATTTCAGAAGAATGCTCGGCAAGCCATGGTAAAGCCGACACTTCTTGATCAAACTTTTCGGGGCGACCCGTAAGCAACGCACGCAACATGCGATGCACCACCAGGTCGGGATAACGACGAATGGGCGACGTGAAATGCGCGTAAGCCGAACTTGCAAGGCCATAATGCTCTGACAAATTAGGACTGTATATCGCTCGTTTCATTGAACGCAAAACTAACGTGGTAACCAACGCTGCTTCGGGACGATTCTTGCATGCTTCGAGCACCGACCCAACAGCATGAGGATTACCTGCCACAAACAAGCCAACATTAATGGTTTTGAACCAGTCAAACTCCTGCAAAACAGGAACTAAGCCTTCAAGGCTGTCAACTGCTGGCTTTTCATGAATACGGTACAAGCACGGATAACCTGCATCGCGCAACATGCGTGCAACCGCCTCGTTTGCCATAATCATAGCTTCTTCGATTAGCTGGGTTGCATCAGTCTTTTCACGCAAGTCGATGCCAATGGGGTAACCTTCGTCATCAAGGCGAACCCTTGCCTCGGCCGTATCAAAATCAAGGCCACCTGCCTTTTTACGCAAAGCATCGCGCTGCTTGGCAATGCGAGACAATTGGACGATGCTGCTTCGCAGCATGTCGACTTCATCGATAGATGCGCAGATTGCATCCCCAGCCGAAAGGTTGTTGCAAATGCCATCGTTATCAGAGCCTGCAGCCTCATACAAAATGGACTGAGCTTCGTCGTAGGTAAGACGAGCTTTCGAGCAAATTAGTGCTGGATAAGCTTCTGCATCAACAACTTCACCGCGTGCGTTAACCACCATATCAACAGTCATGGTGCGGCGCACTTCATTCGGTCGTAACGAACACACATCGTTCGACAACTGTTCAGGCAGCATAGGAATCACGCGATCAACAAGATACGTACTAGTCGCGCGCTTACGCGCATCGATATCAACTGCCGAACCCCACGGCACATAGTGCGATACATCAGCAATGTGAACACCCACACGCCAGCAGCCCTTTTCAAGAGCTTTAATCGAGACCGCATCGTCGAAGTCACGCGCATCTGCAGGGTCAATCGTAAAAATGAACCGTTCACGCAAGTCGCGATAACCTTCGACCAATGCTGCATCTTCGCCCACCGAAGCCGCTTCCGCTTCAGCAAGCGCTGCTTCAGAAAACACCGTTTCAAGCTTATGACGTGCAACAATAAGATCTATTGCAACGCGTTCGTCATCTTCATCACCTAGTACTTCAATCACAACACCCGTCGCTGCAGTGTTTCGATCAGGCCACGTTGCAATAGCCACTCGGACAATGGCGCCATCGGGAATATTCGGATTTTCAGACAACTGGGTAAAAATATCGTGCTGAATCAGTGGGTCAACGGGTTCGACCACTCCGAACGGTTCTGCACGATGGAAGTAACCAATAAGCTGATCGTGCGCGCGCTCAACAACGCGGACTACACGAGCAACGCGCTTGCGCTCACCCTTCCCAGGTGTTCTTCCATAGCGAGCGCCATCCTTTACGGGAGCAATCTCAACGATGTCATCAGGGAAAGCCCCGCGCATTTTCTTGCGTGGAATAAAGTATTCGCCTTCTGCCGTTTGAACAAAGCCATAACCGCCGCGTCGCACATCAAGACGGCCGCGCGGATTGCTGCGCGGCGTGCGCCGCGTATGAGAACGTCTGCGTGTCATAAGGGCCTACTCTGCCGTAATGTGCGAAGCAGCTACTTCGACGGCGTAATCCTTCTGAGCATCGCCAGTATCTGAGTTATCAAGCGAAACCGTTGGCGTTACACCAACCTGGTCGATCGCGTGGCCTTCAGGCGTTAAGTAATACGCGGCCGTATAACGAATTGCGCCACCATAAGACAGCTCGTGCAAAACCTGCACCGAGCCCTTACCCAACGTAGTTGTACCCACTAACGTTGCACGCTGACTTTCCTTTAAAGCAGCAGCCACGACTTCAGCTGCAGCAGCAGTATTCTTGTTGGTAATAACAACAAGCGGCAAGTTGGTAGCTGGCTGACCCGATGCCGCCTTTGCAGACTGGCCATCAACGGTTTGAATTTCAACCACCGTGCCACTGCTCATAAACAGACTTGCCAAATCAACGGCCTGGCTAAGATAGCCACCAGGATTATCACGCAAATCAAGCACGAAAGCGCGAGCACCCTGTGCCTGTAAATCGTTCAAAGCGGACTGCGTAAGCTGCGCCGAATTCTGCGTAAGCTGCTTCACCTTCACATAGCCGACGCGACGATCGGAATTGTATTCAGACGTAACATTGGTTTCGTCAAACTCTTCGCACTCAAGTGTTGTGGTAAATTCCGAGCCGCCTTCAGCTTCGATTGATTCAGGACGGCGCCAAGTAATTACAACAGTGGAACCCTTCGACTGACTTAACACCGCCGCTACTTCGCTACGCGACCAAGTTTGCGAACGGTCACCATTAATCGAAACAACGAAATCGCCTTCTTGAACACCAGCAAGCTGCGCTGGTGAACCTTCGAAAACGTCAACCACATAGGCCTGACCGTTATGTTCAGAGAACAAAACGCCCACGCCTGCGTAGCCTTCGTCCTGTGTATTAAGCAGTTGATTGTAACGATCGGGTGAGTAATAGCGCAGATACGGATCACCTGATGTTTCAGCGAAAGCCTGCAAGGTGCTTTCGGTTTCTTCTTCCAGGTTATACGTATCTAAGCTATCGGTTGCAAGAATATCTTCAACTTCAGCAATACGCATAGAAAGCGAATTGTAGACATCTTTCTTTGCGGTGTTTTGATCGGTGATTTCGCTAGGAGCAATACCCGTTATTGCAGAGGGGAAACCTAGCGACTGTAAGAATGAACTTTGCCCACGAACAGCAAAGCCTACAGAAAAGGCAAGACACATCAGGATAACAACTAGAAACGCCCTGATGAGACGATAACTGCGCGCACGCCTTTTTCGCGTACGCGCAGCACTTCGTTGATTATTCCCACGGTCTCCCATGAGTCACTATCCTACTGTTTCGCCTTACACCTTCAGGTAACGACGCATTGCAATCGCCGAACCGATAAGGCCGATAACCAAACCTGCGATAAGCAAGATTACGTAAATGATAAGGAACGTCATGCCGTCGATACCAATCGGCAAGAAGGCCAGTGACTGCTGCAGACGCGGCAAGGCAATCTGGCGCAGCAGTTCCAAGGAACCAGCAGCCAGCAGAGCGCCGATAACTGCATGCAGCGCACCTTCCATCAGGAAGGGCCCACGAATGAAGCCGTTGGATGCACCAACCAAACGCATGATGGCGATTTCCTTGCGGCGAGCCATAATGGCTAGGCGAATAGTGTTGTTGATGAATACAAGCGAGATGAACACCAACAGCACGATAAGACCGATACCAATGTAACGCACGTAGTTGGTTACCGAGAACAGACGCTCGACCGTACGCTGGCCATACTTCAACGAGTCGGCAGGATTGGGTTCGTCAGCAATCTTTGCAAACAAGTCGCTGGTTTCGATTTCATCGGCCACCGACTGGACCATCTGCGGATCGGACAGTTCGACATTGATGGAAGCTGGGAGCGGATTGCCACCCAGTTCGTCAACAATGTCGGAATTCGAAGACATGTTGCGGAAGTTTTCCAGCGCCTGTTCCTTCGTAGTAAAGGACACGCTAGCAACACCGTTCAGGCCTTCGATATACGATTCCATGGCCTTGATATCAGACTGCTTTGCGTCGTCATCGACATAAGCCGTAATGGAAACTTCGCTTTCGACCGACTTTACGATGTTGTCTACAACGATGGCACCCACCAGGAACACGCCGATAATGAACAGCGAAAGGAAAATCGTAACGATGGAACCCAGCGTGGTGGACAGGTTACGTGCAAAGCCCTGAATGGACTGTTTAAAGAAGTAGCCAAGACTAAACATCGAAACCGTACACCCCCCTCTGCTGGTCGCGCGTGAGATGGCCGCGCTCGAGCGCAATTACGCGACGGCGCATGTTGTCGACCATTTCACGGTCGTGAGTAGCAACCAGAACCGTAGTGCCCGTACGGTTAATACGTTCGAGCAGGTCCATAATGCCACGCGACGTTTGCGGGTCAAGATTACCAGTGGGCTCGTCGCACACCAAAAGCGGCGGACGATTGACGATAGCACGCGCAATAGAAACACGCTGAGCTTCGCCGCCAGACAGCTGATCAGGCAGCTTGTCAAGCTTGTCCTGCAAACCAACCAAACGCAGAACCTCGGGGACCTGCGTACGGATGACGTTGCGATGTTTGCCGATTACCTCGAGTGCGAACGCGACGTTTTCGTAAACCGTCTTGTTCGGCAGCAACTTGAAGTCCTGGAAGACGCAGCCGATGTTGCGGCGCAGATAAGGCACACGCCAGTTGCGCATGTTGCCCAGATCTTCGTTTGCAATGGTAATGGTGCCCGAGCTGGGACGGAGCTCGCGGATGATAAGACGCACAAGCGTAGACTTACCCGAACCAGAATGGCCGACCAAGAAGACGAATTCGCCAGGATAAATCTGCAGCGAAATGTCTTCTAATGCCGGGCGATTTGGCTGGGCAGGATAGACTTTTGACACATGGTCAAATGAAATGACGGGGGTACCCTGTTGAGGGATATCATCGACTTCTAACGCCGGCAACGCCGTCGAAAGATCAGGCGCCTGACGCATCGTCTGACTTGCAGCCGTGTCCCAAGGCTGCCTTGCCCCCTGATTGGTGGCTTCTGTCACAGAATGCTCCATTCAATAAATCGTTTACTGAGACAGAAGAATTCTACCAGACTATTTGCGCGCGATAGCCCTCTTCACAGCATCAGCAATCGCAGCGGCATCCATCTTGAAGTGCGCAGACAATTCTGCATAGCCACCCGACTTGCCGAACTTGTCATGCATACCAATGAATTCGACAGGTACAGGACATTCGGTAGCAAGCACCTCTGCAACCGCTGAGCCAAGACCGCCATACACGCTGTGTTCTTCAGCAGTAACGACCGCACCGGTCTTTTTCGCAGACGCCACAATAGCTGCCGCATCAAGCGGCTTAATGCTATAAGCATCGATAAGTTCGACCGAAATGCCCTGTTCAGCGAGCTGTTCGACCGCAATAAGAGCTTCGCGAACTTCAAGACCACAAGCCACGATGGTAGCATCTGCGCCTTCGCGTAACTTGAAGGAACCACCCAGCTGAAGTTGTGTGTCATCGGCATATACGCAAGGCACCGATTCGCGACCCATGCGCACGTACACAGGACCCGGAGTAGCAGCTGCTAAGCGAAGTGCTGCAGCGGCACTAGCATAATCTGCAGGCACCAGAACACGCATATTCGGCAAACCACGCATCAAAGAAATATCTTCGAGCATTTGGTGACTACCACCGTCGGGGCCTACCGAAATACCCGCATGTGTGGGCGCGATTTTCACATTAAGGTTGGAATAGCACACAGTGTTGCGGATTTGATCATAAGCACGACCCGTGCCAAACACCGCAAAGCTACCCGTAAACGCAATGTTTCCAGCTAAAGCTAAGCCAGCAGCAACATCGGTCATGTTCTGTTCAGCAATACCACAATTGAACAGGCGCTTAGCATATTCAGGGTTGGCTGCCGCAAACTTCTTGGTAGTAGTGGAACCCGTAAGGTCAGCATCAACGGCAACGATAGGCAGACCTTCGTCGGCTAATTCAGCCAGGGTAACACCATAGGCAGCACGCGTGGCCTTCTTGCCTGCATTTTCGTCTGTGCAGAACCTGGGAGCTTGCGGAGCAGCTACCTGGCTTTCGTCTTTATGAGCAGCAAATTCCAAATTGCCCGTGAATTCAAGAGCTTCACCGTTGTAACCCAGCTCTTCAAGTGCTTGAGCTAGCTGATCAGCATCTGGTGCCTTGCCATGCCAGCCAGCTTCGTTTTCCATAAAGCTGACGCCCTTGCCCTTCACTGTGTGAGCAATGATAGCGTGCGGCTTACCCGTACGAGCAGCCTTTACGCCGTTCAGCTTAGAAATAAGTTCTTCGATGTTATGCCCATCGACTTCGATGGTTTCCCAGCCAAAAGCAGCAAACTTCGCCGCCAGATCACCTGGGTCGCACACATCAGCGGTGTTGCCATCAATCTGCAGGCAGTTACGATCAACAATAGCAACCAAGTTATCAAGACCCTGGTGAGCAGCAAACATAGCCGCTTCCCAAACCTGGCCTTCTTGACATTCGCCATCGCCCATAAGAGCAAAAACGGTGTGGTTGTCGTTTTCGAGACGAAGACCTGCTGCCAAACCCGAAGCCACGGAAAGGCCTTGACCAAGCGAACCCGTGGAAACTTCTACACCAGGAAGCAGATTGGAATCGGGATGACCCTGCAGGCGCGCGCCCCACTTGCGGAGTGTCATAAGCTCTTCGCGCGGGAAGAAACCTGCATGTGCCAGCGTGGCATACAGTGCAGGAGCAGCATGGCCTTTTGCAAGAATGAAGTGGTCACGTGGTGCTTCAGTGTTATCAGCGTCGTATTCCATGACGCCGCCAAAATACAGCGCAGTCATAATGTCAGCGCACGAAAGGGACCCGCCTGGATGCCCACTTCCTGCTTCAGCAATCATTCGGACAATATCGATACGCAGGTCATTGGCGGTTTTGGTCAGCTTTTCCATGGTCATGAAACACCTTTCTCTCTCGAGCGACCATTGTACAACGGCGGGAAGCGGCTTAAGAGAAACCCCCGCTACATCGCCAAAAAATGTGTAAAGCGCCTATCTCTTTTACACATTTTTCCCTTCCTGCAAAGCAACATGGGCGCACAGAGTACGCCCGACGTAGTAAAGAATCTAGCCTTTGTTACCTTATTGAGAAGCGCGCCACTTGTGATAGGCAATTACGAAAGCATCAAGATCGCCAGCTAAGACTGCATCAACATTGCCTGTTTCGTAATTACTACGCAAGTCTTTTACCAGCTGATAGGGATACAACACATAGTTGCGAATTTGACTGCCAAAGGAATTATCCATGCGTTCGCCGCGAAGCTCGTCGATTTCTGCCTGACGCTTCTGCTCTTCCAGTTCGTACAGCTTTGCTTTCAACACGCGAAACGCTGCTTCCTTGTTTTGAAGCTGCGACTTTTGGTTTTGGCACGTAACCACAATTCCCGTGGGAATATGTGTTAAACGAACAGCAGAATCGGTTGTATTTACGCACTGACCGCCAGGCCCTGATGCGCGAAACACATCAACGCGCACATCGTTAGGGTCAAGATCAACTTCAATATCATCAGGAAGGACTGGTAGCAGCTCAACACTAGCAAACGTAGTGTGGCGGCGCGCCTTTGCATCGGTTGGTGAAATACGCACCAAACGATGCACACCAATTTCTGAACGCAGCATGCCATAAGCATTGCGACCTTCAATTTGAATAGTGGCACGATCGATACCGATGCCTTCAGCATATGTAATATCAAGAACGTGAAGCTTCCAGCCTGGCTTGTCTTCAACGTAATGGGAATACATCTTGAACAGCATATCGGTCCAGTCGTTAGCTTCGAGACCACCCTGCCCTGGGTTTACTGTAAGAATGGCATCGCCTTCATCGAACTGGCCCGTAAACCACGACGACAGCTCTAATGCATCAAGCATGCTTGAAAGCTTTTCGCATGCCTGAGCAGCCTCGTCAGCGAACAGCTCGTCTTCACCTGCCAACTCAAACGCTGTTTGAGCGTCGGAATACAGCGCCACAGCTTCATCGTATTCGCGCAGCGTATCACGCAAATTGCCCGCACGCTTAGAGACAGCCTGGGCATGGGTAGTATCGTCCCAGAAACCAGGCTGCGTTGTTTCTTCATCAAGCTTCGCTAGCTCAGCAGTCTTTTCTTCGACATGCAAATAAGCGCGTGCGTCTTCCACGCGCTGACCCAGCTGCTCAATCGTTTTAGCATCAATTTCCATAGCTGCACATCATACCGAATGTGGAAAAGGGTCTAACCCTTTTCCACATTTTCTAGTCTTGATACAGACCGTGGCACTTTTTGAACTTTTTGCCCGAGCCGCAAGGACATGGATCATTACGCCCGACATTTGCATACGGGTCATCCTTATCCTTGACGAAGGTCTTCGCCTTTGTTGTAGGCTGCGGCGCCGCCTGCGGCATGCCGCCAACCTGTGCCGGACGAGGCGCTGGCGCCATACCACTTGGCGCTTCCAAGTTCTCTTCAGGATTGGAATAGCTAACCTTGCGGCCCGCCAGCGGGTCTTCCTGTTCGGGCTGAGCAACCTGCGGCTGCTGCGCGACCTGCAAGCGCAGTAAGGTGCGCAGATAGTCT
This sequence comes from Eggerthellaceae bacterium, assembly GCA_045629845.1. Classification (GTDB taxonomy): domain Bacteria; phylum Actinomycetota; class Coriobacteriia; order Coriobacteriales; family Eggerthellaceae; genus UBA9715. Next base: position 8,830 of record JAZQRZ010000007.1, on the reverse strand, counting down.
TCGTACATCGATGAAGTCATGCTAGAGAAAGCCTGATAAGCTTCCTCACGGTATTCGGTGAGCGGATCGCGCTGACCGTAGGCACGCAAGCCAATACCCGTACGCAGGTAATCCATATCCTGCAGGTGAGCCATCCAGCGCGTATCCATAATGCGCAGCATGACCTGAGCTTCCAGCGTACGCATAACCTCTTCACCGACCAGCTGTACCTTTTCTTCGTACACAGCAGTCAGGTACTCTTCGATGATATCAGCCAAACGGCCAGCATCCTCGCCGTGATCAAGCTCTTCCACATGGAAGCCCTCGCGACCTGTCATGCTGGTTACCCATGCATCAATCGAAGCGGCATCCCATTCGTCAGCAACCGAACGATCAGGGCAATTCTCGTTGACGATGCTTTGAGCGCAATCATTAATGATTTCAGGAATGCGCTCGGTCATATCTTTGCCGTCCAGAATAGCGTTACGCTCTTCGTAGATAGCTTGACGCTGTAGGTTCATAACGTCGTCGTATTCAAGGACGTTTTTACGAGCAGCAAAGTGCATGCTTTCAACCGAATGCTGGGCGCTTTCGATAGCCTTCGACACCATACCAGCTTGAATAGGCTGATCATCGGGAAGCTGAGTGCGCTCCATCATGCGCGAAATACCATCCATACGATCGCCGCCAAAACGACGCATTAAGTCGTCTTCAAGCGACAGGTAGAACTGCGATTCGCCTGGGTCGCCTTGACGACCAGAACGACCGCGCAACTGGTTGTCGATACGACGTGACTCGTGACGCTCGGTACCAATAACAAGCAGACCGCCCGCCGCACGCACTTGTTGACGCTCGGCCTCGGTGACTTCCCTAGCTTCAGCCATAGCCTGTTCCATTGCTTCGCGCGTAGGCACGGGAAGTGCTTCAGCCAGCGCATCAAGCACTTCTTTCGCCTTTGCACGAACACGTGGATCTTCGGAATTCTGTGCCTCTTCAGCTGCCACACGTGCCTCTTCGCGCTTAGCAGGGTCAGCATCAGGATCGAAGCCGCGATTGCGCAGCAAGTCTTCGGCCAACACTTCGGGATTACCACCAAGCAAGATGTCGGTACCACGACCAGCCATGTTCGTTGCAATGGTAACCGCACCCACACGGCCAGCCTGTGCAACAATGTGTGCTTCACGTTCGTGGTTCTTTGCGTTCAGTGTTTCGTGCTTAATGCCACGCTTATCAAGCAAGCGAGACAAACGCTCGGAACTTTCAATCGAAACCGTACCCACCAAGCAAGGCTGCCCAGCTTCGTGACGTTCAGCAATGTGGTCAGCAACGGCATTGAACTTTGCTTCGACCGTACGATACACCTGGTCGTTACGGTCGTCACGAATGACGGGTTTGTTAGGCGGAATAGCCGTAACTTCCAGCTTGTAAATCTGACGGAACTCGGAGTCCTCGGTCATAGCAGTACCCGTCATGCCCGAAAGCTTTTCGTATAGACGGAAGTAGTTCTGCAACGTGATGGTAGCCAGCGTTTGGTTTTCTTCCTTTACCTTCACGTGTTCTTTGGCCTCGACTGCCTGGTGCAGACCTTCGGACCAACGACGGCCTTCCATGATACGGCCGGTAAATTCGTCAACAATCTTGACTTCACCGTTCGTAACAACGTAGTCAATATCGCGGTGGAACAAGTACTGAGCACGCAACGACTGCTGCAGATGGTTAGCCAGCGCACCCGAAGGGTCAGCATAGATATCGTCGATACCTAAGTTTGCTTCGATGCGTTCAAGACCAAGCTCGGTTGCGTTAATCGTACGCTTTGCTTCGTCCATCTGGTAATCAACATCGCGTTCCAAACCCACAACCGCACGCGCAAACTGGTTGTACGTATCGGCTGCCGCACTACCCGCACCTGAAATGATAAGCGGGGTACGCGCTTCGTCGATAAGAATAGAGTCAACCTCGTCGACGACGGCAAAGTGATGACCGCGCTGCACGCGATTTTCAGCGCGCACAACCATGTTGTCGCGCAAATAGTCGAAGCCGAATTCGGAATTCGTACCGTACGTGACATCAGCCAAATATGCTGGCTTTTTACGGTCGGGGCGCATTCCATTCTGGATAAGACCCACGTTCATGCCCATGAACTGGTAAATACGACCCATCCATTCGCTGTCGCGCTTGGCCAGGTAATCGTTGACGGTAACGATATGTACGTTGTGTCCTGGCAACGCATTCAGGTAGCCCGCCAGTGTGGATACCAGCGTTTTACCTTCACCAGTTTTCATTTCAGCGATGTGACCATCGTTCAATGCCATACCACCGATAAGCTGCACGTCGAAGTGACGCATGCCTAACGTACGCAAACTTGCTTCGCGCACTGCAGCAAATGCTTCGGGCAATAAATCGTCCAGAATTTCGCCGCGTTCAAGACGCTCGCGGAACTCGATTGTTTTTGCCGCCAGCTGCTCATCGGAAAGCGCCTGCATCGACGGTTCAAGTTCGCCAATACGCGTAACTATTTTTTCATAGGCCTTGACCTGGCGACCTTCGCCAGCTCTTAGTAGCTTCGAGAAAAACCCTGCCAAAATGTGCCGTCCTTTTCCCGCACGTCATTTATACAATTTCGTCAACTTTAGCACACCGTCCCCAGCCCGCCACCAAGCTGTTGCCATGCTGCAGACAATGAGCACGGAACATTAGCGATTTTGTAGTAATTTCTAGTCAAGAAGACTTTCATAAAGAGCGGTTGTTTCAGGTGAAGGGTCGATTCCTAGTTCATCAGCAAGCACACGACGACAATCGAAGTACGTCGACATGGCCGCCGTTCGCTGCTTGTGCGCAATTTGCGCCCTCATTAAGGCTACGTAGGCATCTTCACGTGTTCGAATACGTCCAATTGCTGCCCGCGCAAACCACACTGCCCCTTCAGGACTTCCTGCCTCAGCCAAGCGAATCGAGCCTGTAACCAAGCCATCAACCAGCCGATTACGACAATCATCGCGAACATCTTCGATGAGCTGACTGCCCTCTTCAAAAGGAAGTACATCATTTGCGAAATCGTGGTCTATCTCAAGCTGCAAATCGCGCCACTCATCAAAATCAAGCTTTCCAAACGTAAGCTGACGACAGATTTCGCCCAACCGTGCAATATCACTTTTCACGTAGCGCTCGTCGAATCGACACCCGTAATTATGACGGACAAGATACGGACATGAACCATCGGGAAGCGTAAATGCTTGCCGCATGTGGCACCAAATGGTGTAGAAATTCTTCCGAGCGTTTTCGATACTGCGCGTAGGCCACATTGTATTTGCAACCGAATCACGAGGAAGATCGCGCCCCTGATTAGCAGCCAGCAGCACCAACATGACACGCACCTGCTTGCGACCAATCAGCTTTGGATTAACAGAAGTACCACCTATGCGCGCCTCTAAGTGGCCAAACAACTGAAGTTCCAAAGTTGGGATCGCTCGCTGCTCAACCCGCGCAAGCGATGTTGAAGGAACGCCTGACATACTTGCAAAATCAACGCTTGAACGTCGCGCCTGCTCTTCACGTCGTTCTTGTTCGTACTTGCGGCGTTGCGTGAACATTAGTACCTCTGCCTGACGCAAAAAGAGCAACGTTGCCGCTGGCAAGGGGCCGTCCGTATAGCGCATACCCTTCATATGAGCTGCCTCCAGCGATAACCCTGCTGACACAGCCAAAAAACCAACGAAAGCAAGCTCGTGATTTAATCGGGCACGAATAAAACGCTCGATGGGAGCAATAAGCGCAGCGTCATATGAAACATCATTACCCGCGCGACTTATTAGCGTGAACACCCACGACGCAACTAAACACAAGACATCGTCATCCGTGCCGCATTCCTGCAGTCGCAACCATTCTTGAGCTAAGCTATCCACGCTTTCTTCTAGTTCTAGCCACGCAAGTACTAATGCCTCGTGCGCTGATGGGTTCTGAAACACTTCCTCAGGGAAGGCTGCAACTATCTTTCGAAGCTCTTTCTGAGCACTTTTACGCAACTCATCAGGAGCAAAACGAGCCAGAATCAGAAGGCTTATCTCACGCGCCTCACCTGAAGCATCCGCCTTATAGGCAAATCGCTTGGCGCAACGAACAGCGCTATCTTCATCACCAAGCATACGAAAGCATACAGCCTCGATGGTAGAAATCTTATCCTTTGCATCGTAGCCACCACGCTTTAGGCTTTTCAACAAGTGAAACATGGCAAAGAAACTGCCACATTGAATGAGTTCACGGGTATGTTCTACCAACCAGCGTGCCCTATTCTTTACAGGACAAATCACACGAATAGTGTCGCAAGCACGATCAGCCTTTGTTCCCCGAGCTATCAGCATGCGCGCCCATGCCTGCGCCAATTCGGTACGCGTTTCAAAATACGAATACGCCACTACTGCATCAAGTGCATTCTTGAGCGCTGGGAACAACGCTTCGATATCAAGAGCTGAAGCCTCAAACGTTCCCGAATCCTCGTCAAAACCAAGATGAGGATAATCAGTCAAAACATCGGAGGCACTTTGCGCGTCAAAGGGACCTAACTCTTCAAGATTATCAAAGCTTCCCTTCTGTAACACCAACGCACACGCCGCAGCAAACAGCAAGTCAGATGGAAGGTCTTCACTAAAGCATGCGGAAGCAAAGTCAGCGATTTCCTTTTTCTCACCCCACACCAGCGCAGGAATTCGCTGCGACGCGGGGACAAGCGCTGTCGCTAAACGTCTTACATCTTCATCACTACGCATGGCGTCAAGTTCTTCATCGGTTAGCAATAAATCGCTAACCCCCATACGCACGCGATCTTTCTGCAAAACAGCAAACACATCACATGAAGGCGTACACGAAAGCAGCACTTCGCAGTGATACGCAAGTAAAGCATCGATTTCGGCCGAAAGCTTTTGAGCGCGCACCTCATCAAGCAAAGGCAAGTCATCCACAATGACTAACCTTGCTTCTGGATCAACCTCACGAATGGCAGCTGCAAAACCGCCCCCATCAAGATCTCGAATAAAGCAGGGGCTTTTGGCGTTTAACCAAAAGACATGAAGCCACGAAAACATGGTTTCGGCGTAATCAAGCGCCACGCTGGTTTTTCCATAGCCGTCGGGCGCAACGATAAAGCGTGCAGTCGAGCGCTCTCTTGTTAGGCGCGCAATAAGATGGGGACGTTGTCGTCCTTTGTGCGAAACGTGCTTAGATGGACGGTAGCCGCGGCAGGCAGCCTTTGAAATGAAACCTGATATACGCATGGGTTATTCCTATCCCGGAAAACCCAAGCCCTGGTCAAAGCCCTATTATCATACTTGAAAGGAGGTTATTTAAGCAAGATGCCAGATATACGGCTTGACAAGCCGTACCGCACAACTACTAGCAAAAAGGAAAAGGGTTTAACCCTTTTCCATGCTATTCAGCTAATTCTTGACGGCTTTCTTCGAGTTCGACTGCGGCTTCACGTTCACCCAGCAATGCAGCAATACGGTCGGAATACTCAGCGTCGGTAATGCCTGCTTCAGCTGCCAAATCCATGACAGGTGCATCGTTCCACAATGCCTCGAGGCGATAGAACTCACGTGTTTCAGGCTGGAACACATGAATGACAACACTACCGTAATCAAGCAGCTCCCACGAACCATCACGCGTTTCTTCACGATGCAGCGGCTTTACCTTTGCCTGTTCGCGTTCCTGCTCTTCAATTTCATCAATAATGGCGCTGACCTGGCGATTGTTCGCCGCCGTTACGATAACGAAGTACTCGGTCACACTAATGATTTCACCGACGTTCTGCACGATGATGTCGGTCGCTTTCTTTTCATTGGCCGCGCGTGCAGCAATAATGGCCATTTCTTTTGCAGTTGCAATTTCCGTCATGTACTTGTTTTCCCTTTCATTGTGGCTTTAGTCCACGTTACTTATTAAAGCTTAACGCATGTTGCCAAACTGGCTCATGTCGTCACGTGCTTGTTTCTTTACTACTTATTCTTGTGTTCCTTGCGTGGTAAACGCTCGGTATAGGCATTCCAGATGCGTATCGTATCAGGATGCAAAGGCTTTCTGCGCTCGAACAACAGAAAGACCCAGTATTCATAAGTTTGGAAATACAGCTCTTCAAGCGTTACCTTGCCCACAGCCGCACGCAGCTCGTCGATACGCCCAAACTGACGACCAGGCTCGATAGCGTCTGCGATATAAAGCACCATATCAAGCGGAGACATTTCAAGCGCTGCTGTCGTATGACGACTAATTGCCTGTAAAACATCTGTCGGAATAGCCGGGAATTGCTGGCCAAGCGCACGCGCCGCTGTAATACCATGCAACACGCTGGGCATATTCTGCACGATATAAGGGTCAATTTCGTCTTCCATGCCCAGTTCGCGCACACGTGCACATGCCTGTTCATCATTGAAACCCTTGTCCCAATCATGTAGCAAACCTGCCAAACGTGCCTTTTTTGTATCGACGCCGTATTCCTTAGCCAGCTGCTTGCATGCATCAGCCACACCTAGACTGTGCTTAAAACGCTTCGGTGATACACGCTTTTCAAGTTCAGCCTTGCGTGCGTTAAAAAATTCTTTTGACAGAACATCAGCACTGTCTGTATTTGCACTTTCAGCTGCTTCAAATAAACCTGAAAAGGCAGGTCGATAACTTGGCGGAACAAAATAGCGCACCGACTTACCTTCCGCCACGCGCTGACGAATATCACTAGAAGAAATCTCAAGAACGCTTACGTGCACTAAACTCAAATCGAAAGGCGCAGCGGACATAATAACTTCGCGCAACTCATCAGCACCAAGCGAGCCAGGACGACCTGTTGCCACCGCCAAATGCACCATCTGGGCAATTTCAGCGCAGTTGCGCCACTTACCCACAGTTGCCGCTGTATCAGAGCCAACAATAAAGTAGAACTGAACGTTTTCAGGGTAATGAGCACGCAATTGATGAAGTGTATCGATTGTATAGGTATCGCCTTCGCGGTCGATTTCGATTGAACTGACGTCGAAGTGCGGATTGCTTGCAATAGCTTCGCGTACTTGCTTTAAGCGCGTTTGTGCATCAGTGATTTTCTGGTCGCGCTTAAATACAGGAGCACCCGTAGGAATGAACAGCACCGCATCAAGATTCAGCGCTTCTCGCATTTCTTCAGCAACACGCAAGTGGCCGTTGTGAATTGGATCGAACGTACCACCCATCAACCCCAAACGTGCAGGTGCGCCATCGGCGCCTAAAAGGTCAAAACGTTCGGAAATAACTGCCATGCGAAACCCTTCGACTACTCGAATATTACGAGCTCATCGCGATGAACAAGAGGCTTGTCAGCCATTTCGGCAAGCAAGCGATTGCGCGATAATTCTTCACGCGTGCGACCAAGCGCCAATTCGACTTCATCACGACTTGCCGAAACGCGACCACGAGCGAACAAATAGCCCTTTTCATCCAGGATGTCGACGATATCGCCATTTTCAAAGTCGCCTGCCACACTTGCCACACCAACGACAAGCAGCGAGCTGCCCTTTCGTTGAAGCGCCTGTTTAGCGCCCGCATCAACCGTAATAGAACCGCGAGCGGAATCGCCAAGTGCAATCCACAGCTTACGCGGCGTTATTTCATGTGTTGCACCTTCAGCGGCAAACAGCGTGCCAACTTCTTCGCCCGAAGCGGCATCAACAATGGCATTATCTCGACGACCTGCGCAAATGATTAGCGGGATACCTGCAACACCCAGCACGCGAGCCGCCTTCACCTTTGTGACCATGCCACCCGATCCCATAGCCGTACCAGCATCGCCTGCAGCAGAAATGATTGCTTGATCGATGTGATTCACGCGCTTGATAAGCTTTGCGTTGGCATCCTTTGAAGGATTCGCGTCGTACAAGCCATCGATGTCGGACAAGATAATGGTCAAGTCGGCACGAATAAGGCACGCAACCAAAGCTCCCAAAGTATCGTTATCGCCGAAACGAATCTGTTCGACCGACACAGTATCGTTTTCGTTGACAATGGGTACCACGCCCAGGTCTAGCAAGCGTTCAAGCGTATCGCGCGCATGAAGATAAGCAGTGCGATCTGCTGTGTCACGACGAGTAAGCAAGACAAGCGAGGTAGTCATGCCATGATTGGCGAAGGCATCGCCCCAGGCACTGGCGAATAAGCCCTGCCCCACCGATGCCGCCGCCTGAAGCGTTGGCATATCATCGGGGCGCTTGCCGCTCATACCCAGCTGTTCAAGCCCGCAAGCAATAGCACCCGATGACACGATAACTACCTGCCATCCAAGTGCTCGCACGGCTTCGACCTGCTGCGCAAACGAGTCAAGATACGCATGATCGATGCGTCCTTCACTCGTCGTCAGCGTGGACGACCCAATCTTCACCACCAGTCGCTTCATGCTTCCTCCTACAAAATGTGGCAAGGAGCTGACCCCTTGCCACATCCTTAATCCTCTAGTTCGGCGAACATGTCTTCGTGAGCCAAGGCCGACTCGAAATCGAAGGCATATCCCACAATGCGCACTTCATCGCCATCGCGTGCGCCTGCATCTTCAAGCGCTTTGTCCACGCCCATTCGCTTCATACGGTGCTGCAAGAAGGCAATTGCCTCTTCGTTTTCCCAGTCGGTTTGTACAACCATACGCTCGACGCGCGGCCCCGACACGCGGAAAACATGCTCGGAAAGCTGAACAACCTGGTAAGCGGCATCACGTGCTTCACGCTTGTGTTCCCAAACCATGTCGTACTGCTGGGTGCCTTCAAGTTCTTTACGCGCTGCTTCACGCAGTTCGTGAACTTTCGAACCAATTGCGTTCTTTAAGCTTTCAACCCCTTCGCCCGTTAAC
>JAZQRZ010000006.1:0-24303 GCA_045629845.1 Eggerthellaceae bacterium | reverse complement strand
ATATTTGATGAAGTTAAGCAACATATTTACATCCGCGGGTTCAAAACCGAATTTTGGGCGCGTAAGAACAGCTTGATACTCATCAAGAATAGCCTGCGTGTATACGATTTCGAAGTAGCCAGACATACAATAATCAAGCAGTTGAGAAGGCTTTCCTTCAAGAAGATTATTCCAAAGCGCTGATACAAGTATGTTGGTATCTAGAATGACGTACGTCATCGAGCGGCCTTTGCAGTGTTCTTGCCACTACGTACCGCTTTGATTTCTGTTTCAATATCTTCAAAGCTGATTTCGGTTCTTGATGCTTGTGATCTTAACCGGCGTAATGCTGCTTCTGAACGCCAGCGATCAAACTCGTGAACAAAGTCGTTGATTGAATCGAATGCTGAAAGATCAATCATTGCTAGGTCTGCTTTTCCATTAGTGGTAATAAATGCGCACCCCTGATTACGTACCGTTTCGCAGACTTTTCGCGTTGTAGTTGCCAACTCGCTTGATGTAAACATATTCATAGCTGGCTCCTTAAATATAAATAATTATTTATAAGACTTTATATATTATATTATCTATTCTAATGAGAATGACAAACTGTTACGACGATGTGATGCGGAATTAAGTCCCTTGCCGTACTGCTAAAAAAGCAAAAGGCCAGGCATTTGCCTGGCCTTTTAAGTTTCATGGTGGCCGGTACAAGATTTGAACTTGTGACCTTCTGCTTGTAAGGCAGCTGCGCTCCCGCTGCGCCAACCGGCCATGGTGCTTTTCAGCGGTGAACATCTTCGCACAATTAAGCATAAAGCGCAATTCAACTAGCAAGGATGCGTCATATCACCATTCCTCTCACGAAGAATCGACAATTGCGGGGCATTTTACGGTTAGTTGTTGGTTAATTGCTGGGTAATTATGTGCCTGCCCGTAGTTTAGAGCTGGCTTTTTTGAACTCCGGCGGCGGTTTCTCGTAAAGATGCGCCTTTGATAATGCCAAATCACGGAATTGAGACGTGGGAGGCAGAAGGCGTAATGAAACAAAAACAAATGACAGCAATAGCCGTTGGATGCGGATTCGCCTGTGCTGTTTGTGTTGGCTTATTTATGGCTAGTGTGCAGGGCCAGGCCGATGCTGCACGCGCCGAGGCGCATGCCCGCTATGGGGGCGAACAAGTAGAAGTATGTGTTGCAACACGCGATATCGTTGCCGGCGAGCGAGTGGATCTTTCTGCTGTTGAAACGAAACTTTGGGTTGCTGATTTACTGCCAGAAAATGCAATGCGTAGCACCAGTGATGCAGTTGGTAAAACAGTTACCTCTTCAATCTTGAAGGGGGAAGTTGTTTCAACAAAGCGCTTCGAAAGCGTTCGTGATTCTTTGGATATCCCTGCCGGAAAAGAAGCGGTTAGTGTACCCGCAAAAGCAGTTCAAGCAGTGGGTGGTGCAATACGTCCCGGTATGAGTATCGATGTTTATTCTTCAGGCGATACAGCCACAACCGCAATAGCCCGTTCAGTTCAGGTGCTTGCAACATCAGTTGGTGATACAGGTTCGCTCGTATCTTCTGATTCAGGTTGGATTACTTTAGCTGTTGCTCCCGAGAAGGTGCAAGAAATCATTGCTGCTTCGAACAAAACCAGCCTGTATTTCGTTATTCCAGGCGATTCTTCCGAAGATGCTTCTAGTTCGGTAGGAAGTGGGAACTAATGCGTACCCTTGAATCTGGCAAGATAGCCCTTTGTATCGATGAAGCTACGCTTCGAAATCCGAAGCTTATAGGGCTTGATGACGAGCAGCTCGATGCTCAAGAATGGCTTGATGTTTTTCTTTCAGGTGAGAGCGCTCGAACAACAATTGGGATGGCTGCTGCCCATAAAGAGGCATGGGTAGTGTCGAGTGAAGATATCGAGCCAATTAATCTAGCAGCAACGCTTAAAGCGGATTATCCGAGTCTTTGCGTTAGGCTTATTGAATTCGATGGTTGCGGCTCTCTTTTTAGTAGAGCTAATACCGCTGGTATCGATGAAGTGCTTGATCGCGGTGCTTTTCTTCGTTGCTATGCGAACGAAAAGCAGCAGAATATAGTTGCCGAGCCAATTAGTAAAGAAAAAGCGCAGGCGCCTTTGTTTGTTGAAGAGGCTTCTGTTTGCGCAACCGTCGAGCCTCCTATTCATTATCAAGATGAGCCAGTTGCTGCAGCTTTGACTCAGGCTACACCTTCGTTACTGTCATCAACTAAGTCTGGCCGGGCATTCCTTATGCCTGTGGTAAGTGGTAGTGGTGGCGCGGGAAAGAGTAGCGTGGCTGTTATGGCTGCGTTCATTGCACATTCCTTGGGCTTTAATACGCTGCTGCTTGATTACGACTTACAGTTTGGCGATGCCGCTGTCATGGCGGGGATCGAAAAAGCGCTAGCGATTGATGAAGTTATGGCGCGTCCCGATTTGCTCGAGCGAGAAGTGAAAAGAAACCCAGGCTTTACTGTACTTGCTGCGCCTGCTCGTCTTGAGTCGGCTGAAGAGGTGATAAAAGACACCCCACCTTTCCTTGATGAGCTGACGAATATGTTTGATGTCATCATTGCAAATACTGGTGCTGCCTGGGCAGAGCAGCATGCAGTTTTACTCGAGCGCAGTTCAGCGGCATTGTTTTTGATTGATCAGCGCGCTTCATCGGTGCGTGCGTGTCGACATGCACTTGAGTTGTGCGCGCGATGCGGTATCGCTTCTGGTCCGTTTCAGTTTGTTCTTAATCGCTGCTCTAAAAATGCCCCACTTACATCCATTGATGTTTCTTGCGCTTTACAGGGTGCTCCTGTGTTTGAGCTTAAAGATGGCGGGCGTGATGTCGAAGACTTTTTAGGGGGAGGCGCTGCGGCAGAGTTACTGGAAACACGTAACGACTTCTGCTCAAGTCTTAAGCATGTGATGACCAGCCTTTTACCAGGCTTCATTAACGATGCACAGATTCAAAACGAAGAGCCTGAAGCACGGCGTTCTCAAAAGCGCCGAGGTCGTCATGTTGGCCGCAAAAGGGGGTGGAATTAGCTATGACACTTTCCGAGCGAGTTCGTTTGGCTGGAAACGCTGAGCGTGAAACAGCACCTCAAGATAGCGATTTATTGCAGCGCCTAAAAGCTCAATTGCGCTCATATGTATCGGTTGATGAGCTTGCAAAATATGCGCAAGACAATCCCGAGCGAGCGCGTAATGAAGTTCGAAGTGCCTGTCGCCGTATTTTTGAAGATGAGGCATGGGCACATGTTGATAGTGCAACGCAGCGTGCGCTTGTTGCTCAAATTATCGATATGATTTTTGGCTTTGGCGTGCTGGAAGATCTTATTGCTGACGAAGCTATTACGGAAGTAATCGTAAATGGTCCCAATGAAGTGCTCTACGAGAAGAATGGCAAGCTTGTTTCAACGGATCGCTGTTTTGCTGATCCAGGTGATTTACGGGCGTTAATAGATCGAATTTTGGGGCCTCTTGGACGTCGTATTGATGAGGCATCGCCCATTGTGAATGCCCGACTTCCCCAGGGTCATCGCGTAAACATCGTAGTTCCACCAATTGCGATAGATGGCCCTTACGTGACAATCAGGAAGTTCTCGCGACATGTAATCACCTTAGAAGAAATGGAAGAATCGGGCTCGGTCGAGGCAGGGGTGCGTATGTTCCTGTCATGGGCCGTGCGCGCTAGAAAAAGCATTGCTGTTGTTGGCGGAACCGGGTCGGGAAAAACCACGTTGCTGAATGCCTTGTCCTACAAGATCCCCGCCAATGAAAGGATTGTTACTATCGAGGACTCAGCCGAGCTTCGGTTCTTTATGCATCCTGACGTTGCTCGTTTAGAAGCACGTCCTCAAAACGCTGAAGGAACGGGCGAGGTAACAATACGTCAGCTTGTAATCAATGCATTGCGCATGCGTCCTGATCGCATTGTTGTGGGTGAGTGTCGTGGTGAAGAAGCACTTGATATGCTGACCGCCATGAATACTGGGCATGAAGGTTCGCTAACGACTTTGCATGCGAATTCTCCTGGAGAGTCAATCTCGCGTCTTACGACCATGGTTCGCTACGTTGCTGAACTGCCAGTCGATGTTATCGAGGCCAATATCGCAAGCGCAATTTGTTTAGTCGTGCAAACGCGTCGAGCACTTGATGGCAGTCGCTTTATCTCTGATATTGTCACGTTTTCTTTTAATCGTGAGGCAGGCAGATGTCAGGTTCATCCGCTTTACTCCCGTCAATCGGGCAAAGCTGCCGGTCGATGGATTGAAGTTCCCGATTGGCTTGAGGACCTGGAAATGATGGGCATTTCTACGCTAAAGGAGGTGGATGAATGGAAGCACGCATGCTCGTTGGTGGCATAGCAGCTGTATGTGCTTTTGGCTGTCTGTTTGCCGGAATTCAGGCGCTTAATATTACTTTTCGTAGGCGACGGGCATCTATGGCTGCACAAGGGGAGCAATTAACTTTTAATGGTTTATTGTCTTGGCGTATGCGCAATGGCTTTCCATTTGCAATGCCCGCTGTTCATAAGCTTCTTAAGATTCCTCCTGTTAGGCAGATATTAGATGAAGTTGTACTGTTTTGCCACGTACGTGGCTGGACTTCATCTGCCGAGTCGGCTGGTTCAGTAATCCTTGTAGTTTTGTTTGTTTTAGCGGGTGTGTTGGGTTTTGTGACAGTCAGCCCTGTTGCTGCTCTTGCAACGCCTGTTTGTGCACTTGCTCTTCTATCGGTTTACGCAGGAAGCGCTCGAGAAAAGCGGCAAGAGAGTATCCGCGAAGCAGTACCTGAGGCATTAGAGTCAATGGCAGCTTGTTTTGGTTCAGGGTTTACTTTGCTGCAAACCTTTAATCAAGTTGCCACTGACATTAAAGGGCCTTTAGGTGAAACGTTTGCTCGGAGTGCTCATGTGCTTGAAGTGGGCGGAAGTGCTGAACGAGCGCTTACTGAATTGCGCGAAGGCGCTCATGCTTCCGAACTCGCTTTTGTGGCGGTTGCACTTGATGTCCAGCATTCGAGTGGTGGTGGTATGCGTCAGGTTCTTGATGCGGCAACCGATACGGTTAAAGGTGAGTTGGCTTTGCGACGTTCGCTGCGCGTTCAAACAGCGCAGGCAAAGCTGTCCGCACGCGTTGTGGTCATCATGCCCTTTGTGCTTGTTGCTGCATTTTCGTTGGCAAGCCCAGACTTTTTGATGCCGTTCTTTTCTAGTGCGTTTGGCTATGCCTTATTAGCAGCAGCTCTTGTTATGCAGGTTGCGGGCATCATGTTGGTTCGTCGAGCTCTTGCGGTAGAAGGTGTGGCATGAGTGCTGATCTAATTGCTATAGGTGGCATTGCTTGCTGCTTTGCTGGAATTGCTGCAGCGTTGCTTGTATGGCTGTATGGGCAACGCCAAGCTCGAAAGATACGTCGCGAAGCAGCTTATGGTGTAGCATCGCGTGGATCGCGCCTCATTGCGCCATCTTCTGATTCAAGAGGCTTAGCGCTGAGGTATGCAGAAGCGTTAACTCGACGTCTCTTTGTTGGATCAACAAGCGCTGTTACACCATGTGTGCGTAATAAACGAGCAGGACAAACGCGAGCAGGAATGCGTTATGCGGAACGAGCGAAGGCGGCGGGTTGCGAAAAGGACATCACTGTATCAGCTTACTGCGAGGCTCGAACGCGTCTAACCGTACTTGGTGTCCTAGCGGGATTGCTGGCAGGCGTGTTGTTTTCTACAGAGCTTGCCTTGCTTTTGGGGTTTGCTGGAGCGGTATTAGGACGAACATCGTTATCGCGTGACGTCGATGAAGCGCGAAAGAGTCGAGCTGTAGGAGCCGAACGACATCTCTCTGAAATGCTTGAGGTTGTGGCATTAGGCTTACGTAGTGGATTAACTTTCGACCGAAGTTTTGAGCTGTACGGCTCTCACTTTGATAGTGAGTTTGCTCATGTTTGCGCCAAGACTCATCGACGGTGGTCGTTGGGGTTATCAACTCGCGAAGATGCCCTACGCGATTTAGCGGCCTCATATGACTGTAGCGAGCTATCCCGTGTGGTCGACAGCATTATTCGCAGTTTGCGCTTTGGTTCTGCTTTGGCAGGAATCCTTGAAGAGGCCGCATCTGAATCTCGAGCTACTTATCGCACGGCATTGGAAGAGAGAGTTGCAAAGGCTCCGGTCAAGATGATGCTTCCTACAGGAACCTTGATTCTTCCAGCCATGTTGCTTCTTGTAATGGGCCCCATCTTGCTCGAACTTGCGGCAGGTTTTTAGCGGAAAGGAGCGCGCAATGCGCTATCTGAATAGAAAGGAAAATGTGTATGGCTATCTGGTCAAAAACGTTGGCATCAATCAATCGAGCATCGGTTGGTGTGTGGACAGGCTTATCGCGACGTCTCCGCGATCTGCCACGCGCACAAGCGGGTCAAGGAACAACCGAGTACGCCATTTTAGTCGGCGTTTTGGTGGTAATAGCGATACTTGCCATCATGGTATTTCGACCGAAGCTTCAGGAGCTCTGGAATGCAATCGCCGATGGTATCAACGGTTTGTAAGGGCATTTCTTCCCGAGCAAGGTCAAGCAACCATCGAATTTGCTGTTATAGCAGCAGGCTTTCTTTCTTTAACAGTGGCTTTGATGGCTCTTTGGCGCGTACTTGGGGATGGCTTGCTTGTTCAGCATGCTCTTGCAGTTGCGTCTCATCATATCCAGTCAGTTGCTCCCGTAACAATCGTTGACATCTTTTTGTACTGAAGGGAATTGCGTGTTCGTGTTTCGAAATGAAAAAGGCCAGGGAACAGTTGAGGCAGCGGTGGCTATTCCAGTGCTGTTTCTTCTGTTGCTGGTATTGCTTCAGCCTGGCATCGTGCTGTACGACCGGCTTGTTATGAGCAGTGCTGCGGCGGAAGGTTGTCGGCTTCTAACAACAGCAACAGGCGATATGACAGGCAGTTGCGAAGCATTCGTCAGACATCGTTTAGCTGCCGTACCACAACACGAGTGTTTTCACGTTCACGACGGTGATTGTAGTTGGAATATCGAGCTATCTGGCAATGAGTCTTCTCAGGTAGTAACCGTGCGTATTGCAAATGAGCTTCGCCCGCTTCCGTTATTTGACGCTGGAGCGAAGTTGCTTGGATTAACCAATGGAAGCGGCAATTTGGAAATCGAGGAAAGCGTCACCATGCAAACTCAACCCGATTGGGTAGCTTCAACAGATTTGGGTCTTAATCCATCTTCCTGGATTGGGGCGTGGTCTGAATGATAAAGCGTCGCATCCCTTATATCGAAGCGCTTTTCCGTGATGAGCGGGGGCTTACAACAACCAGCATGGTGTTAGCGTTGCTCATTACGCTTTCGCTTGTTTTTACTGCAGCTCAGGTATATCGCATTAATTCAGCATCTGCGGAAGTTCAGGATGTTGCTGATGCCGCTGCTTTAGCTGCGGAAAATCAAGTTGCTGAATACATGCTCGTCGTTCGTTTTTGCGATGCCATCGTATTGTCTTTGTCACTTGCGGGGGCTACGGCTTGTGGTTTGGGTATCGCCGCACTTTGCACGCCTGTAACGGCCACACTTTCTGAAGGCCTTATAAATGCTGGGCATCATTTATTCAAAACGCGCGACATGTTTGCGGATCGTGCAGCGAAGGCGCTTAACAAATTGCAAGAAGCTCTCCCGTTTTTTGCAGCAGTATGTGCTGCGGGTGTTTCAGCAGCAAATAACGCAGATTCGTCGGGGGCGAATTATCTAGGGGTTGCGCTTCTTGTACCAACTAAAGGCGAGAAGATTTCGGTTTCGCCTGATGATGGAGCAGATGAGTTACTTGATGAAATTGATCAACAGGCAGATGAAATTCGTAAGAAAGCAAAAGATGCTGAAGAGGCATCTGAGCAGGCGGGTCGTTCAAAAGAGCGTGCTTTTAAGCGAGATTGTGGTGATAATCCCGCTTATTGTATGTATGAACGCGCAGAACATCTTGCTGGTTTATCAGGCTCGCAAAATCCTCTCTATACCAGTGTTGATGTCTGGTCGTTTCAGGTGGCATTAAACAGAGCGAAAGCTTATTACCAATTACGTCTCAACACTGAATCACCTGCCAATTCATCTCTCGACGAACAGGCGCGATCAGTCTTGAGAAGACACTTTTATCATTACCTTGTTAATGAGCTAAAAAGCGCCTATGTTCATGAAACAAGTGACTCGTTTGAGGCGTATTTTCCGCATGTTCCTAATAACACGTCAGAGATGCGATTTACTACGCTTTATACCGACGAAATCTATCCTGTTACTGTGTCGGAATCCGGTCGCCCTGTCATGCATGCGTGGCAGGGTTGTCCCAGTGCGGCATCCTCTTTGCAGCTGGGATCAATTCAAGAAATGGAAGTGGGTGAGTTTGAAACTTGCCCGGTATGCGGCTTTACTGCCGCAAGTATGGGAAAGGTGGCCGCCGCTTCGACTTCAATTGATAACGGTTTTGAGTATCACTATGAAGCAGTAGCTGACGAAGCAGCTGTGTATCAAGAGGCTCGCCATCGAGCTGATGTTCCCAAGTCAGAAGTTAAGAACCGGGTTGGAGGTTTATTTGAGAAGCTTAAGGAAGTGCTTCGACAGACAGCTGGAAAACGAATAAAAGCCTCTCCGCCTGGGCGTTATGGCGTTCTTGCTTTCGTTGTGAATGCGGGTTCCATGTCGTCAGCTGGGGGATTTGCAAGTGGCTTTGTGGTCAGTGGAACATTGGGTCCTCGTGCAGCGGTGGCAGCAGCTACGCTTGTCGATGAAGGGTCCGATGAAGGTAGAACAGCTTTGAATTCAGCTCTTGATGGGCTTCGAGAAGACGGTGGTATTGCGGTTGGCGCAGCGGGAATCGTTTTAGACGCATGGTCGGGATTGCTTGTTGCATACTCCGATGGTCAAGATGCGTTCGTTAGCACAATCAAGAATGGCTTAAATGCGTTGCCTCTTGTGGGTGCAAGCGGTCTTGGGACGTGGGCTTCTGAAAAGCTCACAGATACTATTGCTGATTTGGGTCTTCAGCCTGCCGAGGTGGGCGCATTAAAACCAGTATTGGTGAATTCGGCTCATGTGGCAGCAAAAGGCGAGGGGTCATTTGCTTCCGGATATATGTCTATTAAGCAGCAGATTGTTGCACACCCACTTATGTCGACTGATTTGTTTTCAGCGGTATTAACTGATGCTGAACAAACAGCACTTGATCAGGTTGAAGGATTGGGAGACTCAATTGAAATTGCTTCTATTGAATTGCTTGGTGAAGGTGGTTTCTCTATTCCAATAACCATTCCTCTCCCTGAATCGGTCCGTGCGCAAGGAGTAGCTGCTATTCAAGATTTGTTCTCTCGTCTTCGTTCGTATTACGTTGAAACAACGGGGGTTCGTGTATGGGAGTAAAGTGCAAACGTTTTGAGCGGGGTCAGATGACAATTGAGCTTGCGATTGCGATACCTGTGCTTATTATTGTGGCTGTCATTGCGGTAAATGCCCTTACGTTTTTTGTTCAGTGCGCAGAGTTTGATCGGGTGACGCATGAAGCGGTTCGCACCTATGCGGTATCCCCTTCGTATGGACAAGGTATTGACCAGAGCTGCACACAAATCGAGCAAGCTATTCGCGATGCTATTGATGAATCGAACATTGATATTCAGGTGAACTATGGCGGCGCTGGTTTTGATTTCAACTCGTTCACTGCGACGTTGGAATACCACCCAACACTATTTGGATTAGGTTTGCGTTCAGAGGTGTTTGGTGTGGCTTTGCCGACACTGTCCCATACAACGAGCTATGTCGTTGATGTTTATAAGCCGGGGTTGATTGTATGAGACCCGTGAAAGCGTTTTGTATTGTTGCGCTGCTTATAGCAGTGGTTCCTCTAATTGGTTTGGCGTTTCCCGATGACAGTGCCAGGGAAGTTCCTTCCGTTGATTCTGCTGGTATTAAGGCGCGCAATGTCATTGATGTTCAAAGCGTTGACGACCTTCTTGCCAATATTGAGTCGCTTTCAAATCAGGAAGAGTCGCTTCCATCTTGGTTTGAGAATGAGATAGGGCTATTACCTTATGCTCGCAATGTACGCGTGAGTGGCTCGGTTGTTGGTTATGTCGTCGACGAGGAATGTAGTGCGGCTTTGATTCTTCTTCAGCAAAGTCTCAGTGAAAAAGGGTGGAAGGCGGTTTCTCTTGGTGAAGTCGAAGGGGCAACTTTTATAAAGTCATCTGGTGTATGTACGTGGGCGTTAGTGACTTGTACTCAGATTGATAACGCAACGAGTGTAGTGGTGAGGTGTAACGTTGCTTAATAAGGAAGAACTAGAAATTGCTTGCAGCTTGCGTTCTCGCCTGAAGGGATTGCTGGGTTGTTCTGGGTTTACGGGTGCACTTCTTCTTGCCCCCTGCCATGATATTCATACCTTTGGCATGAGCCGCGCTATTGATGTGGCGTTTCTTGCATCAGACGGAACGGTAATCGAATCTCATCGCAATGTTGGGCCGCATAGACGGCTAAAGAATAGACATGCGGTCGCAACGCTTGAACGATTTACATCAGATAAGCCCTGGGTGCTTCCAGGCGAACGCGCTGTCTGGTGGTCATTTTCAGATAAGCATTAATTACGAGAAGAAAGAATAGGTGAGCAAAATGAAAACATGTCCCGTTTGTCAGGCTGTGGCTTTTGATGATGCTGTCACGTGTTTTGGTTGTCTGCATACTTTTACTAACGATGAAGAAGCCTTGGTGGTTTCATCTGAGGTAGCGCCGAGTGAGGTACCTCCATCCTTCCTGATACAAATAAAGCCGGAACGTTCGCGTTCCGGCTTAACATCCTGGAGTTGCACCGTGGACCTAGTGCCCGCTTAATTACTTAAAGCGCTTAGCGAATTCGTCTTCAGCTACCTTCTGCAGCTTAGCGTCAATTTCCAGATAAGCATCAAGCAGCTTATTGCCTTCTTCGGTCAGCGTAGAGCCATGGGCACCGTCGCGATCAAGCAGCTGCATATCAAGCGCAGACTCAGTTTCTTTGATGATGCGCCACGCCTTGCTGTAAGCCATCTTCATGCCCTTGGCTGCTGCGTTCAGCGAGCCAAGCTCACGTACACCCAAGCACAGATTTGCGACACCACGGCCAAACTGAGAATTGCTTTCTGCGTCTTCGCACATGATGGCAAGTCGGATGATGGGGGTTAGCTTACGAGCTTTGCTTTTAGTCTTTGCCATGATTTCCTCTTTTTCTCTGGTTCTCGATAAGGGCGGCAAAACCTAGCCGATGCATCTTATCGGGGATGCCAAGGCTATTTCGACAGCGCAATTATAACAACTGGTAGATAATACTCAACTGAGATTATTTTTCTTGTTCAGCTAAGAATGCACTAACCGCCTGTTCGATTGCGGCTGCATTACCATCAATAACTTCAGTGAACCTGATTTCAAGATCATCAAGTTCTGCAAGGCCTGCAGGAATATTTGCGGCACCAGTCTCGTTGGCAATCAGCTTGTTAAGTTCGCAACCAGTCAAAGCTGCCACATCGGCGGGCAGTTCATCAGTCAAAGACAGGTTATGCAGTGCGCGATACACGTTGTTGCCGAACTTAGCCCAGTGAGCCGTTGATGCAACCACAACCGGCACGCCATCTTCGCGCAGGTTTTCTGCAACCTTATAAGCCACGGCGGTATGCGGATCCATCAAGTACTTCTGTGCAGCAAACACTTCATTAATGGTGCGCAAGCATTCTTCGTTATCAACTGAATCAGCTGCATACAGCTCGCGCATCTTAGCGAAGGTATCACGGTCAACCTTAAAGCCACGCTTTTCGCGCAGGTCGTTCATCCAACCCTTAATGGCGCTTGCATCGCGTTCGGTCAATTCGAACAGCTGGCGTTCAAGGTTAGAAGAAACCAGGATATCCATCGAAGGCGAAGGTGTCTTGACGAATTCGCGATCAGAAATGTCATACGTACCTGTGTTGATGAAGTCGGTCAGCACGCGGTTTTCGTTGGACGCGCAAAGCAGCCTGCGAATAGGCGTACCCATGCGGCGAGCATAGTAGGCGGCCAAAATATTGCCGAAGTTGCCCGTTGGGACACAGACGTCGATTTCTTCACCACGCTGCACCTTGCCCTTAGCAACAAGCTGTCCATAGGCTGAAATGTAGTACACGATTTGCGGCATAAGGCGGCCCCAGTTAATGGAGTTCGCACTAGAAAGAGCCACACGATAACGCTCGTGCAGCTTTTCTGCAAAGGCGTCATCGTTAAAGACGGTCTTTGCACCCGTTTGGCAATCGTCGAAGTTTCCGCGTACACCCCAAACGGTAACGTTGTTGCCGCGCTGGGTTGCCATCTGCTTAAACTGAATGTCGCTTACACCGCCATCGGGGTACATAACACCAATAGAGATACCGTCGACATCGCGGAAGCCTTCAAGTGCAGCCTTGCCGGTGTCGCCCGAAGTTGCAACCAGAATCATATGGGTATCTTCCAGCTGACCGCGATTGCGCAGTTCAGCTGCTGAAACACTAAAGAAGCGGGGCAAGCACTGCAGTGCCATATCTTTGAAGGCGCTTGTGGGGCCATGCCAAAGTTCAAGCATGTGAATATCGTTATCAAGCGAAGTGATGGGGCAGATATCAGACGTATCGAAGTTGTCGCCATACGCTTCGGTGGTGATGCGCGTAAGCTGCTCTTCAGTTAAGTCAATATCAAAAGCGCCATAGACCTTTGCCGCACGCTGAGCGTAAGGCAGTTCGGCCAAGGTGCAGATCTCATCAAGAGAAAGCTGCGGAATAGATTCAGGAACAAACAAACCGCCACCAGGAGCTAAGCCATCAACAACTGCTTTTGTAAAGGGGATTGCTTCTGCAACCGCGCCTCGTGTGTCCACGTATCGATTCTCGCCCATCATTGACCTTTCTCATAAACGTATTCCTGTCAGTATATTTGAAATAGGTGGGATGTAGAGAAGAATTAGGTGGATGTATAGAAAGGTCAAACCCACGTTCACGCAAGTTATGAAGAAAATGTAAGCCATGGAAAACTTATTGACTCATCGTAAAAGTTAATGCAAACTAACTTTCGTCGTCAGGCAAGGCCTGATACGCAAAACGTTAACACGGCGGTGAAGATCTCTCTCGTCTGTCATTCACCGCAAATTAAAGCTGGCGAGGGGCCCCACCCCCTCTCTCTCCCCTCGTCAGCATCGTCTCTACTAGAACCGCCTTCGGGCGGTTCTTTTTCTAGTAGTAACTTACTCAGGTTTGTACATAGGGGGTGTGCTATTATGAGTTGTCCCTCAATCAAGGAGCGCCCAATGGAAAAAGTTTCCATGTCGCACGAAGATTATCTTGAAGCAATCGTTATGCTCGGTGGTACAACCGAGCAGTCAGTTCGTTCTGTTGACATTGCTAAACAGATGGATGTTTCAAAGGCTTCAGTTAATAAAGCAATCGGCTTGCTGAAAGAGCACGGTCTTGCCGAGCAGCCCTACTATGGCGATATCACCCTTACCGAAAAGGGTTACGAGTACGCGCAGGCTGTCTTTAGGCGCCATCGTTACCTTACGGCGTTTCTTTCCAAGGGGCTTGGCATCGACGAAGAAACTGCTGAAGAAGAGGCTTGTCTTATGGAACATGCCATTAGTGACGAGTCCTTCGAAAAGTGGATGGCTTACATCGATAAGATGGGTATCGTTCAGTCTGAATAGTCGTGCACTTCGCCAAGCAATAACCTAATGTGTTTTTGTTTGCCTTTTTCATCACATTTTAGCCAGCGATTTTGGCGAAAAAACTTGCTGAGCGGCAACAATATGTAGCCTATTGGTTACCCTAGACCCTTTTTTTAGTGGTTCAAACGTGCTATTCTATTAAGCGGTTCCACGCATCAAATGACCATGAAACGAACCACGATGCTCGAGGGGCGCAATCACTTGGCACGACAGGAAAATAACGCATCAGCTCGCGATATGCGGCGACGTCAGCGCGCGAAAGAGCGTGCCGACAAACTGTATACACGCCAGTATGCTGCAGACAATTCTCATCGCGGGGGCGAACCCGAAGAAGGTGCTCCGCGTGCTGCTGTATACAAAGGCGAAATGGGCTCGACGCATCGCAAGAGTGCTCGTATGCAACGCGCATCCAGCGCCGATCCTGTGTCTGCCAAGATTGATCCATCGGGTTGGTTCTCTAGTCTGAATCTTACGCCGCGCTCGCTTAAGGTGGGTACGGTGTTCGTGTGTATCGTGCTCGTCTTTGTGTTCCTGTACACACCGGCGCAGCAGTTCTACCAAGCTCAGCGCGAAAATAGCCGCCTTACAGCTGAATATGCAAGCATCGAAGAACGCAATGATGTACTCGATGCTCAAAACGATACGCTAGCAAGCAACGCTGGTATGGAAGATGCTGTGCGCCAGAAGTATGGCTACATTGTGCAGGGCGAACAAGTTGCTGTTGTTTCGGGTCTTTCGGATAACGTGGTTGGTACGGCACTTGCAGCTGATAACGATGACATCGAAGCTAATGTACTTTCCAGTACTGTTAAGGCCCCCGAAGAGTGGTATACACCCTTCCTTGATGCTTTCTTTGGCGTAGAATAATCCTATTAAAATAAGCCGCTTGGCTATTCGATAGGAGGCGTCATGAGTTCAGCAACCTCATATCGTCCTGGTCGTTATGCTGCCATTGATATCGGTACCGTAACCTGCCGTCTTTTAATCGCTGACATTGATGCAAATGGCGGTATAGCCGAGCTGCATCGTGATTACGCTATCTGCAATTTAGGCGTTGGCGTAGACAAGACTGGTCATCTTGTTCCAGAGGCAATCGATCGTGTAAGTGCAGCCATCGAACGCTTTTCCGAAAGCTTGAAATCGATGGCGACCGATGAAGCTATCCCTGTTCGTACGTGTGCGACTTCTGCTTCGCGCGATGCTGATAATGCAGATGAATTCAAAGCACGGCTAGCTGTGTTTGGTATTGTGCCTGAAGTTATTCCTGGTGAAGAAGAGGCGGCGCTTTCATTTGCGGGCGCCACATCGGCTTTTCCTGGGGAAGCAGTTGCAGTTGCAGACATCGGCGGTGGCTCGACGGAAATCATTGCAGGCGAAGCCGGCAGCGCTCCGCGTTACGCGCATTCGTTTAATGTCGGTTGTCGTCGTTTGACCGAGCGCTTTTTCTCGCAGGATCCGCCTTTGGCTGAAGATTGCGAGAAAGCTCGTGCTTGGGTTGCGGAAGAATTTGCTGACTACCTTGAAAAGTTGCGTGCCGATGGCTTGCTGGATGGTCGTTTGCTTGCGGTTGCAGGTACTGCAACCAGTGTCATTTCCATGCGCGAAGCCATGGAAGTTTACGATAGCAAGCGCGTGCATGGTGCCGTTGCAACAACTGCCGATGTTGACGAACTAATTGCTCGCATTGCGCCTATGACCTTGGAAGAGCGCCAGCAAATCGTGGGACTTGATCCTGGTCGTGCGCCTGTAATCTTGGCAGGCTTGCTTATCTTGCGTCAGCTTATGCAAACTGCCGGCCTTGATTCGTTCACAGCAAGCGAGCGTGATATTCTGCACGGCATTATTTTGGGCATGGCGAAGGGCTAACGCTGATTACGATTCGGTGGATGAATGCTAAGGCTTTACTGTACGCCGCCGTCTTGTGTTAAAGTACCAGCCGTGGGAGCGTGGCGGAATTGGCAGACGCAGCGGACTTAAAATCCGCCATCTTCGGATATGAGGGTTCGAGTCCCTCCGCTCCTACCACGTAAATTAAAAGGGTCAGGACATGTTCCTGACCCTTATTGCTTTCTGGCTGAAGGGACTCGAGCCCATTCATTTTTATTTGTCACATTTTTGGGACAGCTCGTTTCTTGCGAATGTATACTAAATTGGTCCTAGATATCAGATGGACGGATAGAATCCCAAGGTCGCTCATTGGGGATCCACGCTCGAGACGTGTATGGATGCAGACAGATGAGGCACAAGGACGACGAGGCTCTGTTCGATAAACTGCTTAAAGGCGATCAAGCTGCATTGCGTCCCTTAATGGAGCGCTATGGTGACGTTCTTACTCTTTACATCAACGGTTATGTTCATGAACTCGATACCGCAGAAGATTTAATGATTGAAGCGTTTTCGCGTATGTTGGTTAAACGACCACGACTGCGCAAAGATGGTTTCAAGCCGTATCTGTATAAGGTTGCTCGTAATCTTGCTTTGCGTCACATTTATTTAAGCAGCAGGTTTATGAGTGTTGATGATTTGGCGGTAGAACCAGGAAGTGGCGAACGAATCGAAGATGACATCTTAAGCGACGAGCGTGCGCAGGTGCTGTATCGGGCTCTAGAAAAGATTCCTGTTGATTGCCGCGAGGCTTTATACCTAGTTTATATTGAAGACATGAGCTACGACGAAGCTGGTGCGGTTATGCGAAAGACGCGCAAGCAGGTAGATAACCTAGTGCAGCGCGGTAAGCGTGCCATGAGACCACTACTCGAAGAGGAGGGTGTGTCTTATGATTGAGAGCATATCTGATGCTATTCAGCTTCTTGCTCTTGTTGTTTGTTTTACCATTTCGGTCCTTAGAGCTTTTTCTACCCGCAGCACAACATGGCTTATGGTGACCTGCTTTTTTAGCTGCATGCTTTTAGGAAATGCCTACTGGTTTGGCTATTTGCTGGTGTTCGGAGAAACGCCAATCTATTCCTATATCGCTGATCTTGGTTGGCTTGCTGGCTACGTATTTCTGCTCATGCTTGAGTTAGATAGCGATCAGCGTCGCGCAGTAAGTGCGCCTATATACATTGCTTGGCTTCCAGTGGTCATATGTGCTGTTTGCTGCGTTTACTACATTGCGACAAGCGGAAGCCCGCTTCTAAACATTGCTGATAACAGTCTTCTTGCGGCAATTGGATTCTTTGCTGTGCGGGGTATTGCTGCTGGGTCAGGTGAGCAATCGGGAAAGGAATCAGTCGAAGACGGCCTTGCGTATAATCGCCCGTTCCATGTGGCCATTCTTACATTTGTTGCTGTTGAGCAGGTGCTCTGGCTTTCTTCAAGCCTTCTAGTGCCAGGTCCTATTGCCAGTATGAATCCCTACATTGCTATGAGCTTTGTTCTGACGATATCGTATGTGGCAATCTTGATATGCGCGATGAGGCGGTCTGCTTCATGATGTATATCGAAAACATATTCATACTGATTGCTGCCCCGCTTGCCGCTTGTTTCTTTTGCGTGCGTGGTCGGCCGCGCGTTGTAATAGCGGGACTGCTTGTTGGCATGATTGCCTGTTTGGGTTCGGCTTATATCAGTTCGTTCATTGCTCAGCTTATCGGGATTGATGCAGTGCGGACAGCTGTCGGGATTTCCCCCATGGTGGAGGAGTTTATGAAGCTTCTGCCTTTGCTTTTTTATCTTGTCGTTTTTGTGCCAGATGTAAAGGATATCGATCTAGCTTTTATTGTTGTTGCGGTGGGGTTCGCCACGATGGAAAGCGCTTTTTATTTGGGTGAAAATGGCTTTTCTGATCCTTTGATCCTTTTGCTGCGTGGTGTAAGTACAGCGATGATGCATGTCGTTTGCGGTGTCGTTGTGGGCTTTGGCCTTACGCGAGCTTGGAATTATCCTTGGTTCCGCGCGGCTGGCACCTTTGGTTTGCTTTGCTTGGCGGTTACTTATCACGGGTTGTTTAATTTGCTTGTAGCTGCGGGTGGGTCAGCTTTCATTGCTGCTATTGTTTTGCCACTCGCAACTCTTGTCACTATTCTTGCGGTACGTCGTTATCGCGAACAAGGCGCGAAATAGTAAGCAGTTCAGCGCCTATTTTTATCGCTTTTAAATTATTTTCAAAAAAGAGTAAGGATTTTTGCTTCCTTTCGCATCTTAGTAGTGTGCGGACATTTGATTCATGAAAGGAGGACCTGAAATGAGAAGCGTTGATGAGCGGGTCGCGGCAGTTCAAAATCGTTCCAAAAAGCTGCGTCGCAAGCGCGATGATAGAACGCTTGCCATCGTTGTATTTCTTACAGTCCTTCCTTTGCTTGATTTGGCGGGTTTAACTGTTGCGGGCAGTTTGCCTGAATTTTCATC
Organism: Eggerthellaceae bacterium; assembly: GCA_045629845.1. Lineage (GTDB taxonomy): Bacteria > Actinomycetota > Coriobacteriia > Coriobacteriales > Eggerthellaceae > UBA9715. Next base: position 6,236 of record JAZQRZ010000006.1, on the reverse strand, counting down.
CTCGAGCGAAACACTTTTTGGTGCCGCTTCGATGTTTGGTTCAAGCGTGGGCGGCTATGTGCTGGTGGGTGTGGTGTCGTTTGCTTTAGCAGTGCTGATTACTGTCTTTGTTATGTTGCGGCGCCGATCTGCTGAAGAGCGAGACATGGGAGAAGCGGCTTCTTGTTACACCACAAGTCTCGATGACGAATCCTTAGAAAGAAGTGACCAATAGCGCAGTAGTAAGCACTTGATTTGTATTGCTATCAGAAAGGCCTTACACATGGAAAAGCACGAAACGGCAATCATCCCTCGCAGGGCGTTTCTAGCATCTACGGCCGCAGCCATTGCTTCAGTAGGGTTCTTCGAGTGTTTGCCACGCGTTCAAGGTGGCTATCTTGTCCCCAAGATTCCGCTGGTTGGTCCCGATATCGCATATGCTGCACAAACTGCAACGAGTGATGACGCTTGGTTTAAGTTCCAAGTTGTTGGCGTTGATCAGGTAGGTATTCATGTAGTTGACGTTTCCCGCACTGATGAGAGCAAGAATTTCGTGCCCGTTCCTCGTGCAAAGGTAAAACTTATCTCGCGCGCTGACGAAACCAAGTTCGTAGAGGGCGAAACCGACGACGAAGGCAAAGTTATTTTTGATATCGGCAGCATTGCAATGCGTGATGAAGATGGCAACTTGACGAATGATTGGTATCAGGTCAATGCAAGGGTTGAACTGGACGGCTCTAATTGCCGTCCTAAAATGCGCGACTTCTGTTCGCGTCTTTCCCATCTTATCGGTGCTAACGGCTACATAATAGCGACCCACATGCTCGAGGATGACGACGACCAATATGTTGAGCAATTAGGCTTTGACGATTGGGATATTCTTTATTCCAAGCAGCAGTTCACGCGAAGCGCCGAAAACGATATCAAACATTGGATAACTGCAAGCGTTAAAGGCGTGCCATCCGAACCCACTAACTGCACCATTGTTGCAAACTACTATGATGCAGAAGCTAAGAGGTCGAGGTCACAGAGTTTTTCACCTTCAGAGTCGAAATACGATAAGGAAAAGAAGCGGTATACCGTCTCGTTCGGTGGTCACTTCCTAGAGTCAGGGGACGACGATTGCCTTAATGGGGATACGATTGATCTAACGTTCCAGTATTCTCTTAAAGATGAATCGAAGCCCCATAAGCTTACAACGACATTCGATACGTGGCGGGCGCCTCTTGAGGGTGCGAAGTATACGTCGCCGCTTGTTCCGTTCCTTTCCAACAATCGAAGCCTTGGTTCCATAAGCTCTAGTAATGATTGGCCTTGCTTCAATGGTGTAAATGTCACCATTGTTAACTTTGATTTCCCTGTTCATCTGATTTGGTCGCCAGGTTGTTTAGTCTTGAGTTTCGGTCAAGACTTTGCAATCCGCGACGACAAAGGTTTGCATTCCCCTAATGAATGGAAAGATCAGGCAACTAAGCCTATTAAAGAGCGATTCAAAAGAACGGTTGATGACCAAAAGGACGCGCTTAAGACATGGGGTCAACGCAGGCCCTACAAAGACAAGAATAACCAGCAGGTAGGCCATGTTTGGGCTAAAAAGATTTCTCTCAATCTTATCGTGAATGCCATACTTGGCATTCAGTTTGATGAATTCTCAGGCGAAGGCGAAGGGGTAAAGAAGCTATTTAGCGGCTTTGCAGGTGCTGGCTTCGGTGCTGATTTGAGGGGTTCGCTAAGCTTCAAGTTTACGGTCGGTCCCGTCCCGTTCTACGTCACGATTACTGTGGGTCTTGAATTGATGTTCGGGGGCATGTTTACCATTACCAAAGAATGCCTGAAGGATGACCCAGTTGATATTGCTTCGATTGAGTGGGTTCCAAACGGCACGCTTGCACTTACTATTAAGCCGTCGTTTAAGCTTTCTGTAGGCGTTGGTGTCGAAGGTGTTCTTTGCCTTAGCGTTAGTGGTGGCATTACGATTCCTATGTTCATTGGGTGGTTCGAAGCGAAGCCGTCTGACGACGCTGATGACACCCACTTCACCGTTGGCTATTCCTTTAAGCTTGAGATTTATCTTCAGCTTATCGCCTTTACCATGACTGTGAGCGTTTGGAGCGCGGAGAAAAATCCCTTCTACGACAACTGGAAAGACAAGACGCCGCCGACACCCGAAACTGCTGCTGTTGGTGAGCCGGTAATGTGGGGCGATGATTCGGGTGCTCGTTTTCTTCGTACACAGAAGGATGGCTTACGCAGGCATGATTGCATGATGACCGACAATGGCGAGTTACTTGCAGCGGCGGGTAATGATCTTCTTTCAAGCTTAGTTCCTGTAACAATGGCCGACATGGGGCATTCTTACGAGGCTGCAGCAGTAAAGCTTTCAACGGGGGCCGTTGGTTCTGTTTCGGACGAAGAGAAGGACTTGCCAACTGTTGTTCGCAATAAGATTCCTAAAGTTAAGCAGCTTGCAGATGGTTCGCTGGTCACCGAGTTTGTTGATTGTGAAGGAGTGAATTCCTTTACGTTTGGTGATGAACTTGCCAGCACGGTTTTAGGTTTGGAAGCTCAAAGTGATAATAGTGATGCATCCGCTACAGCTCCTAACGCTGTGGTGGTTGGTAGCGTGTCTCAAGACGGGAACAATACGCTAATCGCTGGCGCGTCACCTCTTCTTACCACTCAAGCCAATCTGTTCCTTGGCGATCCTTTCCTAGGCTTTGGCGAGACTTCGACAGGTGAATACACATATAACCCGGTAGCAGGCAAGACCACGGGTGCCGTTTGCGATTTAGGTGGTATTCATAGCATTGGGGAATTTGATGGTATTAGGCCCAGTGTTGATGTTGTCATTTACGACCAGGTTTTCAGTGACCCACGCCAGCGCATCGTAAACTTCAGCGGCTCCCCGTATATGTTCCGCATCATGACGGTTGACTATTCCGTTACAGGCGAGACTATTCGTAGGCCGCGCGTTGTGGCATCGAAGTTTGACCTTACTACAAAGACATGGGGCGAGCCTAAAGTAATCGAGTATGGCAGTGGCTCGAATGCTCTAAAGCGAATCGATATTTTTGATTACGATTTCGATATTGCTGTTCGTTCCGAAGGTTCTGAGTGGACCCGCCATGTGGAAGCATGTCTTGTTATTGCAGGTGGTACGCGTCCTCAGGGTGATAACACGAGTATTTACAACGCGTTCGCAACGCCTACGGTTACCGTGTTGCTTCTTGATGAAAACCTGAACGTCTTCCAGCGCGTGGTCAAACAGGCGAGCGAGCTGTATAACGACAATCTGTCTCATATGGTTTGCGCGCCTCGCATCCGTGATGGTTTTGCAGTAGCGGGCGCCAGCGGTTCACTCGTGTTCTCGTTCTTACATCGCAAGGCGGCTCAGCCCGAACAGCTTATGAGCGATGCTGCAACCGTCTCGTTCGGGTTTGGTTTCTGCTATGTGAGAGATGGCGCGCTTTCGCTCATGATGAACACGCAGCCTTCAGGGGGGTCAACTGATCCTGTGGTTGTCGTTGATCCGCTTGAGCTTGATTCTTCGGTAACCAGTATGGATATGGTTATTGGCGAGGGTGACGGGAAGAATTACGACGCGCTGGTTACGTTCCTTTTCTATAAAACGCAGGGCTATGACGTGTGTTCCGCCGCTATTCCTGTGGGTAAGTCATTTGCCGATGCGGTGGTGCGTCATAACATTGCAAGTTCCGCAGAGCTTCCGCAGATTGCAGCTTGGCCAGGGCATGGTACCTTCCTCTTTACGAAGCATCGCGACCCCGATGAAGCAGCTCAAAGTTCCGACTACTATCTGTATGCAGGAAAGTTCAATCCGCTGACTGAAAAGCAGCCTGGCTTTGAAACCAATTACGAGCGAGTGGACTACAACGGGTTTAAGGGTAATTCGTTCTGCGTTAGTCCTACTGGTAAGTATCTTTTCTACTACGAGACATTCAAGGGCAATATTGGCGACGATGTCGAACCCGATAAAGATGATCCTACGAAGGCGGTACACAAGCCAGTTAACGTTCAGCTTTATCGAATCATGGCTTCCAAGTTTATAAACGGCAAGTTCTCTGAGGATTTCCCCTTCTGCGAATTGGCGAATCCTATCGATGGCTTCGAAGTTATGAATATCACCGAAGATGCGAGTACCTTCCTTGCATCCGAGGTTACTGACGTTGATCACAGTCTTGGGCGGTTGCGCTACATTGCTGTGCCCAATACGCTTAGTGCAGAAATCGAAGGGTTCAGCGTATTTGACGCATTTGCTTGTGCGGGTAAGACGTGTCAGTTCCAAATTGACGTGCGCAATCATGGCAACCTTATTATTGGCGGGTTCGATGTGTCAATGTATGACCCAGACAAGGGTGTGCGCCTGGTTGATACATTCTCAGTGCAGGCAATCGATCAAGAGCGAATTCTTACGACCGCTAATTCACGGCGCCCGTGGATGGATGATGTGCAGGTCCCTGAAGAGGATGCTGTTTGGGTTTCGTCGGTTTCCGACGCAGACGATTTGTCTGTTGCAGCTGATGATGGATTAGCTGTTGGCGAAATATTGCCAGGCGAAATTCTTTCCTATCTCGTCGAGTTCACGATTCCTGAGGACTGGCGAGATGAAAAGGAAGTCATCATGCGACTTACCAACATCTGGTCGCCGGGTATCCAGATGTCGTTGAACGATTCACTGAACGTCGCCGCAGGTGAGCCAGTGTCGACTGTTGTTGGTTCGTCGGAAGGTCCTATTGCTCTGTACCTACATCCGGGTGTGGGTGGAAGCTTTACAACGCGCAGCCCCGAGGCGTCTTCGGATCTTATTGACCCAATCGAGGAAGATGGTGGCAACGAAGAAGATAATCCTACGCCGACACCTGATGACAATCCAAATACCAAGCCTTCACCCAGTTCAACAAGTGGTGCTGCAGCCAAGACTGGCGATAGTGTTCCTGGTCTTTTGGCAGTAATGGGCGTGGCTGTGGGTGCGGCAGGTGCGCTATTAGGTGCGTACTCCATGCGCCGTACCGCTATCGAGCAGGGTGACGACACGATAGAGATTGATGATTTCGAGGTTGAAGACGTATAGCCAAAATGATGAAAAAACGTAGCACATATAACAGGACGACTATCGGCTCGGTGTCTTCACGGGCATTTGCCTGCCTTGTCTTCATTCTCGCCGCGTTTTCTATTTGCTTAGCGATTGTGGCATCGGTTGGCGCTCTTTCTGCGCAGGCAGAAGACGGGGATGAGCAGGCTGGTCTTGACTTAACCTCAGGGGTTTTGCAGGTTGAAGCCGAGATTGGTTCAGATGTTCCGTATGCGGGAAATCAGCCAGCGGGTACCCCAATGTGGTGGGGTCCGACTGGTGAATGGGGTGGATGGATTGATGGGAATGATGTTGTTCTTAGTGTGGGTGGTCCGGATTTGAAAGGGAAGGTTGTAATCCCTGAAAGCTTTCAAGCAACGGTTATTACGCTAGAAACAGGGGGGTCCTATACGGCAACCTTATCGGTGACCACCATTGCTGGCGAGGCTTTCCTTGATAACAAGGATATTACGGGCATCACCCTTCCCGATTCTGTTACCAAGATGGGTATTGGTGTGTTTAGGGGCTGCACGAAGCTTGAGACTGTTGAATTCAATGGGGAAGAATTGGCTTCGATACCCAAAGAGTGCTTCAAAGACTGCTCCTCTTTGAAGGGTTATACCATTCCTGCTTCGGTTACGGCTATTGGTACCGATGCCTTTCGGGGATGTTCATCCCTAAAAACCGTGCCGTTTCAGGCTCCTGCTCAGATTTACTCGATTGGAGCAGGTGCATTTGAAGAGTGCTCGTCGCTGGAACAGATTGCTATTCCAACTTCGGTGAGGATGATTTTAGCGCGAGCTTTTAAGGGATGTTCGTCTCTTGCTCAGGTTACGTTTGATAACGCAGATCTTTCCAATCTTGAGTTTATTAATACCGAGGCGTTCTGCGGCTGTTCTGCCCTTGAAGAGATTGAATTACCTTTTAAATACCCAAGAAGTAGCACTATCATTAGAAGTTCGATTGGAGATAAGGTTTTCGATGGTTGCACGGCACTTACGAAAGTTGGATTTAGGAACTTTCCCTATCCAAATGGGGCCTCTTCGATAAAACCGTTTGGTGATTGCAAGAACCTTAGTTTCGTTATTATTGAGGCTCATGACTTCGTTGACTTAAATGGCCCGGATCTTGGGTTGCCTAAGAACGCGACCTATTTACTTGTTGATAA
>JAZQRZ010000005.1:0-2277 GCA_045629845.1 Eggerthellaceae bacterium | reverse complement strand
CAGGCTTGCGGTGGTGCCGTGGTTCATATTTCGACTGATTATGTGTTCCCTGGCACTGATCCAAATCCGCGTGTCGAAACGGATGAACCAGCGCCGATTTCGGCTTATGGTCGTTCGAAGCTTGCCGGCGAACAGTTGGTTCAGGCAGCATGCGAGCGTCATTTCATTTTGCGCACGGCTTGGTTGTATGGCTACGTTGGAAAGAATTTCGTAAAGACTATGCTGCGTCTAGCGCGCGAGCATGGCAAGATTTCGGTGGTTGCTGATCAATACGGTAATCCCACCAGTGCAAACGACCTTGCTTACGAAATTCTGAAGCTGGCTGTTAGCGACCAGTATGGCATTTTCCATTGCACGAATAACGGAACGTGCAGCTGGTTTGATCTTGCAAGTGCTGCTGTTGATGCCGCGGGCATTCCGTGCGAAAAAGAGCCACTGACCAGTGCTGAATACAAGCAGCGCTTCCCACAATCGGCTGATCGCCCTGCATATTCCAGCCTCGACAACGCACATTTGCGTGAAACGATTGGCGATGAAATGCGCCCATGGCAAGACGCTTTAGCAACATACATGAGCAAGCTTCCCGAACTGGGGGATTAATAATAATGTGATAAAGGGACAGTCCCTTTATCACGTTTTGAGAAACGGAGTAGGAACTGATGAGTGAATCCTTTAGCCCGCAGCGCATTATCGTGACTGGTGGCGCTGGCTTTATCGGCAGCAACTTTGTGCATTGGGTGGTTAACAACCAGCCGGGCGTGCACGTTACTGTGCTTGATGCGCTTACTTACGCAGGCGACCGCGAAAACCTGGCAGGCATTGCTGATGACCGCATGACTTTTGTGCATGGCGATATCTGCGACGCAGAGCTGGTCGACAAGCTGTTTGCTGAAACTGATGCAGTTGTGCACTTCGCAGCTGAATCTCACAACGACAACTCTATTGCTGATCCTGCACCTTTCGTGCGCACCAACGTGGAAGGTACGTTCACGTTGCTCGAAGCTGCTCGCAAATACGACGTGCGCTTCCATCACATTTCGACCGACGAGGTGTATGGTGACTTGGCGCTTGATGACCCGGCGCGCTTCACGGAAGAAACGCCGTATCATCCCAGTAGTCCCTATTCGTCGACCAAGGCTTCAAGTGACTTGCTGGTGCGCGCATGGCATCGCACCTATGGTGTGCGTGCAACCATTTCGAACTGCTCGAACAACTATGGTCCGCGCCAGCACATCGAAAAGTTTATTCCGCGCCAGATTACTAACATTCTGTGCGGCATTCGCCCGAAGCTGTATGGCGATGGCCTGAACGTGCGAGATTGGATTCATACCGAAGATCACTCTTCGGCTGTGTGGACCATTCTTACGGAGGTTCGCATTGGTGAAACCTATCTGATTGGCGCCGATGGCGAACGCAACAATATCAATGTGCTGCGCGCCATTCTGGCTGAAATGGGTCAGGGCCCTGACGATTTCGATTGGGTGCGCGATAGGCCTGGTCATGACCGCCGCTATGCAATCGATTCTACAAAGCTGCGTACCGAACTTGGCTGGCAGCCGGCACATACCGACTTCGCAGAAGGTCTGCGCGCTACCATCGCGTGGTATCGCGAAAACCCCGAGTGGTGGCAGGGCGCCAAGGAAGCAACCGAAGCGAAGTACGCAAAGCAAGGTCAGTAGGGATGCGATGGGATCAGGACCAATCGCATTTGGAGGAATGAAATGACAACAGGCGAAACTATTCAGTCAGGTAACTTTACTTTTACGCCTACGTCTATCGAAGGCGTCACAATCGTTGATGTAAAAAGCTACGGCGATGCACGCGGCTACTTCATGGAAACGTATAAGCGCCCTGATTTTGTTGCAGGCGGCATCGACGTTAAATTCGTGCAGGACAACCAGTCTGCTTCTATTAAGGGTGTGCTGCGTGGTTTGCACTTCCAGATTAACCATCCGCAATCCAAACTTGTGCGCGTAATCTCGGGCGAAGTGTTCGATGTCGCAGTTGATTTGCGTCCGGGTAGCCCCACCTACGGCAAGTGGGAAGGCGTTATCCTTTCGGCTGAAAATCGCCGCCAGTTCTTTATTCCACGCGGTTTTGCTCATGGCTTCTTGGTGCTGTCCGACACTGCTGAGTTTTGCTACAAGTGCGACGATGTATATCATCCCAATGATGAAGGTGGCTTAATGTGGAACGACCCCGCACTGGGAATTGAATGGCCGCCGCTTCAGGGCGATGCAGAATTCGACCCGTCGAAGGTCGTTCTTAGCGATAAAG
>JAZQRZ010000004.1:0-17455 GCA_045629845.1 Eggerthellaceae bacterium | reverse complement strand
CCTGAGGACTTGATGACAGTACACATAAAGGTACACCTGCAGCATGAAGCGTTTGCACGAATTCAAAAGCACCTGCATTCGCTTCAACTTTAGTCTGATAAAACTCGAGCAAATAGGAAAGCATAGTCTGCGCCACTTCTTCCCCACTGCTCATAATGCCAAAATGATCGTGAAACCACTGCGCTGCTTCAGGAAGCGTAAAAGCATTTAAAGTGTCTCGATCCTCTTTGGTAAACGTAATGCCAGCCATCTCGCCAACACGTTTATCGATAGAAAACCACGCCTGAACAGAGTCAAGTAGGCATCCATCCATATCAAATATAAAAGCAGTCATTTCTTTCTCCAGTTATCGCTCGAAACCAATCGCATTCGTACCGCGTATGCAACAAACCCTCGCAAACCAACGCGCTTAAACGCAAGAGGTAAGCAGAGGGTCTGAAGTGTGTACCAAAACGCCGAGTAACGTCGACACTTTTCGCCATTAATACGGTGAAACTTCGGTTAGTCTTCCACGCGAATGACCGTCGGCTCGGCCAGCAGCGTATCTTCCATAGCTGCAAGATCAGCCAGAACGGCGCGAATATTCTTTTCGCACGCAGTATGCGTAATGAAAATCATGTTGACCGCATCGCGTTCCCTGGTACCTTCCTGCATGACTGAACGCAGCGACACACCATTATTAGCGAAGACCTCTGCTGCTGCAGCCAGCACACCCGTGCGGTCAGGCACTACAAAGCGCAAGTAATAACGTGTTTCCAGGTTATCCATGGGAACGATAGGCAGGTTATCAGTACACGTGCAACCAACGATTGGCTTCACGCCCAACGTAATGTGGCGAGCAACTTCAAGCACATCGCCCATAACGGCACTTGCTGCGGGACCAGCACCAGCGCCTTCGCCGAAGAACATAGTTTCGCCCACAGCGTCGCCCGTGACATAAATCGCGTTATACACACCGTTGACGTGAGCCATCTGATGCGTCTTTGGGATCATCGTAGGATGAACACGCACATCGATACCTTCAGGCAAGCGATGACCAATAGCCAGAAGTTTCACGGCATAACCCATATCGCGAGCTGTCTTTAAGTCGATAGGCTGCACGTTACGAATACCTTCAGTGGAAACATCGCTTAAGGTGACACGCGAGTTAAAGGCAATAGAAGCAAGAATGGCAATCTTAGCTGCTGCGTCGAAGCCATCAACATCTGCCGTTGGGTCAGCCTCAGCAAAGCCCTTTGCCTGTGCTTCAGCAAGCACCTGATCGTAGGGCATGCCATCTTCGTCCATGCGGGTCAACATATAGTTCGTCGTGCCATTAACAATACCCAGAACCGAAGTAATCTCGTTCGAAATAAGCGAGTGCTTCATAGGATCGATAATAGGAATACCGCCACCAACGCTGGCTTCAAAGGAAATTTCTACGCCTGCCTCGTCAGCCAAATGGAAGATTTCTTCGCCAGCAGTAGCCATAAGCGCCTTGTTAGCTGTAACGACATGCTTGCCATTCTTAAGCGCGCCCGTAACAATAGCATGCGCCACACCTGTTCCGCCAATAAGCTCGATAACCAAATCGATGTCCGGATCATTAATGACTTCATTGAAGTCATTCGTGAATAGATGACCCACGCCATGCGCTTCAGCTTCATCACTGCTGAGCGAACACACGCGTGCCAGTTCGAGATCAACACCGTAATGACGCTTAAAATCATCCTGATGTTTAAGAATAATGTCGAGACACCCACCGCCCACGGTGCCCGTACCGACGAGGCCGATTTTCACTGACATGGCGAATTCCCTTCTCGATAAAAGTGTGCCCATCAGTATACCTGCCGATTCGGCGTACAAATTACCTTTCGGTGAATGCGCATGATAGTATCGTGGTGTACATAATTAGAACGTAAATGTGGAAAAGGGTTTGACTCTTTTCCACATTTTGGACGGAGAGTTTTATGGCAGCAGAACTGGAAGAACTAGAAAATAAAACCACTACTGAACCTGAACCAAAACGGGAACATCCAAGTTTTGGCCTTAGCAAAGTTGGCGCTGCCATAATTGCAATACTGGTAATTGGTCTTGTTGCTTGGCATGTTGGCTTTACTCCCAATATTGACGACATCGGCCGCGATGCAGGCGGTTTTGCAGGCGGAACTAGCTACGGCGGCGGTGGTGGCGGCGGCGGTGGCGGCTCAAGCTACACCGGCGGCAGTTCGCATACGTATAGCAGCGGCGGCTCGCATAGCTACAGTTCTTCGAGTAGCGGCGATCTTGATTGGATTGATGTAGTTATCGCGCTCATCATTTTCCTAGTCATTATTGGCTCGGGCTTTGTTCCCTCAAAGAAGAAGGGGAAGAGTAGTTCTAACAGAAGACAACAGCCTGCTGGCGCATCAAAAACACCTGATTCAAAGCTGCAGCCAATAAGCGCTTTGCAAGCGCGCGACCCCCAGTTCTCGGCTGCTGCCGTAGAAGAAACTATTGCAAACGTTTACGTTCGCATGCAACAGGCCTGGACTGCTGGCAATTTCGAACCTATGCGTCCTTACTTCTCGAACACACTGTTCTCGCAGTTTTCAAATCAGCTTGCTGGCCTAACAAAACAAGGCAAAGTTAACCATGTTGACAATATTGCTGTTCTGGAATGCGCAGTTCGTGGCTGGTACGAAACCAACGGCTTTGAATACTTGGTCTTAAAGGTGCGCACACGCATTACCGACTACACCGTTGATAAAAGCGGTAACGTGGTCGGCGGCTTTACCGATGCAGAATCATACATGGAATACGAGTACACCCTTGAACGACCTGCGGGCACGCTGACAACCGAACAAACCGCCCAAACGGAAGCAGGCGAATGCCCCAACTGTGGCGCGCCTATTAATCTGGCGCAAAGCGCAAAATGCGAATACTGCGGATCGGTTATCGAATCCAAGCGTTTCACCTGGGTGATTTCTATTATCAAAGGCATCAGCCAACGCATCGAACACTAATAATTCCCTAACAGTAAACGGTGTTGTTCACGTTATACAGCGTGCACGACACCGTTTTCGTCAATGCTGACATTAATTGAAATATCTTCGATGTGGCGATAAATTCCATCGCGCCATTCGGGCGTATCAGCCAGCGCCGTATACACACCTGACTGTGTTCCAACATGCAAAACAAGCTTCACATCAGCCGTATCAAGCGTTGCCTTATTAGTAGACGAGCCAGATTCTGCTGTGCCCGTAAACTTAAGTTCAGCAACAAGCGTATCGATGTCGTAATCGTCAAACCAGAAGTTGCCTAAGCTATAAAGAATGGGCTTGCCCTGATAGTATTCCATGCCCTGCAGAATATGCGTATGACCGCCAATAACTGCGTCAGCACCTGCATCAATATAGGCATGCGCACTTTCAATCTGAGAGCCTTCGAGTTCGGTCGAATGTTCCACACCCCAATGAGGTAAAACAACGACGTAATCCGCATGAGCAGCCGCTTCGCGAATAACTTCCAAAAGCAAAGTATCGTCGTAGCACCAAAGAATTCCAGGGGAAGAATTGGTAGCTTCGGGCGTGAAGATGTCATATTCCGCAGATGAAGCCGCTACGTATGCGATGGTAAAACCATTCACCTGCAGATACAAAGGAGCTTTCGCTTCATTAAGATTTCTGCCAGCACCAACATAGGGCACGCCAGCATCTTCCAAAGTAGAAAGCGTATCTAAAAAGGATTCTTCACCGTAATCAAATACGTGATTATTTGCCAAGCCAGCAATATCAACGCCCAGATCATTCAGATACTTCACATTCGCTGGAGTAGAGCGGAACGTGTATGTCTTTCCCGGAAGCGGCTCTCCCCTGTCGCTGTAGCAAAACTCGTTATTGACCCACATCAAATCCATGTCGCGCATGATGTCGATATAGCGCTGATCAATGCCGTCCGCGATGTTAGTAGAGTGAAGCTCAGCAAGATGTTCCATCGGAACATAATTGTCAGCAAAGCAAATATCACCCGCAAAGCCCAACGAGAAATCGTAGTGACGAGCCGATTCAGCCGCAATTGTTTGGCGAAGCTGCTGCCAAGAATCAGACTGATGAGAACAACGCGAAAAGACAAATACAACGCCTATAAGCACCACGATAAGCGCTGCTGCAGCCAGAGCAATATGCCGCCATGGAAGCTGCGAAGACGCTTGAGAAGAAGCAGCGCGATACGCACGACTCTGCGAAGAGTCGACTCTGCGACGAGACGGCTGTCTTGGCGTAACCATACGCAAAGTATAGCCGATGAAAAAGGCGCACGGCCGAAGCCGCACGCCTTTCAACTCTTATACCTTTGCCTGCTTAGCCTAAAGCTGTGAAGGAAAGCATCAAACCGCCCGTTGCGTTCAGGCCGTCTTGTTCGAAGCCGTATTCGCCAAAGGTGAACTCGGCGATGAACGGCACACCATTGGCTTCCTTAATGAACGAATCAGCCACTTCGCCGATACGATCAGCAATAGCTGCACGACGACCACCGCAGTGCACGAAGAAGTAGGCAGCAGGTTTCGGGCTAGCGTACTTCTTCAGTTCAGCCGATGTCTTAGCAATCGAGCCAACCAAGCAATCGACGTCACCTTCCATCATGATGACGGCGGTCTTTTCAGCAACCTTGGCGCCCACAGCGATTGAGTGATCGTCATTACCATTCATGGGATGGCGGATAGCAACGAGATCGCCCAAGCGGTCCTTTACACCCAAAGGCGCAACGATAGATTCAACCAACAAGTCGCCACCCATCAGTTGACTTGTGCTCATGCCACGCCATTCAGCATACACGTCAAGAGCAGGCTTGCCATCAATTTCAGCAATACCACGGTCGCCATCCATCTTGGTAACAACACCGAACTTATCAGTTTCGGCATACGCACCCGTAAACTTATTCGCAAACGGAGTGTCGGTGTAGAAGAAAGCTATAACGCATCCATCAGCAAAAGCATCGGTACCCGCATACAGCATCCAATTGCCTGCGATAGTATTGTCAGCAGCGGAACCACCAAAGAAAGGTACGCGGCCGATAACATCGGTTACGCCCTTGATGTAATACTCTTCTTCAGCAGGCGAAGCTGCCATGTACCAATATGCGGGAGCACAATCCTTGCCAGCAGCTTTCATTGCTTCTTCTGCCAGCTTCTTGCCAATGCGGCGAGGGCATTCATCAGTATCGCGCGAAGCACCAGCGGTACCGATGACGACATCGTCGCCACCCAGCGCCAAAATGCCCACAAAGGGATCGTCTCCGCCGACAAAGCCTTCAGGTGTAATGATGCCAGTGAAAGACGTATTGCCCACAACTGGTACACCTGGAAGCTCTGCAGCTATAGCTGCAAGCAGCTCCTTGGAATCGTAGTCGCAGCTACCATAGGCCATGGCGACCTTGGCTCCGGCGATGCCGGCTTTAACCTTGCTGGCAACTTCCTTACCAGCAGCTGCGGCTGTTGCGGCGGTTGATGTAGCGACGAAACTTTGCATGTGAAACTTCCTTCCTACGTGACCAAACCACTATTACGTTCGCAGGCGGAAGCTCTCAGGCAACCCGCCTGTTAGAACCTACGCTCATTGTAGGACGATTAGGTCAGAATTAGAGGAAGAAGTTTCACTATTTTCTTTAACTTATAAATCCCTTGCCATAAGGTCGGCGTAGGTTTCGCGACGCGTAACGACGCGCGCTTCACCATCACGAACAAACACAATGGCAGGACGAGGCTGACCGTTGTAAGTGCTGCTCATAGTGTAGCAATAGGCACCCGTAGCAAATACGCAAACGATATCGCCCAGTTCAGCAGTTTGCAGCGAACCATCAAGTACTACCGCATCGCCTGATTCGCAATGCTTGCCACACAGTGTGACAATTTCGGTACGCGGATCATTAGCCTTGTTAGCAATAGTTGCTTCGTAGTCTGCGTGATAAAGCGCCGTGCGAATGTTGTCGGACATACCGCCATCGATAGCAACATACTTACGAATATTCGGGAGCGTCTTCATTACACCCACGGTGTACAGCGTAACACCCGCATTGGCCACCAGCGAACGACCAGGCTCGACAAGCAAGCGCGGCAGCGGAAGGCCATATTCCAGCGTTGATTCCATAACGGCGTTGGCGGTGCGCTCAGCAAATTCACGAATCGTTGAAGGCTTATCATCGGCCAAGTAAGCAATGCCCAGGCCGCCGCCCATGTCGAGCTCTTCAACAAACAGACCGTATTCATCGCGCGCACGCGCCATGAACTTAGCCATGACCTGTACAGCTTCTTCGAAGGAATGAAGTGCGAAAATCTGCGAACCAATGTGACAATGAAAACCAACTAAGTCGACATTCGGCGTACCCAAAACGTCGCCAATGCACTTGAAGGCAAAATCGTTAAGCATCGTAAAACCGAACTTGCTGTCTTCGCAGCCAGTCTTGATATATTCATGCGTATCCGCTTCGACACCAGGCGTAATACGCATAAGCACCTTCTGGACAACACCCAGTTCGCCAGCAATACGCGAAACGCGTTCTAATTCAAGACGCGTATCCAAAACAATGCGACCCACACCAGCGCTAATAGCTTCGCGCAGTTCGGTTTCTGTCTTGAAATTACCATGCATAAAAACGCGTTCCATGGGGAACCCAACTGCTTTTGCACAAGCAAGTTCGCCGCCACCCGACACATCAAGATGCATGCCTTCCTCGTTGGCGATGCGCAATACTTCCTTATTCAAAAACGCTTTGCTGGCATACAAAACATCAGAATTCGGATAACACTCATGGAAAGCTTCGCGATACTGTTCCATACGATTGCGCAGGTCAGCCTCGTCGAAAACATACAGCGCGGTACCCTGCTCTTGCGCAAGCTTGACCATGTCAACGCCGCCGATAAACAAGTGATTATCACGAACTTCTGCTGTTTTAGGAAGAACAGCACCTAGCTGCATCGTCGTGCGACCGTCAGCCTGCTTTGTCTGATCAGATTTGGGAAGTGACATGTCGGTTCTCTTTCTCGCTTCGATGTTGTTTGCCTATGATAACAAAGCGCAGAAAGGCCCGACGTTTCGAATAGGTGAACGAAAAAGCGGAAAAGGGCACTGCCCTTTTCCGACTTATTCGATTTCAAAAATAGCAATAAAGCCTGACATCTTAAGGATAGCAACGACCTCTTCGCTTACATTCGTAAGCTTCATGCTGCCACCGCGCTTTTCCATAAGCTTGTATGCAGCCAGGAGAATACGCAGGCCAGCACTTGAAATGTAATCTAAGTCGGTCATGTCAAACACGACATCGGTAATACCATCAAGCGACTTTTCCATGGCCTCTTCGAGTTCAGGAGCAGACTGAGCATCAAGCCTGCCGATTAAAGTAACCACAAGTTTTTGCTCATCTTGCTGCAGTTCATATTCCATAAGATTCTCCTGTTTCACTTTTCGAACAGACCGCTGCCCGGTTCTGTCCATTCATGATGAAATACCTTCACTGGAACATCTGGAACTTTCACGGCAACCTGGAATTCGTCTTCGTAAACGATTTCACCAGGTGAATTGGTATATACCACATAAAACGGATGGTCATAACGCTCGAGCAACCACATAGCTGGAGTAATCATGCGCATCATAAGATCAGTGTTGGCCGTTTTAAAGAAACAAACCACTGGTTCTTTTCTCATGCACGGCTCGGGGAAAGGTAGCTCTTCGGCAAACCAAGAATCGATTTCCTTAAACAGAGCGACGTCTTCTTCTTCCATGACGTCTTCTTGAATGAGCTTCCAGCAAACGCTGAAGATTCCAGCTGCATACATGGTATCAGCAGATACCTCACGACCCTGTATGCGAACATACTTGAAGTCCATGCTGTTCCCTTCAGCCCATATATCATGGTAAGCCTATGTTACCCGATAATTGACTAGTCGCACAGCCAACAAACTTAATACGAAGCCATTTCGACAACAAGTATTACAGCAGAGAACCACCGCAAGAACTACCCGAACCAGCAGCGCAGCTGTAACACAGAGGATTGGTGCGCACCTGACGCGGCGGCAGCTGACCACCCAGCAAGTCATCAATCGTTGCATCGCGACCATCAACTTGAATCGGCAAGCCCAATACATGGTTGGGCTCACAGTCATACAAGCGGCCATCGAAGTCGACGTTTACCATGTCGAGGCACATAAGACGCGTAACAGCCATAGCGTTGAAGTTATCTGCAAGTAAGGCCAGATAGTCGTCAAACATTCCCATATCAAGCAAGTCGGCAGCAAAACGGCCACATGCCCAGTTATTGAAAGCAAACAAATTGTCGAACTTTACGTCTTGGTCGCGTTCAAGCACGCGATGATAAATCGACTCAATCATTTCTTGTGGCAAAGGCAAAAAGGGACCTGCGACGTTATAAACCAAATCAAGCTTTAAGTCGCCACCCATACCGTAGTCACGCTTATTCAATTCACGAACCGAGGCAATAGCGCGCTTAAACACACCCGAACCACGCTGGCTATCGGCGCCCTGAGGGTCGACGTATGGCAAAGACGCAACTACCTTCGCACCTGTTTCAGCAAACACATCAATGAAGTGCGCATATTCAGGCTTTTGCAAAAGCGTCAGGTTCGTACGAACGATGGTTTCGCCCAGCTTGGAAGACTCGCGCAGGAACCATTCGAAATCAGGATGCAGCTCGGGGCTACCACCTGTGATATCCATTACCTCGAAGCTGCCTGCCTTAAACGCATCCAGGCACTTCTGCATGATTTCACGACTCATAGCCTGCTCGTTTTTGGGGCTGCATTCCAAATAGCAATGGCGACACGCAAGGTTGCACTGGTACGTAACATTTACCTGCATAGTTGCCTGATGTTCGCGCGTTTGAAGCAGCGAAGGCTGACCAACACGTTCTTCGAAGGTCAGGTAATCAGCCTTGTCATAGGCATCTTGAAGCATCTTTAAATCAACAGTACGCTTGTGACTGCGCACTTCAAAAGCCTGCTGAGCGCGTTCGGCATTAAAGGCACCACGATGCAGGCGCGGTTCAGAAACCTCGAAGTACTTGCCATAACGCGAAGCCTTCAACATACGTGCCGTATTCCCACTAATAGCGCGTGGCTTACCCTTTACAAAACGCAGGTCGACATCAAAATCGAAATAGCGCGGCATTTCTGCCATACCACCAAGGTAAGTGGCATGCTGGCCATAATCTTCTTCCGTTTCTTCAAGCCCTTCGCACTTAATAGCGCGAATTGTGCGACTGCGGAAGCTGGTAAACCCAACACGAGCCTCGATAGCAAGATCACCTACGTGCAGCGGGTCATCGACCGTCCAAACAATATGAGGCCACCCCGCACGACGCATAAGCTGACGGAAGTCTTCAGCATACGTTGCGCCGCCAAGACACTCGCCATGCACAATAGGGTCGTTACGAATTTCGTCGGGAAGACGACGACTGGCATACACGTCCGAGAAATACAGTTCCCCACCAGGCTTGAGCACACGGAAGACTTCAGACATAACCATATCTTTGAACGGCGAAAGGTTAACCACGCAGTTAGAAACAACCAAATCGATTGACTCGTCTTCGATACCGCAGCCAGCCAAGTCTTCGATGTAGCCTAAACGAAATTCGACGTTAGACTGCTCATAGCCAAAACGTTCAGCCTGTTCCTGCTGATACTTCTGAGCAACTTCAAGCTGTTCAGGGGTCATGTCGACGCCGATTACTCGACCAGTCGGCCCCACAAGCTTCGACAACACATACACATCGCGCCCGCTGCCGCAGCCCAAATCAAGCACGGTAGCGCCTTCAAGCGCTGGAGGAATCGGCGAACCACAACCATAGAAGCGCGCAATAATCTCGTCAGCAATAAGCGGCATGACTTCCACTACGTAACGTGGGGGTGGTACTGCTTCGCAATGCGGCGCATTGGTATGCAAGTCATCTGCACTGCTAAGCGTGCTCCCGTAATACTCGCGCACCTCGTCATGTGTTGTTGTTAGTTCCATACTTTATCTTTCTAGTCTGGTCGCTGAGCTCCTTACTTAATAACTCAAGAACCTAATCAACGTAACGGGAGGCTCGGCCACCATTGCGACGACCTTCGTCTGCAAAGCCGAAGCATTCAGTGAAGATAACACGGCACTTCAGATTCCACTTTGCCTTGATGGCATCCATGGCATCTTCCACGATATCGCCAAAGGTTTCGGATTCGCACACAGCACGAGCATTTACCACGATGGCAATGCCCGAATAATCATGATCAAGCTTGCGCTCGAATTCTAAGTCGTAATCAATGCCAACAATTGAGCATTTCACGAAGTCGTCACCTTCGCCAGCCGCAAACAACTTTAGGTGAGGCACGTTACGTTTGGCTTCGATAAGGCCTTCGCGAATGCCTTCCATAAAGTCTTCGACCACTTCGTTGAAATCGATGTTTTTACCGTTGCGCTCTTCGGCAAAGAAACGACGGTTATACCAGCACATCTGCGCTTCGGCTGCATCGAACTCTTCGGAATCGGTGCCTAAGTCGCGCCACACTGCTGGCGCCGAATGAGCCAGAACATAATCCACGACCGCCTCAACACCTTCGCCTGTACGTGCACTCATGGCCATAACAGGTGTGTCGGGATAGGCTGTGCGAATGAATTCCAAGTCAGCTTCACGTTCGACCTCATCAATGAGATCGCACTTGTTAAGAACAATAAGATCCGCTTCTGCCAGCTGAGCATTCAAAACAAAGCGCATTTCTTCAGGTAGATGAATGTCAGCCTGTTCGGGCAGCACCATGCGCAAGCGAACAGGATCAACAAGGCACACAAGCGGCAGCAAGTCATACTTGCCGGGGTATTCCTGAGTAAGCGTAACGTACACGTGGTTCAGCGCACCAACACCACAGCCTGGAATGTCAGAAATTACGATGTTTGCACCATCGCGTGCTAAGCGATCGATATGGCTGACCAAGTCATCTGTTACATAACAAATGCAATCGCCCGTGATTTCATTAATCGCCACATCAGCCGTACGTGTATAGTCAGCATCAACCAGGTTCTTTGCACCCAGATCGTTCGCAATAATAGCCGAATGACCAGGCTGACCAGCATCCTGCAAGCGCTTGTTAATAACGCGCGCCATTGCAATCATAGTGGTAGTTTTACCCGAGCCCAAAAAGCCGCTAACAATCATGTACTTCGTGTTCATGCATTTCCTTCCAGAGCGAAAAAGTGTGGTCTATTTCGTATTATCCAACCCAGCGCAGCGTGTAAGTGGGCTGATAGCTAGCCTTCACTTCTTCATCAGCACCCGGAAAGAAAGGACAATCCTTCTTGCGACATTCAGCGTTACGATCAAAGAAGGTGCACACCACTTCATCTGGCAAAGTCATTTTTGAACCCAATTCCTGATTGATATAAGGAACAGCGGTAAGCGCCGAAATATAGCCAGTGCGTTTACAACAACGCGGGCCACCAATATCAGCCATACGACCCAAAATAATACTTGTCAGACGCTGGCACTGCGCCCACGGACCTTCGGTCATAGGCGTGGAGCCGTTCAGAATGCTCATAGCCTGACCAGCGGATACCGCCGCACCACAGGTGCCCCAAAAGCCGCACGTACCACCCGGTACCTGCAAACTACGCTTGCGCAATTCGGCAAGCGCTGCCTGCTTATCCAAAGGCTGGCCCTTCGAATTTAAACCACCAGCATTTGCATAAGCTGTAATAAGCGCCGCACCAACAAGCGTGTGATGCTCGGGGCCATTCGGATAAATAGACTTATCGTTCATTGCCTCGTTCATGATGGCAATGGGATCAGTCGAAGTCGAACAAGAGCAAAGCCCTAAGATGAAATCAACACCTTGCATACGATGGCACATATCGCATACGTAGTGGCCGTCTGAGCAAATGGAATGACCCGCTTCAGTTTTCCCGCAAATATGACAGGTAACTTCTTTTGCTTCTTCCCAATACACAAGAGGTTCGCCACATACCAGACAATTCGCTTTTCCTGCAGACACACTTTTCCTCTCTCTTTTGAATAAGTATGCTAATCGGCCATCAAGTGCCGTAACTAGCATTCCCACCATAATGATACCTGCAATCACATTGGTATTCTTAATAGTTGACTATATCCTATATTCTACATAGTCACTACCTAGCACCGCGCTAGGTTTTTCTTCCCTAGAACAATCCGTTACCATGAGCCATAACCAATATGAAACGAATTCCAACCAAACCCTTAGGTAACGTATGAGCGCGGGCAAAGGAACATACGGTGCGATTCTACGCACAAAAGTAGCGTACCGCTTTGATATAGGCGCGCTGCTTATGCGCCTGTTTGCCTACACCACCACTATCGGCACTATTGCAACGCTTACATTGGCAGGCGCATCTGCATTTGAAGCATCAAGTGTGGCATCCCTTATTGCTATCTGCATGTTCTTTGTTGCCCCACGTGTATCGCGCCGCATCGACGAACGCGGCCAAAGCGCTGTTGTGCCGAAAGCTGCTGCTATTGCCGTTGTTGGGCTTGTTCTTATGCTGGGAACTACACACTTCGGAGGTCCTTTTTGGCTGAACTACCTGGCAGCACCTCTTATCAGTTTCTTACCAAATGCACAGGCGCTTTGCCGCGCACGATGGACCTACCTTATTAGTTCAGGAAAGCTTGGAAAAGACGCTCCTGCACTTAAAACCGCTTATGCCTACGAGAACATCTTGGAAGATATCGCTTTCATGGTTGGCCCCGCTGCAGTTATTGCTATTGCAGCCGCCATTGCCCCAGCAGCAGGCATGTTTATCGGTACCGTCATCTATATCGTTGGCACCATACTCATGCTTTCATCAACCGACACCGAACCACAACCAAAAGTAACTTCAGCTGAAACCAAGGACAAAGGAAGCGTACTTCGCAATACCCCTGTCATGCGTGTTCTCTTTGCCATTATGGTGCTGTTTGGGTCAGTATATGGCTCATTCGACACCGTACTCATTACCTATTCTGAATCGATTGATATGGCCATGCTGGCAAGTGCGATATTCGCCATCGAATCGGTCTTTTCAGTCTGCATGAGTTTCCTGTTTGGATTAGTGCGTCTTTCGTGGCCTATACGCAACCAGGTTATTGTGTTTGCCGTTGCTTTTGGCCTTTTGTATGCACTATTCTTCTTCGCTGCTTCGCCTTTAAGCCTGTTGATTATTGCGTGCGTAGCAGCACTTGCCTACTCACCGTGCTACATAACGATGAACCTAGCAGCCGAACGCGCCGTTAAAAATGAACACTTAACAGAAGCCTTATCATGGATTGCTTCTGGTATGAGCATTGGTATGGTTATTGGCCCTGTATCGGGCGGTGCAGTCGTAGATATGTTTGGCTCGCTTGCGGGATTTGACTTGGTCGGTATATTCGCGCTAGCTATTATCGCGTTAACGCTGTGCTGTATACCTATCCTGCGCAAGTACTTATAAGTAGAAGCCTTAGGACTTAACAAGCCTTACGCGCTACTAAGATAGCGCTTCCTGTTTTCTCACCTACATCGTAACGTGCATTCACTCTACAAGTACATCAAGCAAGCACTTAGGATGCGCAAAACGTCTTACCCTGCATTCTCATAATTGTGCTTGCGCGCTGTGCAAGCTGCAAATCATGCGTGGCATACAGCAATACGTTGCCCTGTTCAGCATAAGAAAGCAGCATATCAGCCACGCTTGTAGCTGATTCCAAATCAAGGTCGTTTGTTGGCTCGTCAGCGATAATGATTTTTGGCGAAAGCATCATGGCTCGCGCAACGGCAACGCGACGCTTTTGACCTACACTCAGCTGATAGGGATAGTGATAAATGCGTTCAGAAAGCCCAAACTGCTCAAGCAAATCCATCGCTCGTGCTTTTGAATCAAAATCAAGTTTTCCTGCAAAATTCGCTGGTGTCGCAACGTTTTCCCACGCACGAAGCGAACCTATAAGCTGCGTGTGTTGGAAGACAAACCCAAACGTATGCAAGCGCAATTCACTTCGTTCGTTATCAGACAGCTTCGCAGTATCTTGCCCATCAACAACAACCGACCCTGTCGTAGGATCAAGCAGCAACCCCAACATAGAAAGTAAGGTTGATTTCCCTGAGCCTGAAGGCGAGACGAATGCTATTGATTCACCTTCACCAACTCGAAAATTTGTATGCTCGATAACAACCGCATCGTCATACGATTTTCCCAAATCAATGGCCTCGATATACATAACAACCTTCCCCGTAATGATAAGAAGTCAGCATGTGCTTCGTTAGTCAATATCCCCTTGCTGCATAACTAAAGACGGCTCAAGACGACCCAACTGAGAAAGCGGCACTGCAATAGCCGCTAAAGCTATAAGCGCAAACACAACAATGAACACTGCTGCCACGCCCACCATAGCGCCAACTGAAAGACCAACAAAGGGGAATGATGCGCCACTTTGCAACATGTTAATCAGCACGTGATACAACACGGCACCTAAAACAAGACCAGCAATCAAGCCAATAGCCACAATGGTTCCGACTTCGCCGCCAATAAGTGCACGCAACTGACCACGATTAGCGCCAACAGCTCGATATAAAGCAAGCTCGCTTTTACGATCCCAAACACATGAATAGAAACGTGCAAAAAGCTGCACCAGCATAGTGACAAGCATCAATACGCCAGCGCCAAGTAAGATAGTAAACACCGTTTGCAGTTGAGCTTGCGATTCACTAACGAGCTCTGAGCGTTCAAGAACACGCACGCCATCAATGTTTCCTAAGCGAACAACTAGGCGGTCATAATCGACATCATCAGCACAATCAACAAGAATGCATGACACAAGATTATTGGGGTCACCGTACTTCTCCCACAGGTACCCTAACCCTGCCGACTCTTTACAAATCTTGCGTACAGAATCAATGTCGAGCATGATTGATAAATCAAGACCTGAACCAGTTGGTTCCAGCCTATCGACAACCGTGTACTTGTTGCCAAGAAGCATGATGGTCTGGCCAACTTCCCCACTTGCTCCCGACCCTACGATAACTTCGTCAGAGGCCAAATGATCGCCAATTTCAATATGCGCAAAAGGCTGCACGGTCCAGTCGGTTGAAAAGTCTACCCCGATTAAGCGACTGGCCGTTTCAACGGAGCAGCAACTAGCATCAAGCGTTTGTCCAAAGAATTGCTCGCTCGTTCGTGCCACACCTTCGGTCTTGGCTACGCGCTCGGCGACATCGCTACCCAGATAATACGACGCTGGTGCGCCAGTAAAAAGCAGACCTTCGCCCGAAAGCTCGGCAGCGGCTTCAGTCGGCACCAGCATGATTTGCGCGCCGCCACGCTGGGAATTTAATTGCACCCCAGCTTGCACGCCACCATAAACCAAGACAAGCGCAAACAAAGCCATCACCGATAATGCTACGGACAGCGTAACCGAAACCGTTTGCACCTTATGCATCTTCAAACTATGAAGTATCAGATCTTTCATGTTGATGCCTTACCAACTAGTAACTATTTCCCTAGCGTATCCCTATGGAATCACTTCAAAAACCAGCATGCCCCGACCAAGCGGGGCATGCAATTGCGAAAGGAAACGAACGAAAGCTCGCCCCCATCGCAATTAGAACTGCAACTTCACCATCTTGTTGTATAAGTCATTCATGATGTACTTATCAAGGTCAGCAGGAGCATCTTCCATAGCCCCAGCAGCAGCAACCCACTCCCAAATGGTCTTGAAGCTATCGTCAATAGCCTTCTTATCCCCAGAAGTAAAACGATAATCAATTATTTCCCTAATCATCATGTCACGCGTAAAGCCTGTGTCAGTATTGATAGGAACATAACCTGCATTGATAGCAAGATCACAAGCGTCTTCAGGATTAGCAACAATCCACTCTGTCGACTTCTTAAAGCCCTCAGAAAGCATCCTGCCAAGATCGGGGTTCTCGTTCAGGCGCCTGGTTGACATACCGACAAAACAGCACAGTGTATTCTTTAAAGCCTCGTCGTAAGTCCATGAATAGTAACGCACCGAACCTGGAACATTTTCCAAAATGATATCAGGCCACGGATCGTAATCTGCCATGGCATCAATCTCGCCAGCCTCGAGAGCCTGTTGCATTTGGGTGTTTTTATACGTCAGCCATTCAACCTTATCAGGATCAAGACCAGCTTCCTTCATCTGTGCAGCAAGTACAATCTGAGAAATCGAACCAATCTTTGAAGCAACCTTCTTGCCTTCAAGATCTCGGAAGCTCTTAATACCCGATTCAGCTGACGCAACACCCTGCTGGCAGCCATAATGCAAAGAGTCGATAATCACACATTCAAGACCCTGCTCCATCGGCTTAAACTTATCGGGAGTAAGCTCAAAACAATCAAGATCACCATTAGCCATAAGCGGGGCAACGTCTTCGGTAATCTTCATTATTTCTGGCTCAAGACCCGCGTCCTCAAAGAAGCCGTTCTCGTAACCGACATAAATCGGCATTTCACAAGTGCCACCCCAGTAACCAAAAATGACTTTATTGCTATCAGCGGATCTTCCTGAAGTAGCTGCAGATGTTGTCTTCTTCGAGCAACCAGCCATCATGCCAGCCATCACAGCAGAACCCGCCAGAGCGCCACCTGCTCTTAGTAAGCTACGGCGAGACATCAGCAATTCTTTAGTCATTCTTTCCTTCTTCCCATTAAGTCCTCTTTTGCAAGGCTATCCCAATTATTTAGCGCAAAGCTTTAGCTGTTCAATAAATCAAGCAGTTTTCGACGCGCCTCAACAAATTCGTCTGACACGCGATCGCGCGGATGCTTTAAATCAATAACTAATTCGCCCTTATTAGTACCAGGACGACCAGACATGACTATCACTCGATCGCAGAGATATACCGCTTCTTCGATATCGTGGGTAACAAGAATAATCGACGTATGAGCAGCTTCTTGCATCTTAAGAATCTCGTCCTGCAAAACTGCACGCGTAAAAGCATCAAGAGCCGAAAGCGGTTCATCAAAGCAGATAAGGCCTGGATTCATAACGAAGGCGCGCGCTAATCCACAGCGCGAAGCCATACCACCTGATATTTGCGAAGGATACGACTTCTCGAAACCCTGCAAGCCCATCATTTCTATGAGCCGCGGAATCTTGTAGCACTCTTCCTTGTAGCGCCCTGTTGCCCGCAAGCCAAACGCAATGTTTTCTTCAACTGTTAGCCACTCAAATAGATTGGCATTCTGAAAAACCATCGAACGCTGCGCATCAGGGCCTTTAATAGGCTTTCCGTCGAATTCAAGAGTTCCTGCAAGCGGTTCATCAAGACCTACCACCAAACGCAAGAAGGTAGATTTACCACAACCCGATGGCCCGATGATGCCAACTATTTCATCACCCTTTACGCTTAATGAAAAATCTTCGATAGCGCGAACCTCGTTGTTGCCATCGTCAAGAAATGTCTGCACGATTCCCTGAGCGGTTAAGGTGTGCGCTTCACCGCGCG
>JAZQRZ010000003.1:0-9626 GCA_045629845.1 Eggerthellaceae bacterium | reverse complement strand
CCCGAAAAGGCTGTGGCATTGGCTGGTGTTATGGGTGGTCTCGAAACTGAAGTTCAGGAAGACACGACAACTATCCTGCTGGAAGCTGCCACATTCGAACATGGTCGCACCAGCCGCACTAGCCGCAACCTGGGTCTGATTAGCGAATCCTCGATGCGCTACGAGCGTGGTGTTGATGACAACCCCATTGCTGATTATTCGGCTGCTGCCGCGGCGCTTATTGCAGAAGTTGCTGGTGGCGTGGTTTGTCCCGGTATCGTTGACGTGTATCCCGCACCTACGGCTCCGCGTCAGTTAACCTTCCGTATTCCGCGCTTCACGCAGATGATGGGCGTAGAAATTCCGCGTGAAGATATTGTTGACATCTTGGAACGCCTGGATTGCGATGTCGTTGAAGATGGCTCCGATACGCTGCAGGTTACGGCTCCAACATGTCGTCCCGACCTCGAGCGCGAAATCGACCTGTACGAAGAAGTCCTGCGCTTATGGGGCATGGATCTGGTTCCGCCTACGCTGCCGGCTAGCCCCAAGCGCGTTGGCGCTCTTACCGAATGGCAGCTGCTCCAGCGCAAGCTGAACCGCGCTTGCACGGCTGCAGGCTTAAATGAAACGACCACCTATTCGTTCGCTGACCCCAACGAACTGCAGAATCTGCGCATGTCGACCGAGGGTCTGGGCGAACCGGTGCAGCTTATTAACCCCATGAATGCCGAACAGTCGGTTATGCGTCAGTCCATTATTCCGGGCCTGCTTCGCTCGGTTGCGTACAACCAGGCTCATGGTGTGAAGAACGTTCAGCTGTACGAAACTGGTGTGGTCTTTGCAGCTCATGAAGGCCAGAAGAAGCCGAAGGAAAAGCAGAAGCTGGCAGCAGTGTTGGCTGGTTGCATGCGTGATGCATCGTGGAATTCGCCTGCAGTGCCCTTTGATTTCTTTGATGGCAAGGGCATAGTTGAAAGCATCGCGCGCGAACTGGCTTTGCCCAAGCTGCGTTTCAAGGCATTAACCGCAGAAGAAGCTCCGCATCTGCAGCCTGGTCGTGCCGCACAGGTACAGGCTGCTGGTCAGGTAATCGGTTGGGTGGGTGAACTTCATCCGTTGGCTGTCGATGCATTCGAAGCCGAAGCTCCTGTTGTTGCGCTCGAACTTGATATGGAAGCTTTGGCACGCACGACACGTCCAGCCCGCGATTATGTTGACGTTCCCGAATTCCCGCCAGTTAGTGTTGACCTTGCCTTCGTTGTCGACGAAGACGTAACGAACGAGCGTCTGGTCCAGTGCATTACCAGCGCTGGCGGCAAGCTGCTCGAAGATGTGCGTCTGTTCGACGTGTATCGCGACGAAAAGCGTGTTGGCGCAGGCAAGAAGTCCATGGCTTATGCGTTGACGTTCCGCGTTGCTGATCGTACGTTGACAGGCGAAGAAGTCGACAAGGCAGTTGAAAAGCTGAAGAAAAAGGTTGCTGGCGCAACGGGCGCAGAAGTGCGCGGCTAAAGACAGGCGCTGACGGCATACTGTTTTGAAGGGTATAACTATGACGGACGCTGCTCCGAACGGAAGCGAACGTAAAGGTGGGCGCTTCGAGCGCAGGGCGTCACGTTTTGTCGACAACATCTTGGCCTGGGAAAACGCCAATCCAAAACGAGCAGGTCGTGCATGCTATAAGGCATACACGCGCCTGTTTATTCCGCTGGCAGTACTGGTGATTCTGGTACTGCCGTTAAGCGGTCGCGAGCTCATTTGGAACTTCGACGGTTTAAACCAGTACTACTCCTTCTTTATCTACGAAGGCGAATGGATTCGCGGCATCGTTTCTGGTTTGCTTTCTGGCGATGGGTTAAACGTCCCGCTGTGGGAATGGCGTAGCGGCTATGGCGCCGATGTGCTGACCACCTTCGATGTGTTCTTCGACCCGCTTAATGCAGTTTCGGCGATAACGCCGCCTGCAATCAGCGAATGGGTTTTCCAGCTGCTGGTCGTTATTAGGCTTTATCTGGGTGGTCTTGCCTTTGTGTTCTACAGCAAAACGCGTGGTGAAAGCCGCACTGGAACAGTGCTTGGTGGCTTGCTGTATGCCTTGTGTGGAACGGGTCTTACGGTTTTGCGCTGGGCAAGTGGCCTGCATGCGTTCATATTGTTCCCCATAATCTTGGCAGGCGCCGAACGCATTTTGGCTGGTCGCAAGCCTTGGGTTTTCATTGCTTCGTTTACGGCACTTGCCATCATTTCGTACTATTTCACGTTTGCTGCTTGCATTTTGCTGATTGGCTACTTGGCAGTGCGCGTTGTCATGGTGGAGCAACCCAACCTTACGGCGAAGCGTTTCTTGCGCTGGGTGGGCATTTTCGCAGGTTATTCGCTTCTCTGTGCTGTGCTCGCGGCATTTTCGCTGGTGCCAGCAGCGGTTGCCTTGCTGGGGGTTGATCGTTTCACCGATGGTCAGATTGCCGTTCCGCTTTTGTATTCGCTGGATTACTACCTGAATCTGGCGTCTAGCTTTATTTCAACAAACGATGTAATCAGCGATATCTATCTTGGCTATGGTGGCTTAGCGTTCTTCGCCTGCATTGCTTTGTTCTTGCGTAAGGGCGAAAATCGCCAGCTCAAGCTTATTTTTGTCGTGCTTTCAGTCTTCTTCCTGCTGCCCTGTGTTGGTAGTTTCTTCAACGGAATGAACTATGCAACTAATCGCTGGGCTTGGGCGTACACGCTATGTATTGCGTTCATTGTTGCGCGAACCACGCCGCAGCTGATGGCGCTCGGGGAAAAAGAAAAGCGCGTGATGGCTATTGCAGCAGCGGTGTATGCATTGCTGTTCTTGATTCCAGATTATCGTATCGAAGCAAACGTGGCAGGCTTTGCTGCACTGCTCGTGGTGCTTATGGTACTTGTGGCAAACATGCAGCAAACAACGCGTCGCAACTTGCTTGGCTGCGCCCTTGCTTTAACGCTGGTTGTGAACGGGTTCTATTTCTTGGCGCCTTCTGAAGGTGGCCAGGGTTCGGGCGAAGTGCCACTGGGTTCGGCTTATGCCAAGCTAACAACGGGCTCGCTTGATAGCGTTGCACTCGACGCAAATGATGATTCTTGGTGGCGCTATGATGCAGCGTTGGCTTCCAATGGTGCGCATGCGCCTTTAAGTCGCATTGCGAATAACAGCCTTATTCTGGGCTTATTCGGTATCGACTTCTACAACACGGTCTACGATAGCGCTGTGGATGCCTTCCATACCGAACTGGCAATTGCGGGGGATAACATCAACTTCCGCTTTACCAGCCTGCAGAATAGGTCAGACCTTATGGCGCTGCTTGGCGTGAAGTACTACGTGTATCGCAACGATGGCACTGATACGGCGCCTTATGGCTTTGAAACTGCAAAGGAAGTCGCACAGCGTTCAGTTATGGGTATTGATTATCGTTTGGTTCCTGCGCAAGAATCGCTGCCCATGGCCTTTGCTGTAGACCAGGCAATTACTCGCAGTG
This sequence comes from Eggerthellaceae bacterium, assembly GCA_045629845.1. Classification (GTDB taxonomy): domain Bacteria; phylum Actinomycetota; class Coriobacteriia; order Coriobacteriales; family Eggerthellaceae; genus UBA9715. Next base: position 6,144 of record JAZQRZ010000003.1, on the reverse strand, counting down.
ACTATCTTGAACTTACCCCTGCCCAGCGCCAGCAAGCACTGCTTCAGGCGGTTGTGCTTGATGAAAATGCCAACCGTGAACAGGGGGCTCAGTTTGTAAAAACCAGCTCGCTTGATTTCGAAGACACCACCGTACCCTTTACGATTGAATCTGCTGCGGGTGTGACGGTTGAAGAAAATCGTTTCGTGGTACATGGCGCAGGTGGGTCGATAACTTTGTCGTGTAAGGGTGTGGCCAATGCGGAAACTTATGTGTATCTGAATGGCCTCAACTTTACCGATATGAAGCCCTCCGAGTTAGCTGCTGGCGATAGCAATGAAGGCAAGCCTTGGTATTACCAAGCGCAAGCGCTTGCACAAGATTGGTCGTATAAGCCTGCTAAGAATTACGAGCTTGCTATCAAGGGTGATGCTGCGGAAATGACAGGCTACCTGTTCAATGAAACACAGCAGATTAATACGTATAGCGGCAAGGACGAATGGCTTGTAAACCTTGGCTACAGTGAACAGCCAGTTAGTACCATAACTATCGTCTTTAGCCAGGCGGGGGCTTACGACTTCGAAGAGTTCAGTGTTGTGGTAGAAACGCACGACAATACAGCTAAGCAAATCGAAGCGCTTTCCAAAACTGTGCCCGATAATTTAAATCTTGGTTGCAATACACTGACGGGCACCATCAGCATGGATCAACCTGGTACGCTGCTTATCACAGCAGCTCATGGTAATGGCTGGACTGCTTATGTTGATGGGCAGCAGGTCGATCTCTTACGTGCCGACACTGCTTTTATGGGCCTTGATTTGTCAGCAGGTACTCATGAAATCGAGTTGCGTTATGTTACTCCAGGCCTCATGTTGGGTTTGGCTATAACGGGTATTGGCGTACTAGTGCTTGTTGCGCTGGTAGTAATACTGCGAAGGAAAACTGCGGATTTTGAAAACACGGAAGCCAGCAGAGAAAAAGAGAAGGACAACAATCGTGATAACGTTCAATAAAGCGCCGTTTACTGGGGCTGAGTTTGGCTACATTCAAGAAGCGGTCGACGCAATGAAAATCTGCGGCGATGGCATGTTCACGAAGAAATGCAACGCCTGGATTGAAGAACGTTTTAACGCGCGTCGCGCACTGTTAACCACCAGTGGTACCAGCGCTTTAGAAATGGCAGCAGCGCTGTGCAACCTGCAGCCAGGCGATGAAGTTATTCTGCCGTCATACACTTTCTCGTCAACCGCAACCGCTTTTGTAGGCCGCGGGGCACGGCTGAAGTTCATCGATGTTCGCCCCGATACTATGAACATGGACGAAGCAAAGATTGAAGCTGCTCTTACGTCAAAGACCAAGGTTATCGCTCCTGTGCACTATGCTGGCGTAGCGTGCGAGATGAATACCATTAACGATATTGCGCGCGCAAACAACCTGTATGTGGTCGAAGATGCAGCGCAGGGTGTTATGAGTACGTATCATGGTCAGGCGCTGGGCACTATTGGCGACTTTGGATGCTTTTCGTTCCATGAGACAAAAAACTATTCGATGGGCGAAGGCGGCGCATTGCTTATCCGCGACGAAGACCCTATTGAAACGGCTGAAATCTATCGCGAAAAGGGAACTGACCGTTCGCGCTTCTTCCGTGGTCAGGTTGATAAATACACCTGGGTCGATTGGGGTAGCAGCTTCTTGCCTAGCGATATGCTGGCAGCCTACTTGTGGGCGCAGCTGGAACGTGCTGACGACATCAACAACGATCGCCTAGCAACGTGGAACACCTATCGTCAGGCGTTCGAGCCGCTTGCGAACGCAGGTCGCATCGAATTGCAAACCATCCCTGAAGGCTGCGTGCACAACGCGCACATGTTCTACCTGAAGTGCCGCGACCTTGCTGATCGCTCGGCCTTTATTGCTCACATGCGCGAACGCGGTGTGCAATGCGTATTCCACTACATTCCGCTTCATAGTGCGCCAGCTGGCTTGAAGTTTGGCGAGTTCGTTGGCGAAGATCGCTACACCACAACTGAAAGCGAGCGCCTGGTGCGTTTGCCGCTTTACTACGGCATGACTGAACAAGACCGCCAAACGGTCGTGGATGCTGCTCTTGAATACCTGGAGCAGAACTAGCTATGGGAAGGCCTAAGCTTGCAGTCATAGGCGCTTCTCATTTTCAGTTGCCGCTTATCCAGAAGGCGCAGGAAAAGGGCTGCGAAGTGCATGCTTTTGCATGGGAATGCGGCGATGTGGGCGAACGCGTGGCTGATGTCTTTCATCCTGTCAGCATCGTTGATGTCGACCTTATTGTGGAAGAGTGTCGCCAGGTTGGCATCGATGGCATTTGCACCATTGCAAGCGATTTAGCCACGGTTGCCGTGTGTCATGTTGCATCAGAGCTTGGCCTGGTGGGCAACTCGCTTGATTGCTTGGAAAAGTCGACCAACAAAGGCCGCATGCGCAAGGCGTTTGAAGCGGGTAGCGACCCATCGCCCAAAAGCGTTGTCGTCTCAGCTGCACAGGTGGAAAGATTTGATCCCAGCAGCTTGGACTTTACGTACCCCCTTATCGTGAAACCAACCGATCGTTCGGGCAGTCGTGGTGTAACCAAGATAGAACAGCCTAACAGCGATGCTTTAAAACAGGCTCTTTATCAGGCGATTGAACAGGGTTTTGCCGATGAAGCGGTGGTTGAAGAATTTGCTGAAGGCGATGAATTCAGCGTAGAAGGTATTTCTTGGGAAGGAGAGCATCGCATCTTAACGATTACCCGCAAGGGAACAACAGGTGCGCCGCACTTCATCGAAACGGCCCATATTCAGCCTGCAGGTCTTGATGAGCAAACAATCGCTCGTGTTGAAGAAGTGGTAAAGCATGCTCTTGATACCTTGGGCGTGCGTTTTGGCGCTTCGCATTCCGAATTGAAAATCGCGTCTGACGGGCGTATTCGTATTATCGAAATAGGTGCACGCATGGGTGGCGATTGTATCGGAAGTCATCTGGTACCGCTTTCGACGGGCATCGACTTTGTGGGCGCTGTGGTTGATGTTGCTCTTGGAAATAAGCCTAACTTAGTGCCGCAGCATGAACCTGCGGCAGCGGCTATTCGTTTCATGTTTAACCAAGCTGACTGCGATTTGTTCCAGCAGGTGAAACGCGAACATCCAGAGTTGATTTGCTACGAATGCATGACAGCCGATCCACAGTCTTCAACCCATGAAGTTACCGACAGCTCAACGCGCTTGGGTCACTATGTCATGAGCGCGCCTGATGCAACTGCGCTCATGCCGTATTTGCCCGAAAGCCTTGTTGCTTCTTTTGCGGAAGGCGGCGCTTGTTGAATAGCTCGCGCGTAAAAACCTTGCTTGTACTGCATGTACTCTTGCTGTTCATGTCGTTGGCCGATGTGGCAAGCAAGTATGCAGCAGGCTTCGACTTTTTCAGCGTGGGTTTTATCGTTTGCTATCTCTTGGTCTTGGTCATTCTTGTCGGCTATGCGTTGGGTTGGCAGCAAGTAATCAAGCGTATGCCGCTAACAACAGCCTATGCCAATCGTGGTATCACGGTGGTGTGGGGAATCTTCTGGGGTTTCGTGTTGTTTGGCGAAGCAATCACGCCCTTCAAGGTGTTAGGTGCGGCCATGATTATTGCAGGCATCGTGCTGTTCTCGCGTGCTGATGCGGAAGGGGGCGAGCAGTCGTGAATACGACCCTTGTCCTGTATTCCATCATCATGCTGGTCAGCGTGTTTATCAGCGCAGTATCGCAGGTGCTGCTTAAAATTTCGGCTAACCGAAATCACGAAAACACTGTGCGTGAATACGCAAATCCGCTGGTTATCGGTGCCTATGCCATGTTTGTCCTTTCAACACTGCTTACGGTTTATGCCTATCGCGTTGTTCCACTTTCGCTAGGCCCTGTACTCGAGGCAACTAGTTATCTGTACGTTACGGCCTTTGGGGCGCTTATTTTCAAGGAAAAGGTAACGCCGAAAAAGCTGGCTGCTTTGGTGCTTATCGTTGGCGGAATCTGTGTCTTTGCCCTGCTGGGCTAAAAGTGTGTAAAAATGCCCAGGTCTTTCTCTTATTCTCAACCGTGCTAGAATGGCACGAATGAACGAACAAGCAGTTGACATATCGGTTGTAGTACCCGTGTATGGGTGTCCAGGTGCCTTGCCTGAACTTCATCGCAGACTAACTACCACGCTTTCAAATCTGGTTGAAAGCTACGAAATCATTCTTGTTGATGACCGCTGCCCCCAGGGTTCGTGGGAAGTTGTAAAGCAGTTAGTTGAAGCAGATGACCACGTGGTGGGTATGCGTCTTTCTCGCAATTTTGGTCAGCCGCGTGCTATTACCGCAGGTCTTGATCGTGCTCGTGGCGATTGGTCGGTTGTCATGGATTGCGACTGCCAGGACCCGCCCGAAGCTATTTCGGCTTTATACAAAAAGGCGCTTGAAGGTTACGACATTGTTTTCGCACGTCGTGTGGGGCGTAAAGATTCCCACCGCACCTTGGCGCTTTCTCGTATGTACTATCGCCTGTATTCCTACTTAGCAGAAGCAGATGTTGATCCCGATGTGGGCAACTTCAGCATTGCAAGTCATCGCGCGGTTGAAGGCTACCTTAGCATGCGCGAACAGGGTCGCGATTACTCGCTCTTCATGGCGTGGGTTGGCTTTGAGCAAACCAGTATTAACATCACGCCAGAAGAGCGTTTCGAAGGCAAGTCGTCGTACACTCTGGGTCGCAAGATTTCGCTTGGTGTTGAGTCAATCACCGCTCATTCAAAAAAGCCGTTGAACTTGGCAGTTAAGTTTGGTTTTGCCATGTCGGTTGTCGCAATACTGGTTATCATTGCGCTCATTATTCAGCATTTTGTCGATCCCAATATTCCTATGGGTTGGCCAAGTACCATTGCTACCATTGTGCTAGTTGGGGGCATTATTGTTGCTGTAATGGGTGTGGTTGGCATTTATGTCGGTAATACCTTTGCCGAAGCTAAGCAACGCCCGCTTTACTTGGTAGAAGATGTTATTTCTTCGGATGACTAGCGTCATCGGGTATGATGTTAGCCAAATATAACTTTTCTCAAGGAGAAACACATGTCGTTTGATGGATTAATCTCGCCTGGTCGCAACGATGAATGTTGGTGCGGCAGTGGCAAAAAGTACAAGAAGTGCCATCTTGAAAATGATGAGCGCATGGAAGAATTGGCGGCTCAGGGCTTCGAAGTTCTGCCGCGCTCGTTGATTAAAACTCCCGAAGATATCGCAGGTATCAAGCATAGCGCCGAAGTTAATGTGGGTGCCCTTGATTATGTCGCAGCACATATTGGCGTGGGTACAACGACCGAAGAAATCGATCAGTGGGTGTATAACTACTGTATCGAACACGGCGCCATTCCTGCCGACTTGGATTACGAAGGCTTCCCGAAAAGCGTGTGTACATCGATTAATGAAGTGGTGTGCCATGGTATTCCCAGTCCTGATGAAGTACTGAAAAGCGGCGACATCGTAAATGTCGACATGTCCACCATTCGCGATGGCTACTTTAGCGATAGCTCGCGTATGTTCTGCATTGGTGATGTCGATCCCGAATGGAAGCGCCTGGTCGATGTTACTTACGAATCGGTGCAGGCAGGCCTAGCGGCTATTAAGCCTTGGGGCTTCCTGGGTGATGTCAGCGCAGCAGTGAATAAGGTAGCAACCGATGCTGGCTATACGGTCGTACGCGAATTTGGCGGTCACGGTATTGGCTTGGAATTTCATGAAGATCCGTGGGTTGGCTTCAATGAAAAGGCTGGCACAGGTCCTATTTTGGTTCCAGGTATGTGCTTCACTATCGAACCGATGGTTAACATGGGTGGTCCTGAAATCGATATGTCCGACCCGAATGGGTGGACGGTACGTACAGCCGATGGCAAACCTACCGCCCAGTGGGAAGTACAGTTGGTTATCACCGAAACGGGCTACGAACTTATCAGTTGGTAGCAAAGAAAAACAATGCTTCAAACGGGGCGCGCATGCAATTGCGCGCCATTTTTACTTAGTTTTTTACAGCTTGCTTACAATTCGGCTCTAAACGCGCGTTTGCGCTGCTTAAGGGCCATTTTTGCCCCCTGGTAATGGTATAATTTTCGGGTTTCAACCTGGGGGAATAGTGCGCC
>JAZQRZ010000002.1:0-4454 GCA_045629845.1 Eggerthellaceae bacterium | reverse complement strand
AGACACATGGCCTCGCGCGCAAATGTTTTACTACTTCCGCACCATGGCCCCCACTGGCTATTCAATTACCGTAGAGGTAGATGTAACCAAAATGGTGCAAACAATAAAGCAACACGGTCTGAAGTTCTACCCCGCTTACCTTTGGCTGGTAACACGAAACCTTGCGAAACAACAGGAATTCACCTGCGCTATAAAGGACGACGTACTGGGCTACTACGACGAACTCACGCCACTGTATCCCGTACTTCACGAGGACGATCACACGGTGTCACTCATGTGGACTGCATTCGACAAAGATTTCTCACAGTTCTATCAAGCCCACTTGGAAAACATGGCTGCATACGGTCAAAATCACGGAGTTCTTAGCCGCCCCGAACTGCCGCCAGAGAACACGTACACCGTATCAGAAGTTCCCTGGATTAACTTCACCCACTTCGCAGTGCATAGTTACGAAAACAAGGATTACTTCTTCCCTAGCGTAGAAGCGGGCCGCTGGAAAGAGAAGAGCGGCAAACTTATCATGCCTCTTTCGCTAACGGTGCACCACGCAACCACCGACGGCTTTCATATAGCAACCTTCTTGGATGACCTGCAAAATGAAATGAACGAATTCGAACAGTTTTTAGGAGCTAGCAATGAATAAATACGTAACCGGCGCAACCATCAAAGAACTGCGCGAACGCAAGCGTCTTACCCAAGCTGACTTAGCAGAAAAGCTTACGGTTAGCGACAAAGCGATATCAAAATGGGAAACAGGTAAAGGTTACCCCGATATCACGCTGCTCGAACCACTGGCGCAAGCGCTGGACGTTTCGATTACGGAACTGATTTCGGGAAACGCTGTTGTGAATACCAATGTTGCAGCCAACATGACACGCTGCAAATTTCACGTATGCCCCGTATGCGGCAACATTATTACAAGCACTGGCGAGGCATCACTGAGCTGTCATGGCGTTGAACTCTTGCCGTTAGAAGCCGAGGACCCAGATGAGCGCCACGCTATAACCGTTGAACAAGTTGAAGACGAACTGTTTGTTCAGGTTAATCACCCCATGACAAAGCTGCACTACATCAGCTTTATTGCGGCTGTTTCACCCGACAGGGTTCAGTTGGTTAAAACCTACCCCGAATCAAACGCGGCAGCACGATTCAAGATTAATCAAGTCGGCACAATCTATGCCTATTGCAACAAAGATGGGCTATTCATGATAAGCCGAAATAGTTTTGCAAAAAACACCATTTAGTGCTTCCGAGCTGGGCGGGTTATGATAGGATACACTTGTTGCATAACAAGTGCGAACAATGAAAGGCCCGCCCATGCCGCCGAAAGTAAAATTCCAAAAAGAAGAAATAGTCGCCGCAGCTGTCGAGGTCGCAAAAGACAAAGGGGCACAAGCTGTCACAGCCCGTGAAGTTGCTGCCAAGCTTGGTGTTTCTACGCGACCCATTTTTACCTACTTCGACACCATGGACCAGCTCAAAGAGGCAGTCTATGATCACGTGCGCATGCTCTACCGATCCTACGTCGAACGAGGCCTATCGGAGCCCATCCCCTTCCTTGGCCTGTGGCGCAACTACTTATCCTTCGCCCGCGACGAACCCGAACTGTACAAATTGCTATTCCTTACTCCACCAAGCGCGGAATCTCAAGGCGCCATCGAAGCACTTAAGTATTCGCAGGAGCTTGCACGCGAATCGCTCATGAAGATTTACAACATGGACGCCTATACGGCAGATTGCTACTTCCGCGACATATGGATTGTCGCCTATGGCTTCACCACGCTTATCGTGACTGACGACTGCCCCTACACCGATGAGGAAATGCTTGCTGTTGGCGCGGAAATCAGCCTTTCAATCTGCAAGGCCTACAAGGAAATCCCTGGCTTACCAACCGGCGATTACGACCGAGATGCGCTGTTCAAAGAGCTGGTCGCAAAAGGCCCGAACGACAAGCCATCAACGAAGAAATAAGGGGTCACGATGCAAAAGATCTGCAGGGGCTATTCCCTGTTCATGAACTGGTTTAACGGAATCTGTGCGCCCGTTTGCGGCATATGGATGATGCTGAGCGCACTTGTTGCCCTACCACTTTCCTGGAACGACTGGATGCCGCTTTCCATCTATGACCCGTTCCCACTGCACGATATATTCTTCACCAGTCACTTCTGGCCAGGCCTTGCATTGTTCTTGGTAAACGGCGTTTCCAACATCGTTGCTCTTGTCATGAGTCGTAAAAGCGAAAGCTCTTGGCATCGCGCATGTTTAGTTGCAGGTGTTCTACTTATATGCTGGACCATCACAGAGCTGCTCATCATCCCAAACGGCGCTTCTGTCTTCTATCTGATTCTGGGCATCCTGCAAGCGCTAGCGGCCATCATGCTGATGCGTAACGAGTCGCAAAACTAGCCACTAATCTGAAGGAAATTCGCAGCTCTGAGCAGGAGAAATAAAACCAACAAGACAATGCAATGCAAACGCAACAGCCTGTTTCTCGACGCGCCAAAACGCCTATCAGATAATCATTTCAACGGGTAAGCCAACTGAGAGGATGAACGATGACAGTCAAAGATGTACTACCTCAGCTTCGCAAAGAAAAGAACATGACGCAGGAAGATCTTGCAAAGAAGCTTTACGTCACACGCCAAGCAGTAAGCCGCTGGGAAAACGGTGAAACCACACCTGGTATCGACATGGCAAAGCTTATTGCTCTTGCTCTTGACGTGCCTGTTGCGCGTGTCCTTGATCTGCCGCAAGAGCCATCATGCCAGTGCTGCGGTACGCCGTTTTCGATACCGAACATGGACAAAGGCTCCGACGCAGACGGCAACGAGAATCCAAACTACTGCAAGTGGTGTTACGACAATGGCCAGTTCGCAAACGCCACCATGGATGAAGTCATTGAAAAGTCGGCGCCCTATCTTATGCAAGCCACTGGCGTTAGCCTTGACGAAGCAGTTTCCTTCATGGGTGCACTGCTGCCCAGCTTAAAGCGCTGGAAGGAAGCAAACTAGCCAAACCAAGCAGGTTAAAACGAAACCAAAGAAGAAGGGGCGTATGCCCCTTCTTCTTTCCTTCCTCTTGTTTCCTGATATTAGACAAGAGTTGCAAGCTGAGCTTTTACGGCATCTAAGCCCTCAAAAAGCTGCTCACCATCATAGAGATACGGAATCTTGTTAGCATCGCCACCAAGTGCAAGAAGCTCGTTGTAGGGACCCTCTTGTTCAACATCGCGCAAATCAAGCTCGATACCGTTTTCTTCCGCAAACTTCGTTGCAATGGCACAGGTAGAACAAGGTGCCCAGTAATACATAATCGGCTTAGCCATAGGCGTTCCTTCCCTTCGAACCCAAACTAATTACAGCTGCATAAACAGCCATTCGATAATGGTTTCCTCGACATCAAACTTGATATCGTCATAGTTATGAATCTCGTGACGATAGCCACTGTAAAGCTTCGTTGTAACCTGATGACCAGTATCGGCCAGCCAATTTGCACACGCATATACGCCTTCGCCAAAATTGCCCACGGGGTCTTGGTCGCCCGCAATGCACAGCACCGGCAAATCAACAGGCACCTTAGCTGCCCATTCTTCACCTTCAATGCAAAGCATCATGTCAATAAAGTCACGCAAGCTAATATTGTGCGTGGGATGCGTAAATGCATCGAAAGGATCTTCAGCATGATCTTTCTGCACGTAGGAATCGTGGCAAATCCATTCGTTGCCCAGCTTCGCGCCCTCGTCGCAACGGCAAAACATCCAGCCCATAAGCTCTGCCACAAAGGCTGGGTCGTTATCATGCGCCTTACCTGCTTCGACGGCAGCGTCAACCTTTGCACGCACCTCATGCGTGTTCTTGAAGATACCCGTCGTGCCGCAGTAAATGGCACCAGCCAGCTCGTCGCCATACTTTGCAGAAAAGTCGCGAGCAATCATCGAGCCCATGGAATGGCCAAACATGTAATACGGCAGATTGGGATACTTTTCGCAAACAACATCCTTGAACAGCTTTTCGTCTTCCATCATGGTATGCGGACCAGCATCGCCCCAGTCACCCCACGTGTCATTAAGAATAGCCGTTGCGCCATGGCCAACGTGATCGTTAGCCGCAACGATGAAGCCCGCATCCATAAGCGAAACAATCATGTGGAAATAACGACGAGAATGCTCGCCAAAGCCATGCACCAACTGCACAATGCCCTCGGGCTCACACGCTGGAACATAAATCCAGCCAACAACCTGGTCGCGACCGTTCGATGAGGGGAACTTTACTTCATGCAGCATGGCTCACTCCTTTTCTTGGTTGCCAATATGACGCGCACTACAGCAGCGCCTAACCATGACCATTATCGCCTTCTTTTCACCCTAAAGAAACAGACAAATCATCGTATTTCGAGCTAGCTGAAACTCGCTTCTACAAACCAAATACCCAAAAGCAGCAATCCCTTTTGCACAG
>JAZQRZ010000001.1:0-3846 GCA_045629845.1 Eggerthellaceae bacterium | reverse complement strand
AACGTAGATAGCAGCCGCGTCGCTGTTCGTAATATTCAAGCCATCAAGCACCAGTTGCACCTTAGCAGAGCTGTCGGCGCTAACGGTAATCGTTACGTTTTCAGCTGTCCCGCTTAAAACGTATACGCCTTCTTCTGAAATTGTGACGTCTTCATTGCTTGTTACGGTAATGCTCTTTGCAGCACTTGTATCAGCTTCCTGTTCTAAGTCGCGATCAGAAAAGATATCTGATGTATCCAAAACACTGGTACCTAAGGAAGCTGTGGTACTAGTCTTGCTTGAAGATACGTCCGAAACCGCCATACTTGACATAGCGGAAGCTGATGAAGCAGAAGCTGATGTATTAGTTGCGCTTGCGCAACCAGTAAAGGCGCCTGCTGCAAGGGTGGCGCTCAGAACAAGTGGCATCCAAATGCGTTTCATAAGAGTCCTTCCTTTCAACCTTGAAACGCATAGTACGAATGCAACCTGAATTGCTTCTGAAAGGCCGAAGACAAAGCTTCATCTAAGTGTTCCTAACAACCAAAAAGACACCTCCGAGTAAGGTGTCTTTTTGGAAAGGGAGGACTATGTTTAGAGTGCGTTACGTGGTGTTTTCCTAGTGCATTAGATAGCGATCCTCATTACGCGACGATGCTCGCCGGTAAAGCCCGGTTGAAGCACTGGCTCCATGCGTCCGGTGGTGTTCGCGCTGCGCTGCTCCGTTTCTTCATGTTTTGCGAGCGCGAAGCTTCCACCGATGACGCAATTCTTGCCAGTGCTCTTGGCACTGTAAAGATTGGTGTCGGCTTGGCGAATCATTTGGCGTAGGTCGTTTGATGTTGCGGATGAGCCATAGGTGTAGCCAGCCGAGAATTTAATTGGATCCATGATGCCTTCGACGTAAATGTTGCCAATGCGGCTTTGAATGGAATTGGCACATTTCTGCAATTCGCTTTCATCTTCGTGAGCACAGATAATCAAGAACTCGTCACCGCCATAGCGGTACACATGCTCGAACCCACACAACTCGCCTAGGCGATGACCAACGGTGCTTAGTACCAGGTCGCCAGTTTGGTGACCATAGGTATCGTTAACCTCTTTGAAGTTGTCCAAATCAAGCATAGTTACAAAGAGATTCTTGCCCAGATAGGTCGTAAAGTCACGCCTTAGGCCAAAGCGGTTGCGCGTGCCAGTAAGTCCGTCAACAGCAGTGGCAGCTTCAAGTATCTGATTGTCTTCTTCAAGTTCTTCGGTTAGCTGTTCCATTTTTAGCAAAGTATTAGTAATGAAGTGGCGCAGAACTGAAACGAAGACTGTTACGACGGTCATACCAGTAAGAGTAATAATGACGTTCTGTAGATTCTGCTCGCTGAAGGTAACGAAGTCATGGCCGGTCGAAAAGCTATACAGTGTATACGTAGTCATAATCAGTGCTGCGGTAACGCCGCTGCAAGTGCCAAAGACTGCCGTGCAAATAAGCAGGCCAGCAATCAGAATCATGCTAGCGTCGGGAATATTGAATACGTTGACAACGCACACCAAAGCCAACATGGCTATAGCTGTGATAGCAAGACCCAGCGGCTTATTCGCGCCAAGTCTAAGCAGCCATGAATTTCTGGCGCTTTCGAGTGTGCAATTATCTTGCACACTCGTCCTTTTCCCGTTCAATGCACACGCATTCATAAGGCACCTTCCGGTTCCATACAAATCGTTCTTATGTCATTGGTTACGGCAATCCACCGACAACCCTGAATGCATAACAAAGACGCATTCTTACCCCGTGGCTGACATTATGAACAAACGAAAAGTGCTTTTTCGCGAGATAAGCCATACTTTGACTGGCGATAAACTAACTGTAATCTTGCGGTAATCTTCGTTGAACTGCGGAAATGTACCTTTTTGCTGGGTAAATCACTTCTTTTGACGGCATTTTGGGGCGATATTCTTAGATGTTAAGACACTCATTTCTGTCACACATTTTTGTGTTCTTATGCGCCTTAAAACGCCATTATCGAATCGTCTAGCGCGTTTTAACAATTCCGAAACGTAGCAAGGGGTATGCGCGAGTACTATGACCTCACTTTGGGCTGAATGGGTCAGCTCTGGGCATTTGGTCAGGTTCTTTACAGGAGCAAAGGAGTCAGGCATGTCTTACGTAGATGACGTCATTGCTGACGTCAAGAAGAAGAACGCGAACGAGCCGGAATTCATCCAGGCTGTTACCGAGGTTCTTGAATCGCTGCGCGTGGTAGTCGACAACGATCCGATTTACCAGGAACAGGCTATTCTCGAGCGTATGGTCGAGCCGGAACGTGTTATTCAGTTCCGTGTCCCGTGGACCGACGACGAGGGTAAGATTCATGTAAACCGCGGTTTCCGCGTTCAGTTCAACAGCGCAATTGGTCCCTACAAGGGTGGCCTGCGTTTCAATCCTACCGTATACCTGGGCATGCTGAAGTTCCTGGGCTTCGAGCAGGTTTTCAAGAACAGCCTTACCACGCTTCCGATGGGCGGCGGCAAGGGCGGTTCCGACTTCGACCCGAAGGGCAAGTCCAACATGGAAATCATGCGCTTCTGCCAGTCCTTCATGACTGAGCTGCAGCGTCACATCGGCCCTGATACCGACGTTCCTGCTGGCGACCTGGGTGTAGGCGGCCGCGAAGTTGCCTACATGTTTGGTCAGTACAAGCGTCTGGCTAACGAATGGACGGGCACGCTGACGGGCAAGGGTCTGTCGTTCGGTGGTTCGCTTGCTCGTACCGAAGCTACGGGCTATGGCCTGGTGTACTACGTAGAAGAATACCTGAAGTGCCACAACGATTCCTTCGAAGGTAAGACCGTTGTTGTTCATGGTTCTGGTAATGTTGCTATCTATGCAATCCAGAAGGCTCAGCAGCTCGGCGCAAATGTTGTTGCTTGCTCTGACACCAAGGGTTGGGTCTATGATCCCGAAGGTCTGTCTGTCGAGGCTCTCGAAGCTATCTACAACGCAAAGCGTTCTGGCCACGACAAGGGTGTCAGCTTGGCTCTGTACACCGACTATCGTCCGAATGCTGAATACCATGCAGAAGACGGTCGCGCTGTCTGGGGTGTCAAGTGCGACATCGCTCTTCCGTGCGCTCGTGAAAACACGCTGCTTATCGAAGATGCTGAAAAGCTGGTTGCAAATGGCTGCAAGATTGTTGGGGAAGGCGCCAACATGCCCACCACGCTCGACGCAACTGCTTACCTGCAGGAACATGGTGTTGCATTCTTCCCGGGCAAGGCTGCTAACGCTGGTGGTGTAGCAACTTCTGGTCTGGAAATGTCTCAGAATGCCGAGCACCTGTCCTGGACGTTCGAAGAGGTCGACGCCAAGCTGAAGGGCATCATGATCAACATCTATCATGCATGCGACGACGCTGCTAAGGAATATGGCCTAGAAGGTAACTATGTTGCTGGTGCTAACATCGCTGGCTTCAAGAAGGTTGCCGACGCCATGATTGCACAGGGCATCGTGTAAGACTTTCTTCCGCACATACTGTACGGTTGTATATGCACACCCTCGCTTGTCGGGGGTGTGCGTTTGTTATACTCAAGGGTAGTGCGACCGCCAGAAAGTGGGAATTGCTTCGCACTTATCCCATTTCCTGGCTTTCACATTTACAGCGTGAAAGGAGTGTATATGAGCCCCTATTGGTGGCTAGCGATTGCAGCGGTAATGGCTGTTATAGAAATCGCTTCGATGGGATTAATAACCATTTGGTTTGTTGTTGGTGGCATTGCTGCATTTGTTGCAGGTTTTCTTGGTGCCGACCTTACCGTACAAATTGTGGTGTTTCTCGTCGTGTCATTTGCCTGCTTGATTTTGCTGCGTCCGCTTAT